>NZ_JBEZFW010000006.1:269548-718099 GCF_040649695.1 Nonomuraea sp. NPDC048901 | reverse complement strand
GCCCCGGCCAGCCACATCGTCCACGGCCAGTCCTCGTCGAAATGGAACAGGTAGCCGCCCACGCCGCCGGTTCGCCGTGCCGGTCTAGCTCGCCAGCGCGAGTGTGACGGTCAGTGCCGCCGACCTTGGGTCGAGGTGGCACCAGCAATGGAGAAAACGGGTGGAGTGCCGTCACCGTGCTCATGTTCTTCAGGTCTTTAGCTCAAGCCCGGGGACGGATTGCCACATCATCGATCTGGAACGCGGGCAGCAGCGGGGCGGCGACGGCCGGTACGCCGAGCTTCTCGGCGATGTGTGGCCCGCCAAGAGACTTCCGATGGTAGACGACCATGTCGGCCGGGCGTGCGGCGAGCGCCACCTGGTCGTCGAGCAGGCGGCGGAGCATCGGCTTGACTGATCGGGCAGCGGTCCATCATGAACGCGTACATGTCGCGCATGAGCTCCAGCCGCCGTCTACGAGCCGGGTCGTCGCCGATCGCCCGCAGTCCCTGCTCGGCCAGAATGCGGAAGCTCTCGAACTCGGCCATCTTGGCCCCGACGGCGGGCAGGACGCCGCAGGCCACCAGGAGTTCTTCCAGGTGAGCGGCGACCCGCCAGGGCTGAAGTTCGTGGAAGGCGTCGTGGGTGAGGGGGATCTGCCCGAGAGCGAGCTGCTGCAGCAGCGCCGCCACGTTTCCCAGATGGTTGCGGCGCATTGCCAGCCAGGTCAGCCCGCTGCCGGGCTGTTCCATCGCCACGAGCAGGTCGAACAGGGGCCTCAGCTGTGGGCGGATGCGGCCGGTGCCGTCGTCCAAGACGGCGGTGAGCCGGTCGCTGAGAGTGCAGCGTTCGCAGAGCCGCCCGCCCCGGAGCTTGCCTTCGAACCCGCAGCGCGTAACAGTCGAACGTCTGGGAAAAGCCGGCGCAGGTGGTGCAGATTGTGGCGCCGTCGCTGCTTCGACGTCCAGGAAGAGCGCGGTCCTGGCCGCATCCAGGGCAGGCGCCCCGGATGCGGAGCGCGCGGTCGGCGCAGGTTCGGCAGACGTATCCGTCCGGCCAATGTCCAGCCTTATGGCGGCGACGGCCGCAGCGGCAGCACTCGGCCATGAACCACCGGTCGTATTGCTCGTCGGTGGCGTAGGAGCGGGTCACGCGTCGGGGAGGATGCGGGCCGGTCGTGGGCGCAGCTTCTCGGCCCCGGTGGGCGGGGTGGGTAGGTCGCCGGCGACGGTCTTGCGGACGCCGGCGTTCTCTGCGGTGGTGGCGACCAGATCGGCCGGGGTGCAGGAGAGGATGTCGCAAAGCGCGGACATCACCTGCAGCGACAACCGTTCGGGAGTGCCGGAGACCAGACGGTGGACTTGGGAGGCCGATAGGTCGACGCCGCGCTCGCGCAGCAGCGGCACCAGCTCGGTGGCCGTGTAGATGCGCCGGTCAGCCATGATCTCGCGCAGCTTCCAGGTGTAGCCGACCTTGCGTTTCATGAGTCTCCTCCCGTCTGGGCCTGGAGTGCGGCGGCGACGGTGGCGTCCAGGTGCCGGCGCAGGGTGCGGGTGCGGAAGTCGGAGCTGACGCAGGTGTAGATCGCGGTGGTGCTCGCGTGCTCGTGCCCGACCTGCTCCTGGACGAAGCGCGGGTCCCAGCCGGCCTCGATCAGGTGGGTGACGTAGGAGCGGCGAAAGGAGTGGAAATCCAAGCCCTCATCCAGGCCCAGCGCCTGGCGGTAGGCCAGGAAACGGGAGTTGAGCCGCTGGCAGCCGATCCGCAGCCCTCGCTCCGACGGCCAGGCCGCCGGGTTGTTGTCGGTGCCGAACAACGGGCGGACCTCGGTGAACCACTCCTGCAGGATGTCGGGGGTCCACTCCCACACGGTCAAGACGGTGCGGCGTTTGGGCGGCGAGCCCTTCTTCGCCTTGCCGTACCGAACCTGGCAGCGGCCGTACTCGCCGAACTCCGTGCCGTGCGGGTTGCGGCCGAAGTCGGCGGCGTCCAGCATCCGTGCCTCGTTGCGGCGTAGCCCGTAGGAGTAGGCGGTCTTGAACAAGGTGGCGTCCCGGAAGGCGGGTAGCCAGCCTTTGCGGCCGAAGGCCCGGATGCGGGCGACCTCGTCATCGCAGTGGGTGAAGAAGGCGTGCAACTCGGCCTTGGTGAACGCGCGTTTGGCCGCGTCGGCCTCGTGTTCTTGCACGTGGACCGCGGTGTTCCACTCGTGCACGATCTGGATGGGGTGGGTTCCGAACCGCTCTTCGCATGTCGCGGCCCACCCGTAGAGGGGATCAGTGACGAAGTGGCAGAACGCGCGTACCGCCTCGGAGTAGGAGCGGATGGTCGAGCGCTTCAACTCGCGCAGGGAGCGCAGGTCACCAAGCCATTCGTCCACCATGGCGGGAGCCCACTGCCACGGATAGGCGTTGACGTAGGCGGCGAACGCCTTCACGGTGTTCTCCCGTCCCTCCACGGTGGAGCGGGCCAGGTTCCGCGCCAGCTGCTGGTTGGCGAACCCCGTCAGCATCGCATGCACGATCAGGGGTATGCCGACATGCGAGCCCGACCGACATCGGCGAGTGACATGGACAGGTCGTGGGCCCGCGCCAACGCGGACTGGCCAGCTCGTTGGCACCACAGGTGGGCGACCTTCACCACCTCATGCACCTGGCGCTCAACCGATGTGACGCCATCCCTGGCGTCGGCCGACGGAGCCATGACCCAAGTCACACGCTGGGCATGTCACGTTCCCGGCGGCTCATCTCGTCCGTGTAGTGCGCAACCGCCTATCACTCACACGGACAAGGGGACCATCGTGTTCGCCGTCTACCTCGTGATCACTCTCCTCGCCTCGGCCGTCGTCGGCCTGGCCGCCATCGCCAACCTCATCGGCCATGAATACCCCAAGAAGCAGGCGGACCAGCTTGGCGTGCCTCGTTCCTGGATGCTCCCGCTGGGCATGATGCTGGCGGCAGGCTCGCTGGGACTGCTGGCCGGGTTCGCCGTTCCGGTGCTGGGCCTGCTCGCCGCCGCCGGCCTCGTGTTGTACTTCCTCGGCGCGTTCTGCGTTCATCTGCGGGCCCGTGACCACCACTTCGGCGCCTGGTCCGCGTTCTTCACGCTGGCGGCGGCCGCCCTGGCCGTGAACGTCGCCTACTACTGAGTTCCGGCCCAAACCGAGATCAGTTCGTCCGCGACGCCTCGGCCCGCAACCTTCTGACCTGCGGTGGAGCCTTATCGTTCAATTCCGGCCGGATAGTCCCAAGACCCCCTTAGTCCGTGCACACGATCGGCTCTCACGTCGCCCCCCGAAGGACTTCCGAAGTCGATCACTTAGACAAACAGATGCCCGGCCCCCTCGGAGGAACCGCCATGGGGACCGGGCAGCGCTCTTAGGCGACTTAAGGCTGATCGAACTCACCCAGTCGCACGCCTCCTGTGAAGGCTCGCCACTCGTCAACCGTGAAGATGATGCTAGGGCCGCCCGCGTTCTTGGAATGACGAACCGCCACATAACCATCAACGAAGGCAACGGCAACACATTGACCGTTCGTTCCGCTCAAGCTGCTAGTGCGCCACCGAGCTTGCGAAAGGTCAACATCCTTCTTTGCCACGCCGCACCTCCTCTCATTTCATGTTCGAGAGCACGTCGGCAATAAGATCGCGCGTTGCGTCAGGGCTGATCGATACTGCGCGAAGATGCTCAAATTCTAGGCTATACCGTGCTACATCCTCCTGGCTCTCCAGGAAGAGATCACTTGTACTCGTCTCGATATAGACGACATCGTGATGATATTCCTCCGGAAACTGGAGGATCACGAATGAACCGCGCATACCCGGATGCGCGCCAGCTCCAAACGGAACCACCTGCAACGTGACATGGGGATCCAAGCTGGCGTCAATCAGGCGTTGTAGCTGCTCACGCATGACGCGAGGCCCACCGACCTGCCGATGTAGCGTAGCTTCATCGATAATGGCCCAGACAACCAACGGTGGGTCTCGACGCTCTTGGCGGCTCATACGGGCGACAACCCGGTGCTCGACTTCGTCTTTCGGAAGCGTTGGGCCGGTTCCAACGGTAGCCGCCCTTGCGTATTCCTCGGTCTGAAGTAGGCCAGGCATGAACAGCGACTCGTAGTTGAGTATCCGTTGCGCTTCTTCCTCGAACCCGATGTATGTGGCGTACTGCTGAGGCAGATCCACGGCAGTCTGCAACCAGCCCTGTTCGTTCGCCGCCTTGAGGATGGCGAGCAGTTCCGTCCGCCGAGGCTCGGCCACCTGGTACACGTCCATCAACGTTTTCAGCGTGCGAACCTGCGGTCGAACCTGGGCCGTCTCAATCCTGTAGAGGGTCGCTCGGTTCATGGAGGTGATCTCCGCGACCCCCTCGCGAGACAGGTCGGAACTCTCGCGGAGCTGGCGGAGCGCCCTCGCGAGCTGTCTCAGGCGGACCGTCGGCGTCTGGTGCCTTTGGGGCATGCGAGCAAGGCTACCGAACGTCTATAGCGAGATGCACGTGCAACGGTTGCACCTTCCTTTGGTTCATGTGCATCATAGGAATAAGCAGCCTGTCACAGGCTCCCCTCCTCGGCGACAGGGCCGCCAGGTCCATGAACTCGCGCGATTTACACGGGCAAGGCATCGAACAGAGCGTGACCAAGTCGATCGACGCGGTCACTCGAAGGGGGCGTCAGCATGCGCTACTTCGATAACAGTGAGGAACAGTTTGTTCACTTAGTGCGATCGTCGTGGGATCTGTCCCAGCTCGAGCTGTCGCTGGCGGCGGAGTGCCCGTCGAAGGGTGAGCCGTTCATCGCCATACGCGGGGCGCGGGGTCCGCTGTATGTGAGGGCCGCTTTGAGGGGTGAGCGGTGGATCTTTCGCGTGGGGTCATGGTCGTGGTCGGTGGGTGGATGCGTACGACGTGGACGCGGCTACGCAGGTCTGGGAGGTGGCGCGGTGAACGAGCGGTTCCTTGGTGAAGTCGTGTTGCCGGGGGTGGCGCAGTCGGTAGCGGTGGCTCGTCACTGCGTCGTGGAGATGCTGGCAGCGGCAGGGCATCGGGGCCTGGAGGAGGTGCAGTTGATCGTGAGCGAGTTGACCAGTAACGCCCTAATTCACACCGCTTCGGGGCTGCATGGCGGGGTGGTTACGGTGGAGGTCATCGCCGTTGATACCGAGATCGTTCGCGTTGAGGTGACCGACGACGGGGCGGACACCGTTCCTCGATCGCGCGCGTCCGGCGATGACGACTGTCACGGGCGCGGTCTGTGGCTGGTCGAGCAGATCGCGCTCAAGTGGGGCGTGCGCCTGTTGGGCGCGGGGCAGCGCGCAGTCTGGGCGGAGATGTTCACGGGTCAGGCCGTGCCCGGCTGCGCCGGGGAAGGCGTGATGGCCGGGGTCGCCCGCAGAGAGCCTGAGGTGAAGAGGTGAACTGGGTGCTCGGCCCCTGGCAGTTTCCCCCTCATTGCACGGCGCCGCACGTGCCCGCCGTCCAGTCGCACCACGAGGAGCTGGTATGGAACGCTCCACGCGGGGGGGGAGCCGGACGGCCGGGTTATGCAGTGGACCTGCGACTGCGATGAGGTCTTCTACGAACTGATCGCGCTCGGCGGGTTGCGGTTCATTCGGCGGACAGCTCTCCGGACAGGGAAGACCGTCATTCATGAGAGTGATCGCTGGTCCTTCCATGCGGCAAATGCCATGTGGAGCGCTCTGCTGATGGGGCACGCGGGATAACTGGAAGATCATCGAGTTGGGCGCGCCGGCGAGTCCTTCCTCTCGCCACCATTAGGCGTCCGACGCTCCCATGGAATCTCGATACCAGAGCTGAGCGCCCGCGTCGTCGCACCTGCCGTGCGGAAGAGACTGGAAGGAGGCCGGCAGCCTTGCCCGCGGTGCGCAATTGGGAAATATTTGGCAAGTCGCGTAAATTTGTTCTTCGATAATGAGTGGACACAAACATCCACCCGAGCTGCATAAAAATGGGCGCGCCATGTCGTAGAGGATAGACTTGTGCGCCCAAAAAATTCCCTCAAAGAGGAGTGCATGACGATATCCGAACGGTCCTGACTCTTCCCGAAAACAGCGAGGGTCCCCCCGCCGTCATCGAGGCCGGACGCCCCACCATCGGCCGTCGGCCCTTGTGAGTGGGACGCACTGCTCGCGTTGGCGACAGGGACGCCTGCGGTAGTCTCAAGCCCTTTCCTTCCCTTCGCTGGGCGTGACCGGTCCTGTCCTCGGGTCTGAGGGAACAGAAAGGGCGACGCGAGCATATGACGGCTGGCCGATGCACTCACAGTCTCGAATTCAGCGACGACGTCGTGATCAAGCGCTACACGTCATGGGGACGAGGAGAGCCCCACCGGGAGTGGGCAGCGCTCACACTGCTCGCCGAACACGCGCCTGACCTCGCGCCCACGCCAGTGGAAGCCGCTCTCGACGCTCACCCACCCATGATCGTGATGACCAGGCTGCCCGGCCGTGTCCTGCGCGGCGAGCATGCCACTGACGAGCAGGTCAGCGCGCTGGCCACCGCCATGAACCGATTGCACCAGGCAATCCCCACTCAGGTGGTGGAAGCGGTCGAGCCCGCCCCCTGGGGACCCGCCGCGGCTCTGGGCAAAGCCCGCGTCTGGGCCGACAAGCGACCCGACCTCGGCGCGGACCCCCTTGTGCGGCACGCCTGCCAAGCGGGATCCGCCTGGCTGACATCCAGCGACCCTGACCAGCTCGTGACGAACCCCCATCCGCCCGTCCTCGGGCTAGCGGATGGCAACCACGCGAACCTGCTGTGGGACGGACACGAGCGACGCGTGCGGCTTATCGACTGGGAAGACTCCGGCCGCAACGATCGCGCCTTCGAACTTGGCGAGATAACCGAGCACATCTCCCGCATCGACGGCGCCCTGGATGCCGAGCAACTGCTGGCCCACATCGACCTGGCCCCGGGGGAAGCCGCGCGGGTGCGGGGCTTCCGCCGCCTGATCGCGCTGGGCTGGTTTCTCCAGCTCGGCCCCGATGGGCCGGCGATGCCTCATAACCCGGTAGGCACCCTCGAGCGCCAAGCCGAGAGGGTTCTGCGACTTTTCCGCTAAGTCGCGTACGTCTCCACATTGATCGGGGCTACCCCGCCGTGGTCCGCTCCAACCAGCCGACCGGGCGAAGCGTTCTTGGAAGGCTAGAGCGACATGGCCTCAACGTCGAGGCCGGCGTCGAGGCGGCGCATCGTCAGCGCCTTGATCCTCTCCGCATCCGCCAGGACGACCGCCGCCGCCAGCACGCGCTCGCGGCTGAGCGGCTCGCGGAATGCCTTCGCCGCCATCGGTCTTCCACCCCCTTGTCGGCGTCTTACATCGTAAGTTACCTTACGGAGTAAGGCACAGTCGATCTCCCGCGGCCGCCGCGCCGGCACAGCCCTCAAGGAGAGCCACCATGCACGCGCTGATCCGCACCGCCCGCATGACCGGGCTGCTCTACCTCGGCCTCGCCGTCACCGGCGCACTGGGCTTCCTGCTCATCCGGCCGCGGCTCTTCACGGCCGGCGATCCCGGTGCGACGCTCGCCCACCTGGTCGACCACGAATCGCTCGCCCGCGCCGGGGTCGCCTTAGAGTTGCTCATCGTCGTCACCCAAGCCCTCACAGCGGCATGGTTCTACCGCCTGTTCCGCACCGCACACCCGCTTGCCGCCAGCGGTATCGCCGCCTTCGGCCTCGTCAACGCGGTCGCGATTCTCTCCAGCGCGGCGCTGCTCGCCACAGCGGTCCAGATCGCGCTCGACCCGATCGGCGACGCGGCGGCCGTCGTCCAGGTCCTGTACCTGGTCAGCGGCAACCTGTGGGGCGTGGGAGCAGTGTTCTTCGGCCTGTGGCTCATCCCCATGGGCTCGTGCGTGCTCCGCTCGGGCTGGATGCCCCGCCCGCTCGGCTGGATTCTCATCGGCGGCGGCATCGGCTACCTGCTCAGCGCGTTCGTCGGATACCTCGTCCCCGACGCGCAGGGCGTCGCAGACGCTCTCACTGTCCCCGCGACCGTAGGGGAGTTCTGGATGGTCGGCTACCTGCTGGTCCGCGGCGTCCGCCGTCACGCGCTCGACCAAGCCCCGTCAGGTGCGCCCACGGCGGCACCCGCAGCGGGTTGACGGGTCCCCGGCCGCTACGAACACCAACGCGACCCCCACCTCATCGCCGCCTGGGGGTCAGACCCACGCAATCGGCCGTTGACAGCAGGCTCTCCTCATCAATCCAGCTTCGGATCGACTGTCACTCCAAGCTGGCAGCGTGTATGGCTTGGCGACGTTGACGGCCCTCCCTGGGGATATCCCCGCCTGACCAACGTCTGAGCAATCTGGAGGGCTACAGCAACAAGGAGACATCCCCGCGGGCCGGTCTCGGGGATAAAGGCCAAGTTGGTGCCGGTTTCAATGAATTGCGACCATGCTCAGTCCGCTCCAACCAGCCGACCGGGCGAAGCGTTCTTGGAAGGCAGTCCGAGCGCAGCGAGGCCCTTCAGGGGGCGGGCGCCAGCCCGCCTGGGAGAACGTCCGGAGCGAAGCGGAGGCCCTTTGAGGGAGAGCACCGATCGGCGCGACTCCGCAGTAAGTGCCCGCGCGGCAGCACAGACCCCTAATATCACTTCTGTCCGCATAGGACCGATAGCGGAGGAAGCAGTGGGTGGCCCCGGGACCGAGAACACGTCAGGACGTGCGCGAAGCGCGGCGGTCCGGTGACGCTGCTCGCGGGCCGCTACCGGCTGCTGTCCCCGCTCGGCCAAGGCGGCATGGGCACCGTCTGGCGGGCGATGGACGAACTGCTGCGGCAGGAAGTGGCCGTCAAGGAGGTCAGGCTACCTCCGGACCTCGACGAGGCGGCACGTACTGAGCTGGCCGAACGCACGTTACGCGAGGCGCGGGCCGCGGCGCGGCTGCGCTCTCACCCGTCGATCGTCACTGTGCACGACGTCGTCCTCGACGGTGGCCGGCCGTGGATCGTCATGGAGCTGGTCCGCGGACGCTCCCTCGACCAGACCGTACGCACCAACGGCCCACTGGCCCCGCGCCAGGTGGCCTGGATCGGCCTCCAGATGCTCGACGCGCTCGGCGCCGCGCACGCGTCGGGCGTACTGCACCGGGACGTCAAACCGGCCAACGTCATGCTCACCGACGACGGACGGGTGCTGCTGACCGACTTCGGGATCGCGACCGTCGCCGGGGACGCCGCGCTCACCCAGACCGGCCTGCTCACCGGCTCGCCCGGCTACATCGCTCCAGAGCGCCTGCGCGGCGAGACCGACGGCCCCCTCGCCGACCTGTGGTCGCTCGGTGCCACGCTGTTCACGGCGGTGGAGGGCGGGCCGCCGTTCGCCCGCGCCAACCAGGCCGCCGTGATGGCGGCCGTGCTCATGCAGCCGCCCGCCCCCGCCCGGCTGGCCGGCCCGCTCGCCCCCGTACTGGCCGCGATCCTGGAGAAGGATCCGGTACGGCGCTGCGCCCCCGGCCAGGCGGCCGACTGGCTGAACGCCATCGCCCAGGGCACCGTGCCGGCCCGGTCGGAGGTGGGCCCGGCGCCCGTCACACCCTCGTTCAGGACGGCCGGCACCGACCCGGCCCTGCACCGCGAGCGGACCCAGGCCGGCGCTGTGCCCAAGCGCAGCCGCGTGCCCCTCATCCTCCTGGGCGCCGGGCTGGCGGTCGTGCTGGCCCTGGCCACAGGGGTGGTGGTCTTGGTACGGGTCCTGCCGAACTTCACCGCCACCTTCAGCGAAACGATCGGCGACACCTCCACCCCGGCCCCGACGTCCCGCTCGACGGGGTCCGCCCGGGCGCTGTTCGGGCGCAACTTCGAGGCGTGTGGCCTGCTGACCAACGCCCAGGCGCGCTCACTACTCGGCGGCGCGGTGAAACGCCAGTACCAGACAGCCACTGCCTGTATGTGGACCCGCCCCGACAACGGCGCGTTCGTGAGCGTCACGGCGAACCGCCTGGCGGATGCCTCGGCCGCGCACACCGCCCAGGAGTACACGGTCAAGACGATGAAGGAGGAACCGAAGCGCAACCCGGGCACCAAGATCCGCAAGGGTCCGGACGTCGGCGACGAGGCGTACAGCTACACCCGGGCCGAATCCATCGTGGACACGATCTACCGGACCCAGATCTCGTTCCGCCTGTCGAACGTCTGGGTGGTCGTCTACCACACGGGCCGGCAGCCGGGGTTCACCACTGCCGACCGGACAGCCCAGCTCGTCGTCAAGGCCGTCAATCGGCATCGCTAGTCTCACCTCATGGCGATCAGGCACTCGCACTGCTCCTTTTGCGGCACGGCGTACACCCCGGACCAGCCCTGGCCGCGCACCTGCGCCGGCTGTGGCAACACCGCCTACCTCAACCCGCTGCCCGTCGCGGTGCTGCTGCTGCCCGTGGACGACGGTCTGCTGGTGGTCCGGCGCGGCATCGAGCCGCATCGGGGCGAGCTCGCCCTGCCCGGCGGGTTCATCGACGTGGGCGAGAGCTGGCAGCAGGCCGCCGCCAGGGAGCTGTACGAGGAGACGGCCGTCGTCGTCGACGCGGACCGCGTGCGGCTGTTCGACGCGCACAGCGCTCCTGACGGCACCCTGCTGGTCTTCGGCCTGGCACCGCCGACCGTCTCGGCCGCCTTGCCGCCGATGGTGCCGACGGCCGAGACCATGGAGTGGTCGGTGATGGACGAGCCGCGGGAGCTGGCCTTCCCGCTGCACACCCGGGTCGTCTCCGCGTACTGGGAACGCCGCTCAGCCCTTCACTGATCCGGCGAAGCTGAAGGAACCGGCGAGGTACTTGTTCACGGCGACATAGAGGGCCACGGCCGGGGTCGTGTAGATGATCGAGAACGCGGCCAGCTCACCGTAGGCGACCTGCCCGTACTGGGAGAAGAAGGTGTAGATGGTCACCGCCGCCGGCTGCTTCTCCGGCGTGTCGAGGAGGACGAAGGGGGCGAAGAAGTTCCCCCATTGGCCGACGAAGACGAAGATGGCCACGACCGCCACCCCGGGAGCCATCAGCGGCCCGACGATCCTGAGCAGCGACTGCACCCAGCCGGCCCCGTCGACCCAGGCGGACTCCTCCAGGCTCACCGGCACGCCGTCCATGAAGTTCTTCATCATCCAGATGGAGAACGGCAGCGAACTGGCGGCCAGGAACAGCACCATGGCCGGAATCGACCCGTACAAGTTGAACCGGAAGAACATCGAGTAGACCGGCACCATGATCGCCGTGACCGGAAGGCCGGTCGTGAACAGCAGCGTCAGCATGAAATGCCGCTTGAAGCGCAGGGTGTAGCGGGACAGGGGGTAGGCGGCGAGCCCGGCGACGATCACGGTGAGGATCGCCGTGCTGCCGGAGATGAGGATCGAGTTGATGATCGGGTGGTAGATGGTCTCCCAGGTCAGCACCGCGCTGAAGTTCTTGAGCGAGAACTGGAAGGTCGGCTGCGCGGCGAGGTTGGCGTCGGGTTGCAGCGAGGCGAGGAGCACCCACAGGAACGGCCCGAGGAAGGCCAGCGCGATCACCGCGAGCGAGATGAGTGCCGCGCCACGGGCGGCCAGGCGCGTCATCAGGTGTCCACCTTGATCAGTCGCAGGTACACGAGGGAGAACGCGGCGCCGATGACCAGCATCACCAGGGCCATCGCGCTGCCGTAGCCGATCTCGAAGTAGCGGAACGCCTGCTCGTACATGTAGAGCGGGGTGGTCTGGCTGTCCGTGCCAGGACCGCCGCCGGTGAGGGCGTAGATCAGGCCGAAGCTGGCCAGGGTCTGCAGCGTGATCAGCATGAGGTTCGACAGGATCGAGCGGCGGATCAGCGGCAGGGTGATGTGCACCAGCCGCCGCCAGGTGCTCGCCCCGTCCACCGCCGCCGCCTCCAGCAGTTCCCCCGGTACGTCCGACAGCGCGGCGGAGTAGACCAGCATGGAGAACGCGGTGCCGCGCCACACGTTGGCCAGGATGATCGCGATCATGGGCGCGCTGTAGAGCCAGTCCTGGGAGAAGCCGAGGGCGGCGAGCGCCTCGTTGAGCGTGCCCTCCTCGGCCAGGAAGGAGTACCAGCACGCCGCCGCGACCACCTCGGGCACCACCCAGGCCGCGATCACGATGCCGTTGACCACGCTCCGGACCGCTCGTCCCCGGCCCCGCTGGAGCAGCGCGATGATCAGGCCGAGGGTGTTCTGCCCGATGACGGCCGAGCCGATCACGAAGACGAAGGTCAGCAGGAGGGAGTTGCGGAAGTCCTCGTCGCTGAACATCTTGACGAAGTTGTCCACACCGACGAACTGCGAGTTCACCGACGCGGCGCCGGTCAGCGTCTCGTTGGTGAAGGCGATGTAGACGCTCCACAGGATGGGCCCGACCATGAAGATCACGAACATGATCAGGGCGGGCCCGAGCGGCAGCAGCCAGCGCAGGGTGCGCCGGGCCCGCCGGCCCGGCTCCCCCTTGTCGGGGGAGCCGGCCAGCCGTGGCGGCGTCACGGACGTGACGGTCATGAGCCGGGGATCACCTTGTCCGGGCCGCCGACGACGCCGGGCAGCGCGTCGGCGTACTCCTTGGCCGCCGCCTCCGGGGTCTTGGAGCCGGTCGTCATCGCCTCCATGACCTTCTGCACCTCGGCCGAGACCTTCGGATAGACCTCGTACGCCGGGCGGTAGTGCGTGACAGACGCCAGATCGGACCAGAACTTCACGCTCGGGTTGTCAGCGCTGTACTTCGGGTCGGCGGCCACGTCCTTGCGCGGGGCGAGGTCACCCGTGCCGATGGAGTACACCAGCGTGTTCTCCTTGTTGGTCGCCGTGGCGATGAAGTCCCACGCGTCCTTCTTGTCCTTGGCGTAGGAGCTCATCGCCATGACCCAGCCGCCCGACATGCTGACGGCGCCGGGCGCCTGACCGTTCTGGGTCGGCATGGCGGTCCAGCCCATCTTCTCGGCCCACTGCGGCCACGGTTTGGTGCTGGTGGGCCGCCAGCTGCCCGACATCCAGGCTCCGTCGAGGTCGATGCCGATCTTGCCGTTGGGGAACCAGTCGAGCCCGATCTTCTCCCCCAGCTTGGGGTTGAACGCGTCGGCCTTCTTCGGGCCGAGGTCCTCTCGGTAGATCGTGTTGATGAAGGCGAGCGAGTCGGTGAATGCCTTGCCGGAGGAGACCCACTTCTTCTGGGTGTCGTCGTAGAGCGTGCCGCCGGGGGTGCCGTAGAGCAGCATCTCGAAGCCCTGCATGGTGGCGGCCTCGCCGTGCGGCTTGGTGGAGTACATGCTAAAGGGGACGACGCCGGGCACCTTCTGCTTGATCGCGCGGGCCGCGGTCAGCACGTCCGCCCAGGTCTTGGGCTGCCACGGCAGCTGGATGCCGGCCTTGGTCAAGATGTCCTTGTTGTACCAGAGCCCTCGGGTGTCGGTGCTGATCGGCACACCGTAGGTCTTGCCGTCGGGGCCCTTGGCGGCCTGCTTGACCGAGTCGGGATATTGGGTGGCCCAGTCGGGCCAGGTCTTCAGGTAGTCGTCGAGCGGGGCGAGCTTGCCGGCGGCGACGTCTGCGTTGACCTGGAAGGTGTCGTGGAGGTACACGTCCGGAGCTGACTCGGCCGAGCGGTTCAGCAGGGCGAGCTTGGTGTAGTAGACCTCGTTGTTGCCCTGGACCGCGGTCAGCTTGATCGTCACGCCCTTGTGCGCGGCTTCGTACTGCGCCTTGGCCTGTTTGAGCATTTTCTCCAGGTGCGGCCAGGAGGGTTCCACCTTGTAGAGGACTTCGATCTCCTTGGCCCCGTTGGCGCTCTTCTGCGGCGTGTCCGCGCCACATGCGCCGGCCGTGGCGGCTAACGCGACTGTCAGGATCGAGGCCACCATCGCTCGTCTCATGGGACTCCTTCTCACCGGCCCACAGAACTGACTTGACGAGACGGTAAATCTTTTTGATTTATTAAGTCAACGACAGAAGCCCAAAAACACGGGGAGCAGCCATATGCAGAAGGGGACAAATCTTCCGAAAGTAGGCCATTTCAATCGGGCCGTCGTCCTGGAGGCGATCCAGGTCTCGGACGGCATCAGCCGCGTCCAGATCGCCGGGCGCGCCGGGCTCACCGCCCAGACCGTCTCCGTCATCGTGCGCCGGCTCCTGGAGGAAGGGCTCGTCATCGAGGACGGCTCGCTCCCGTCCCGGGGCGGCAAACCGCGCACGATCCTGCGGGTGGACCCGACCGCGGGCTACGCCGTCGGCATCCACTTCGATCCCGGCGAGATCTCGTACGTGCTGGCCGATCTGGCGGGGCAGCCGGTCGCCAAGCTGCACACCGCCGTACGCCCCGGCCTCGCGCCCGACGCGGTCATCCGCCAGATGGCCCGCACCGCCCGCCGGGTGCTGCGCGAAGCGGACGTACCCGACCGCAAGGTGCTGGGCATCGGCCTGGCCTGTCCGGGACCGCTCGACGCCGAGGGCATCATGAACGTCCCGCCGCGCCTGACCGGATGGGACCACGTGCCCATCAAACGCCTGCTGGAGGAGCACGCCGGCTTCCCGGTGACCTCGGACAACGACGCCACGGCGGCGGCGATCGGCGAGCGCTGGGCCGGGGTGGCCCGGGCCGCGCCGAGCTTCGCCTACCTGTATCTGGGGACCGGGATCGGCGGCGGGCTGTTCCTCGACAACCAGATCTACCGCGGCCGTTCCCTCAACGCCGGGGAGTTCGGCCACATCACGGTGGCGCCGGACGGCCCCGACTGCTACTGCGGCAACCGCGGCTGCGTCGAGGCGGTCTGCTGCCCGAGCGCGATCGAGGCGACCGTACGGGCGCGGCTGGCCGAGGGCGCCGAGAGCACGCTGAGCGCTGAAGGGCTCGACCACGCGGCGATCTGCGCGGCGGCCGCGGCCGGCGATCCCCTCGCCGGTACGGTCATCGGCCAGGTCGCGGCCCGGCTCGCCGACGCCGCCGTGAGCATCGTCAACATGCTCGACATCGATCTGCTGGTGCTAGGTGGCCCGGCGATGCACGAGGTCGCGGACGTCTACCGCCAGGTGGTCGCCGCGGCCGTGGCCACCCGGCCTCTGGCCCGCCGCCTCCACACGGTCCAGGTCGAGACCTCTCCCATCGCCGCCGACGCCGCCGCGATCGGCGCCGCGTCCCTGGTCTTCCACGCCACGTACGCCCCCCGGCTCAGTACGCTCCTGAACCGCTGATCTCCAGGCGTCCGTACGGTTGCGTACGGGCGCGGACCACGTGACCGGCGCGGACCTCCACGTCCAGCAGCGCCGCGTCGTCGTCGAGAGGGCAGCTCAGGGCGAAGGCCGTGCCGTCGAACCGGCCCGCCTGCCGCGCCCATTCGAGCCGGACGACCGCATCGGCGGCGAGCGCCGCGGATCCGGGCGGCGGCACGGACGGGCCGTCCAACGACCGTCCCCACGGCGCGCTCACTCCCTCGACGCGCTCCAGGTAGAGCCGTCGCAGCCACATCGGCGTGGCCAGTTCGGCCAGTACGGCGAGCGCCGCCGCCTCGTCCGGCACCACCACCTCGGCTCCCGCACCAAGAGCGGGACTTGGCGGCGCGAGGGGGTCTACGCGCAAGACGATCCCCGTCCGGCCGTCCGCTGCGGGAACCGGCAGCCGCCCCGAAGGACGCGCCGGGTCCAGCGGGCTGATCGCGCCGGACGACGCGATGCGCACCGCGGCGACGAGTTCGCCGAGCGTGGCGCAGACCACGGAGCCACCGGTGGGACGGACGACGAGCCAGCCAGCGGCGGCGGGCGAGATCCGCGCCCCTGGAGACGGCAGTACCCGGCTGACCGCGCGAGCCACCGCCGCACGGGCGACCGGCCCGGCCACCCAGGGCCGCGCCCAGTCCGCGTCCCCGCGCTCACCGCAAGCACCGCACATCAGCCATCACCACCCCGCCCGCACATCAGTGGGCTCTCCCGGCCCGCACGCGCCGCACATCAGTGGGCTCTCCCGGCCCGCAGCGCCGCACATCAGCCATTCGCTCTTCCCAGAAGGTCCGCCACACGGATCACGGCATGACGTCGCCGGAGTTGGGGCCGAGGGTCTGGCCGACGTAGAGGTTGCCGCCGGGGTCGCTGGCGAGCAGAACCGCCGTCGGCGCGATCTCCTCCGGGCGGCCGAACCGGCCCAGGGGCAGTTCCGCCCGCTTGGCCGCCTTCCACTCCTCGGTGATCCCGGCCACCAGCGGGGTCTCGATGGGGCCGGGCGCGATCGCGTTCACCAGCACGTTGTGCTCGGCGACCTCGAGCGCGAGCGACTTGGTGAGACCGATGACCCCGGCCTTGGCCGCCGCGTAGTGGCTGAGCGAGCGGCCGCCCTTGATGCCGAGCTGGGAGGCGATGTTGATCACCCGTCCCCAACGCCGCTCGACCATCTGTGGCACGACGTAACGGCAGCACAGGAAGACCCCGGTGAGGTCGACCGCGATCGTCTCCGCCCACGTCTTCGGGTCCATCTCGACCAACGGTGCCTCGGTGAGGATGCCGGCGGAGTTGACCAGGACGTCGATCCGGCCGAACCGGTCCAGCACGCTGGTGACGGCCCCGGCGACGGAGCCGGGATCGCTCACGTCGACGGCGACGTGCCCGGCCGCCCCGATGTCGGTGGCCGCGCGCTCGGCGTCCAGGTCCGCCAGGACGACCTGGGCACCCTCACGGAGGTACGCCTCAGCGATCGCCCGCCCGATGCCGCTCGCGCCACCGGTGATCAGCGCGGTCCGCTGTTCCAGAGCAAGCCGATGCCCCTGGGCGGGCCGGTACTTCTGGGTGGGCCGGTGCTTCTGGGTGGGCACGGGTTCGGACGCGGGCATGGGGTCCTCCTCAGGCTCAGGCGGGCATGCGGACGGTGAGCCCGCCGTCGACGACGATGTTCTGGCCGGTGATGTAGCCGGCGTCGGCCGAGGTGAGGAACCGGATGACGGAGGCGACCTCCGCCGGCCGGCCCACCCGGCCCCAGGGGATGTCCTGTCCGGCTCGGGCGAGGCCGTCGGGGCCGAGTGAGTTCACCGGGTCGGACGACTGCGGGGTTTCGATGAGGCCGGGGATGACCGAATTGACGCGGATCTGCCGGGGGGCGAGTTCCACCGCGAGGCTGCGGCACAGGCCGAGCACTCCGGCCTTCGCGGCGGCGTAGTGGGCGTGCTCGCCCCAGCCGTACACGCCGCCCGCGATGGAGGATACGGCGACCATCGCGCCGGGACCGGAGATCCGGGCGGCCGCCGAGCGCAGGGTGCGCAGGACGCCGGTCAGGTCGACCTGCAGCATGTCGTCCCAGGCCGCGTCGGTGAGCTCGGCGAGCGGGGCCCGGCGCAGCACGCCGGCGTTGGCCACCGCGATGTCGAGGCGGCCCCACTCGTCGACCGCGCGCTGGGCGAACGCCTCGACCTGCGCGGCGTCCCGTACGTCCACCTCGTGCACCACGCCGGCACCACCGGCCTGCTCCACCTGCCGAAGGGTCTCGGCGGGGTCGTGCGGGTCGCCGGGGAAGGTGCCGATGACCGTACGGACGCCGTGGGCGGCGTACGAGACGGCCAGCGCGCGGCCGATCCCGCTGGCGGCACCGGTAATAACGGCGACCCGTCCGTCAATGTCGGGAGCGGTCACAGCGCGGGCACCTTCCGCGCGCCGAACATCACGAATCCCGACAGGAACGTGCCCAGCGCGCCGACCAGCAGCGCGCCCTGGTTCCAGTCCGAGCCGGCGACCAGCATCGCGGTGATGATCGCGCCGGCCGCGATGGCGCCCGGCTGGCTGATCGCGTTGATGAACGAGGTCCCCGTGGCGCGGCAGCGGGTGTCGTAGCACTCGCCCATGAAGAACAGCATCGCCGAGTACGGCCCCACCAGGAAGAACATGCCCAGCGAGTACAGCGCGACCACGGCGAAGGTACCGCTGGCGACCAGCAGCATGAGCGCGAAGATGACGCCGGACGCCATCCAGCCGAACGCGATCACGTTGCGCCGGCCGAACCGGTCCCCGGCCCAGCCGTGGAAGACGTAGCCGACGTAGGCGACCGCGTTGATCACGATGAACATGAGCAGGGAGTTGGTGAAGCTGACGTTCTTGCCCTGGGTGAGCACCGTGGTGCCGAGCACGCTGAACACCTGGATGCCGAACCAGTTGACGAACCAGGCGAACCCGAGGACGAGCGTGTTGCGCAGCGCGGACCCGCGGAAGATCTCCAGGAACGGCGCCGACTTGGCCTCAGACACGCCGTACTCGCGGGCGAGGCCGGCCGCCTCTTCCGTACGGCCCTCCTTGCGCATCCGGTCCATCTTCTGCTGCAGCTCGAACTGCGGCGTCTCGCGCAGGCCGCGCCGCAGGAGCGCGATCACGATGGCCGGGAACGTCGCCAGCAGGAAGCACCCCCGCCAGCCGACCAGCGGCAGGAACAGCGCGATGAAAGCGGCGGCCAGCAGCGTGCCGAGCGGCCAGCCGCCCTGGACCAGGCTGTAGATCAGGCCGCGGCGCTTCTTGATCTTCTCGTCCTCGGTGACGGCGTAGATCTCGTTGAGGTACGTCGCGTTGACCGACTGCTCGGCGAGCCCGAGCCCGCCGATGGAGCGCACGCCGACCAGGTAGGCGGCGTTCATCGTGGCGGCCGACACCGCCGAGGCCAGCGCCGTGCCCGACACGGTGATGATCATGCCCTTACGGCGGCCCAGCCGGTCGACCAGCGGTCCCACTCCGAGGACCACGATCGCCGTCCCCACCGAGATCAGCGTGGAGATCAGTGACGCCTGCGCCGGGGACCACTGGAACTGGCCGGAGATCTCCGGCAGCAGCGTCCCGAACATGATGTAGTCGTAGACCGCGAAGATCCAGGCGAACAGCGCGATCACCGTGGCCTTGCGCGTCTGCCGCACCCCGACACGTGGGAAGGGCCGGGTGCCCGATTCCGGGATGCCCGATGAGGTGGTTGTCATGGAGATGCCCTTTCGGAGAAAGAGAGTGGGGGGTTTCGCGCATGCGTCATCACCGGACCGGCATGGACAGGCGCGGGGCCGCTACCGGGGTGAGCGGGCCTTGAAGTCGTCGGCGATCTCGTCGAAGGTCACCCAGCGCACGCCCTCGTGGCCGCTGATGTACTCGATGAGGCGCTCGTGCATGAGCAGGCTCTGCGGCCGGCCCGAGACGTCGGGGTGGATGGTCATGGTGAAGACCGCGTAGTCCGATTCGCGATAGACCCAGTCGAACTGGTCCCGCCACATCTCTTCGAGGTGGCGCGGGCTGACGAAGCCGTGGCTGTTCGGGCTGGCCTTGACGAACATCATCGGCGGGAGGTCGTCGAGGTACCAGTTGGCCGGGATCTCCACCAGGTCGGTCTCCTGGCCGCGCTCCAGCGGCTTCATCCACTCGGCCGCCGGGCGGGAGTAGTCGATCTTCGTCCAGGAGTCGCCGACGCGGACGTAGTACGGGGTGAAGTCGTTGTGCATGAGCGAGTGGTCGTACTTGATGCCCCGCTCCAACAGGAGCTCGTTGGTGACGGGCGAGAACTCCCACCACGGGGCGACATAGCCGGTCGGCCTACTGCCGGAGTACCTTTCGACCAGGTCGATGCAGTGGTCGAGGATCGCGCTCTCCTGCTCCCTGCTCATCGCGATCGGGTTCTCGTGCGAGTAGCCGTGCACGCCGATCTCGTGACCGCCGGCCACGACCTGGCGGGTCTGGTCGGGGAAGGTCTCGATGGAGTGGCCGGGGATGAACCAGGTGGTCCGCAGGTCGTACTTCTCGAACAGGCGCAGCAGCCGCGGGACGCCGACCTCGCCGGCGAACAGGCCGCGCGAGATGTCGCACGGCGAGTCCTCCCCGCCGTACGAGCCCAGCCAGCCGGCGACGGCATCGACGTCCACGCCGTACGCGACGAGAATCTCCTTGGGCATGGTCACTTCGTCCTTTCGATCGGAGAGGTATTCCAGGTCCGCGCGCGCAGGTCCGCGCGTACCCGTGCCGGGTCGCGATGGCCGCCGAGCAGCGCACTCAGCAGGACGCGCGCCTGCGGCGAGCGCAGGGTTCCGGTGGGGATGGCGCCGGCCTCGACGAGATCCGCGCCACCGCCGTTGCCGTACAGCGCGGCGACGGGTCCGGCGTCGACCCGGGTGGACAGGGCGACGACGACGCCGGCCTCGGTGATCCGGGCCACCTCGTCCCTGATCCGGGGGTTGCCGTTGCCGGCGCCCAGCGCCTGGAGGACGACCCCGGTGGCGCCCGCGTCGACCACCGCGCGCAGCGCGGCGGTGTCGCAGCCCGGGTAGAGGGCCACGATGTCGGTACGGACTCCGTCGAGGTCGAAGGTGTCGAGGTCCAGTGGCTTGGCCCGCGCGGGCGTCATCACGATGTTGACCTGGCCGTCGCGTACGCGCCCCAGCGGCCCGCTGTCCGGCGCGGAGAACGCCGACGAGGCGAGCGTGTGCGTCTTGCGGGTGCCGGAGGCGGCGAAGATCTGGCCGTCGAAGCCGATCAGCACCCCCAGCCCGCAGGCCCGGCCGCCCGCCGCCACCGCGATCGCGTCGGCGAGGTTGCGCGGGCCGTCGCCGTCCACCGCGTCGGCCGGCAGCTGCGCCCCCGTGAACACGACCGGCCGTGGGTCGTCATGGAACAGATCGACCAGGTAGGCGGTCTCCTCCATGCCGTCGGTCCCGTGGGTGACGACGACGCCGAGCACGTCGGGGTCGGTGAACGCCTCGCGGGTCCGCAGCGCGACCTCGCGCATGTCCTCGAGCGTGAACAGGTAGCTGCCCGCGCAGAGCACGTCCCGCCCGACGAGTTCCACCCCGGGATCGACCGGCAGACGGCCGAGCAGCTCGCCCGCCCGATCCTGGGCGAGACCCACCCCCTGCCCGTCCCTGCGGGTCGCGATGGTCCCTCCTGTGGACAGGACGATGACCTTGGACACTCGACGGCCTCCTCAGTTACCCAAACGTTTGCGCCAAACGTTTGGTAGCATCTGACCTGCGCCTACGAGATGTCAAGAACTTCACGTTAAAATCAAGAAAACCCCAGCCGGAAGCCGAGGGACATTGGGTGCGAAGAGGGCGCGGCCGGTTACGCTGCAGATGATCGCCGACCAGCTCGGACTGCACGTCTCCACGGTGTCGCGAGTGCTGCACGCCAAGCCCGGCGAAGGTCTGCGGGCGGCGTCGAGTCCGACCGTGGAGCGCGTACGCAAGCTCGCCGACGAGCTCGGCTACCAGCGCAATCCGCACGCGATGAGCCTGCGCACCCAACGCAGCAACCTGATCGGCGTGCTGGTCCCCCGGCTGTCCGACGTGGTGCTCGCGACCATTTACGAGGGCATCGAGGAGGCCGCGGCCGAGCAGGGGTTGTCGACGTTCGTCACCAACACGCGCGACCTGTCCGACGTCCAGCGCGCCCGTACGGAGATGGTCCTCGGCCGCCGCGTCGACGGCATGATCTTCGGCGACGCGCACGCGGACACGGGCTTCCTCGACGAGGTCGCCGCCCGTGGCGTCCCGTTCACGCTGGTCAACCGGCGGGCCGGGCGGCACCCGGCGGTCGTCTGCGACGACCGGCTCGGCGGCCGGATGGCCGCGGAGCACCTTCTGGGGCTCGGGCACGAGGAGGTGGCGATCGTCGCCGGTGAGCCGTACGCGAGCACCGGCATCGACCGCACCAGCGGCTTCGTCGAGAGATTCCGCGAGGCCGGGCTCCCGATCCCCGAGCACCGGATCGTGCACTCGCGCTTCGACGCGCGCGGCGGCCACGAGGGGGCCGAACGCCTGCTCGCGACGGGCCCGCTCCCGTCAGCGATCTTCGTGGTCAACGACTTCGGCGCCATCGGCACGATCGGCGCGCTGCGCGATCACGGGCTGCGGGTCGGGGCGGACATCGCGGTCGTGGGCTTCAACGACACCCCGCTCGCCGCCGAACTGCCGGTGCCGCTCACCTCGGTTCGCTCCCCCATGCACGAGATGGGCCGCCGCGGGCTGCACCAGCTCGTCCGGGTCCTTGAGGGCGAGCAGGGTGAGACCGAGCTGCTCCGTCCGGAGCTCATCGTCCGGGCGTCGAGCGACCCGGAGCTCTACGCCGCCCTCACCCGGAAGACGGCCGGCGCCTGACCATCAGATCAGGGGCCGGTTCCAGACCTCAGAGGACCTTGCTGAGGAAGGCGCGGGTCCGCGGGTTCTGCGGGTTGTCGAGCACCTCGGCGGGCGGCCCGGCCTCCACGATGACCCCGCCGTCCATGAACACCACCCGATCGGCCACCTCGCGGGCGAAGCCCACCTCGTGCGTGACGACGATCATGGTGAGGCCGTCGGTGGCCAGGCCCTTCATGGTGGCCAGCACCTCGCCCACCAGCTCGGGGTCCAGCGCGCTGGTCGGCTCGTCGAAGAGCATCAGCTTGGGCTGCATGGCCAGCGCGCGGGCGATGGCGACCCGCTGTTGCTGGCCGCCGGACAGCTGGCGGGGGTAGCTGTCCGTCTTGTCCGCCAGGCCGACCCGCTCCAGCAAGGCCAGAGCCCGCGTACGGGCCTTCGCGCGGGATTCGCCGCGCACGCCGACGGGCGCCTCCATGATGTTCTGCACCACGGTGAAGTGCGGGAACAGGTTGAACTGCTGGAAGACCATGCCGATCTCCCGCCGCTGGCGGGTGATGTCCCGATCGCCCAGGTGGTGCACCCGCCCGCCGTTGGCGCGGAAACCGATCAGCTCGCCGTCGACGTGGATGGCGCCGCCGTCGATGGTCTCCAGGTGGTTGACGCACCGCAGGAACGTCGACTTGCCCGACCCGGAAGGACCCAGGATGACGACGACCTCACCCCGCTCGACGGTCAGGTCGATGCCTTTGAGCACCTCCAGGTGGCCGAAGCTCTTGCGTACGGCCCGGGCGTGCACCATGGGCGTGCTCATGATGGCGTCTCCTCGCGGGTCGGGGCCGGCGCCGGCTGCCGTCGCCGGAACATCAGGAAGCTCCAGAAGCTCTGGGGAGCGTTCCGCGTGGCGCCGCGCGCGTAGTGGCGCTCGATGAAGGACTGGCCGACGTACAGGATCGACGTGATCACCAAGTACCAGACGCAGGCCACGATGAGCAGCGGGATGGTCTGGAAGGTGCGGTTGTAGATCGCCTGCACGGTGTACAACAGGTCGGCGAGGGCGATGACGCTGACCAGCGAGGTGGCCTTCAGCATGCTGATGACCTGGCTGCCGGTCGGCGGCACGATGAACCGCATCGCCTGCGGCAGGATGATCCGGCGGAAGGTCCGCCCCCGGCTCATGCCGAGCGCCGACGCGGCCTCGGTCTGGCCGGGGTCGACCGACATCAGGCCGCCTCGGATGATCTCCGCCATGTACGCCGCCTCGTTGAGCCCGAGCCCGAGGATGGCGGCCAGCAGCGGCGTGATCAGCTTGTTGGTGTCGGCCGTGAGGAACTCCGGGCCGAACGGGATGCCGAACGAGATCTGCGGCATCAGGGCGGACAGGTTGTACCAGAGCACGAGCTGCACCAGCACCGGCGTACCACGGAAGAACCAGACGTAGAGCCCGGAGACGATCCGTGCGATCGGGTTCTGGGAGAGCCGCCCCATCGCGACGATCACCCCCAGGATCACGCCGACGGCCATGGCGATCACCGTGAGGTAGAGCGTGGTGATGATGCCCGCCCCGATGACCTGCGCGTTGAAGTAGCGGGCGACCACGTCCCACTTGAAGTTGTGGTTGGTGATCAGCAGGTTCACCAGCTGGGCGGCGAGGATCAGCAGGATGATCGAGGCCACCCAGCGCAGCGGGTGCCGCGTCCGCGCCGCCCCCGCGACGTCCACTTCAGGGGGCGAGTGCCGCTCGGTGGCGGTGGTCACTGCTTCGCCGCCAGGTTCACGCCGGCCTGCTTGAGCATGTTGCCGCTGGTCCCCCATTTGGTCATGACCTTCTCGTACGTCCCGTCGTCGATCAGCTTCTGGATGCCGTCCTTGATCACATCCCGCAGCGGCGAGTCCTTGGCCACGACGGCGCCCTGGTAGAGGGTGTCGAATCCGTTGGGCTTGCCGGTGGCCGCCAGCTCCAGCTCACCGCCCGACTGCTTTACGAAGTAAGTCAGCGGCGCCTGCGAGGAGAAGAAGGCGTCGGCCCGGTTGGAGCGGACCGCGAGGATCGAGGTGGGCTGGTCCTTGTAGGACTGAACCTCGACCTTCTTCTTGCCGTCCTTGACGCAGGTGTCGGACTGCGCCTTGATCACCTTCTCGGCCGAGCCGCCGGCCATCACGGAGATCCGCAGCCCGCAGGTGTCGTCGATCGACTGGATCTTGTTCGGGTTGCCCTTCGGCACGGCGAAGACGACGAACTCCTGCACCCAGTCGACGAAGTCGTTGGAGGCCTGGCGGTCGGGGAAGTCGCCCACCGGCCCGAGGGCCAGGTCGTAGCGGCCGGCCGCGATGCCGGTAAGCTGGCTGGGCAGCCCGTCCACGGTCACGTGCTCGATCTTGACGCCGAGCAGGCCGCCCAGTTCCTCGGACAGATCGGCCGCGACACCGGTCAGCGACTTGCCGTCGGTGCCGGCGATCTCGTACGGCGGGAACGAGCCGTTGTTCACCGAGACCAGCTTGCCCGCGCTCTTCACCTTGTCGGGCAGGCGGTCGAACAGGGCCTGGTCCTTGGCGTGGCTGGCGGCGGCGGGCGCGGAAGGTGTGTCCCCGACGGCGCCCTGGCTCTCGGTCGGGTTGGCGCCGCATCCGGCCAGCAGCAGGGCGCCGGCCATGACGGCACCGGCGGCTTGGGTCTTACGCATTACGCTCCTTGGGCGATCGAGGTCGAGGGACCTGTCGAGGGGGTGGTGGGGAGGGGATTGACGGTGAAACGCCGGTTGGCGAGGACCGGCAGGCTCTCGCGGGCCCGGTCGAGCTCCTCGGCCGAGGCTTCGGACCAGAGCAGACCGGGTGTGTCGCCGTTGAGCTGGGCTCGGGTGATGCCGAGCGGGTCGACGAACATGCTGTTGCCGATGTTGCGCCGGCCGCACTCGCCGGACGCGGCCACGTAGTAGGTGTTCTCCAGGGCGCGGGCGGTGACCATGACCTCCCAGTGCCACTCCTTGGCGGGGCCACGTACCCAGGCCGCGGGCAGCGCGACCACCTGCGCGCCCTGGTCGGCCAGGAGCCGGGCCAGCTCGGGGAACCGGACGTCGTAGCAGGTCATCAGCCCGACCTTCCAGCCCGCGCAGTCGAAGACGACGGGGCTGTCCGAGCTGGCCACCACGTTGTTCGACTCGCGCCGGCCGAAGGCGTCGTACAGGTGCAGCTTGCGGTAGATGGTGATGATCTCGCCGTCGCGCAGCGCGACCAGCGTGTTGATCACCCGGCCGTCCTCGGCGGGCTGGTGCATGCCGACGATCACCGTGGTGGACGTCCCGCGGGTGCGCTCGGCCAGGCCGGTGACGAACGGCCCGTCGAGCGGCTGGGCCGCCTGCCGGATCCGTACCGGATCGTCGACGAACAGGGCCATCGCCCCTTCCGGGAGCACCAGCAGGTCCGCGTTCCCGGCGGCGGCCTCGTCGAAGAGGTCGCCGCAGGTCTTGAGGTTGGCCGCCCAGTCCTCTGATGAGGCGAACTGGCCGACCGCCACACGCAGGTTCTTCATGAGGGAAAGACCTCCTGGGGGTCGATGGGAGCGGGGGCGATCCCCTGGGCGTGCAGTTCCGCGCAGAAGGCCGCGGTCATGGCGGCGTTGGCGGCGGTGCCGTACGGCATCCAGTCCGCGCCGAAGACCTCCTGGGTCCGGCTCAGGTCGGCGAGCAGCCACGGGGTGGTGTCCGTCAGGAGCCGCCGCCGCGCCAGCCAGTGTCGCTTGGAGCGTTCGAAGAGCTCCTGTACGGCCTGCGGCAGGAAGGGGTGGCGCTCGACGACCTCGCGCTTGAGCGTCACCAGGTGGATGCCGGGGACGAAGCCGTTCTGGCGGTAGTAGTCGAGCTCGGCCGCCGGGTGGTCGGGCAAAAGGTGACGGAAGCGGCTCTCGGGGGTGAAGAAGCCCTCGGGCATGAACGGGGTCATGATCGCGTCGAGCCGTCCGGCGTCGAGCTGCTCGGCGAGCGAGCCGTCGGTCACGCTGACGTTGTCCGGCAGCTTCGCCGAGCCGACGCGGTCCTTGCCCGGCTCGGGCGCGTCCACGGCGCCGACCGTCCACTGGATCTCGGTGAGGTCGACTCCGGCCGCCCGGAGCAGCGCCCGCGTCCAGGTGTTGCCCGAGTCCGGCCAGCCGGTCAGGCCGATCCGGGCCCCCTTCAGCTCGGCGAACTCGCGCAGCTCGCTGTCACGCCGCACCAGCACACACCGCTGGCGGAAGCCGCGCATCACGAAGACGGGCAGTCCCACCAGCCGGTCGTCACCCTTGGCCCGGCCGAGAACGTACCTGCTGAAGGAGGTCTCCCCGCCGTCCAGCTCGGGCTCGCTCAGCACGTCCGGCGTGATCGACCGGGAATCGAGATCCAGGTCGAACGCCTCGGACGTCAGCGTCCCGGTCGCCACGGGCACGAGGTGATCCCAGTCCCGCAGACCAAGCCGAATGCCAGGTTTCGTCACAAAAACTCCCTTTAGTGATGTATTGGGCTGTACCTTATGTTCAGCGAAATCCGCTACACAAGTTGCTCTTTGTTCCTGAACAAAGCTTTGTCAGATGGGAGTTCTCGTGGAGGTCGATCCCGCCTGGCTGGGGCAGCAGGTTCGCGAACCGAGCGCGCGTGGCATCGCCACCTCTCTGATCGACCTGATCCGGCAGGGCACGCTGCGGCCCGGCGCGCGGCTGCCCACCGTGCGGAGTCTGGCCCGCGCGCTGGGCGTCAGCCCGAGCACGATCGCCGAAGCCTGGTCTGAACTGCGCAAACACCGGATGATCGGTACGGAGGGCCGCCGGGGAACCGTGGTGCTCGGACCTCCTGGCGTGCCCCACCCGGCGCGCTACGAGCGGATCGGCCACTTCGGCAGCCGGCTGGCGATCGACCTCGCCATCGCGGCGCCGGACCGGGCGCTCCTCCCGCCCCTCGACGCCGCGCTCGCCACGGCCACCTCCGCCGAGGGGTTCAACGGCTACGTCCGCGAGACGATCACTCCGCGCCTGCGGGCCGCGGTCGAGCCCACCTGGCCGTTCGCGGCGCAGAGCTGGCTGGCGCTCGGTGGCGGGTACGAGGGGGTTCAGCTGCTCTGCCAGACGACCGCCCTGCCCGGCGACCGCATCGCCATCGAGGAGCCCACCGCGGCCAGGCTGCTCGACATCCTGGAGATGATCGGCGTCGAGGTGGTCCCCGTCGCCTGCGACGAGGACGGGCCCATCCCGGCCGCGCTCGCCGAAAGCCTGCGCTCCAGCCCGGTGGCGTTCGTCTACCAGCCGCGCGGTCACTCGCCGTGCGGTTACGCGGTGCCCGAGAGCCGCTCCGCCGAGCTGGCCCGGCTCCTCGCGCCCACGAACACCCTCATTGTCGAGGACGACGGGATCGGCGATCTGTCCACCGTGCCGCTGAGCAGTATCGGCACGCGGCTGCCCGACCGGACGGTGCTGGTGCGCTCGTACTCCAAGTCACACGGGCCCGACCTGCGCCTCGCGATCATCGGCGGAGCGGCGGAGGCTGTGGAGCGGGTGCGGGTGCTGCGTAGCTACGGCACCGGCTGGACCAGCAGGATCCTCCAGGACGCGCTGGCCCATCTGCTCACCGATCCGGGCACGCAGTCGATCGTGGAGCAGGCTCGGATCGCGTACGCCCGGCGCCGGGCGAGCCTGGTCACCGCGCTGTCGGCTCGGGGTGTGCACACCGGGGGGCGGGACAGTCTCGTGCTGTGGGTGCCGGTCCATGACGAGTCGGAGGCTCTGGTCACGCTGGCCGCCCACGGCATCTCGGCGGCGCCCGGCAGCCGGTATCGGATCCGGCCTGGTCGGCCGCATCTGCGGCTGGCCATTGCCGCGCTTACCGAGGAGCCTGCTGAGCTGGGCGAACTCGCCGATGTGATCGCCCTGGCCGCCAAGCGACCGGGGGCCGACCGTCATTAGGGCTGTGACGGTCCGTTGTGGCTGGGGTCCCTTGGAGGAATACCCCCTTCGGGGGTGCGGTAGAAGCCGGTCCGTCGGGGCTGAGGACCCTGGAGAGGGACCCCCTCCGGGGGAAACGAAGAGGGTCAGGTCGCGAAGGCGTCCAGGGCGGCCATGACCTGCTCGCGCATGGTGCCGCTGCCGGTGTGGCCCGAGTCGTCCACCACGACCAGCCGGGCGTCGGGCCAGCGTTGGGCCAGGTCCCAGGCGGTCTCCAAGGGTGAGCCCAGGTCGAAGCGGCCGTGGAGGAGGACGCCGGGGATGCCGGCCAGCTTGTGCGCCTCGCGCAACAGGATGCCCTCCTCCAGCCAGGCGCCGTTGGAGAAGTAGTGGGCGCAGATCCGTACGAAGGCCAGCAGCGCCAGGGGCGGCCGGTCGCTGTAGGCGTTCGGCGAGCCGTTGACCTCCATGGAGATCACCGTGTCCTCCCAGGTCACCCACTCGTGGGCGGCCTTGGCACGGACGGCGGGGTCGGGGTCGGACATGAGCCGCGCGTAGGCGGCCAGCACGTCGCCGTCGCGGTCGGACTCCGGGACGCCCTCGCGGAAGCGCTGCCGCTGCTCGGGGAAGTAGCGGCCGACGCCGTTGTAGAGCCAGTCGATCTCGGAGCGGCGGGTCATGGTGACGCCGCAGATCACCATCTCCGACACCCGCGTGGGGTGCGTCTCGGCGTAGGCGAGCATGAGCGTGGACCCCCACGAGCCGCCGTAGAGCAGCCACCGGTCGACACCGAGGTGCTCCCGCAGCCGTTCCATGTCGGCGATCAGGTGGGGCGTGGTGTTGGTGGACAGATCAGTGGCCGGGTCACTGGCGTGGGGCAGGCTCCGGCCGCAGTTGCGCTGGTCGAACAGGATGATGCGGTAACGCTCCGGATCGAATCCGCGCCGCTGATTCTCCGAGCAGCCCGAACCAGGGCCGCCGTGGACGACGAGCGCGGGCTTGCCCTCGGGATTTCCGCAGACCTCCCAGTAGACGAGATGGCCGTCGCCGGTGTCGAGATGCCCATGGTCGTAGGGCTCGATCGGAGGATACATAGATCAACGGTACGGCCTGCGCCCGGTGGTGAGCGCAAGCCGTACCGTCTCCGCGGATCAGTACGAGAACGCCTGGAATTCGGCGGCTCGGGCCTGGTCGCGCGCCGGGCTGGCCGTGGCGCAGTCCGTCGAGGAGTTGGGATCGTTGTCCTGTTCACCGGCGTAGAGCGGGTTGCCGGTGCACTGGGTGGTGAGCGTACGGAGCATCAGGTGGGTGGCGGTGGTGGCGGGAACGGTGAACGACTTGATGAGCAGGTTCGCGCCACGGGGACGGGGCAGCGTGGTCTTGAAGGCGTCCGCCGGGCTGGTGTAGATCTTCCGGAAATTGGCCGGGTTCGCGCAGTCCTTGGCGCAGGCGAGCACCTCGAAGGAGCGCAGGGCGGTGAACCGGTTCTGCGCGCCGGGGTCGGCCGGGTCGTTGATGTTGGGTCTGAGCATCGCGCTGACCTGGACTCGGCGGATCTTGACCGGGCTGTCGCCCGCCAGGTCCACCGTGACCGACTTGCCGGCCGGCGCCCCGGTGAGTGAGGCCCAGTTCGTGGCCTCGGTCTCGTCGATCAGCTTGGCCTGGTTGACGCCGTCGCCCGAGGCCACCGCGCCGGCCGTGGCCGAGGCGAGGTTACGTGACAGCGGCAGGGGAAGCGGCAGCTTCGCGCCACCCACCACCGGGAACTTCAGCCGCGTGTGCCCGAACCCGTTGCCCGCCACCACGAAGTCGTAGACGCCGGGCGTCATCTCCACGGTGTCACCGAGCAGCGTCGCGGGGTCGGTGTCGGCGACCGGGACCACCCGTCCCTCGTAGTCGCCCACGTACAGGCGCAGCGCCGCACCCTTCGCCTCGCCCAGCGGCTTGAGCTGCAGCGAGCCGTTCTTGCCTGCCGGGTTGACGAAGCTCGGCGTGGGGTCGGGGTCGTTCGGGCCGACGCTGGCCGCCGTCGCGCCCAGGCCGTGCTCGGCGAACGCGCGCCACATGATGTCCTGGTCCGCGCCGTCGAAACGCATCGCGTCGGCCGCGAGCAGCGCGTCCCGGTGATCGACGTAGCTGACCGCGCCCGAGGCCATCAACAGCAGGGCGTCGAGGGAGAGCTGCGCCCAGCGCCGGTTGCCCGGGCACTTGTCCAGCGGCGTCTTGCCGTCCGCGCAGGCTCGCTGCTGCTTGGCGGTGCCCTTGCCATACCGCTTGACGAAGGCGTCGCGCACGTCGAACTGCGTGGCCGACCAGATCTCGCCGTCCGCGTGGACCTGCTGGCCGACGAGGTCGTAGGCGATGTCGCTGTAGTTGAGCGGCGACTTGGACATGTCGTAGTTCCGGATGCCCCGCTCGCGGTCGCCGGTGACATAGCCGCCCGTGACGTACGGGGTCAGGCCGGAGGGCCGGAAGCCGTACTCGAACAGGTACTCCATCGCCATCAGGTCGGAGGTGCTCTCGTTCATCGCGCCGGCCTGCGCGCCGCTCCAGCCGGCGTTCGGGCCGCCGATCATGCGGCCGGAGATGGCGTGGGTGTTCTCGTGGCCGATGACCGACATGTCGTAGTCGCCGTCCACGCACGGGGAGTAGAACGAGCCCGCGATCGGCTGCCACAGGTACATGTTCGTGATCGGCGCCACCCCGTCGGGCCCGGTGATCTGGTTGGCGTTGTCGCGCACGGTCAGATCGCGGGCGCCCGCCTGGGCGTTGCCCTGCTCGGGGTCGTTGCCGATCCCGCCACGGTCACCGTTGTCCACCTGCATGTTCCACGCCGTCTCGGTGAAGCCGAGCCGGTAGGACCAGTCGTGCATGCGGTTGTGCATGGCGTTCAGGTTGGCGATGGCGGCTTCGAGGTCGTTCTCACCGCTCTGGTCGAAGACCGCCGGGTTGCACTTCGCCTCGTGCCACTGGTTCCGCCACGGGTAGGCGTAGTTCCGGCTCGGCGTGAGCACGTTACTGCGGGTGCCGACCGAGAACGGGTCGGGGTTCGCCCGGTTCTCGACGGTCTTCGCCGCGTTGCCGACGCTGGTGGTGGTGGAGGTGTTCGTGGCGTGGTCGACGTCCCACGCCTTGCCGGTCGGCGGGTCGCCGCCGGTCACGTAGTCGCAGCCGGAGGCCGCCGCGAAGCACCAGGTCTGGCGGGTGTCGGTGGAGGAGTAGTCGTCCGGCGGGTTCGACGGGAAGGCCGACCAGGTCGGGTTGTCCGGGTCGAAGTGCTCGACCAGGTTCTCCCGGACGAGGATCGCGCCGCTGACCGCGTCCACGTGCGTGGTGTATCCGGCCGCCTCGCCCTGACCGCCCATCAGGACGACCTGGTACGCGCTGTGCACCCCGTCGGGCGCCGGCACGGCCACCGCGCTGACCTGCTTGGTCACGGCCGTGGCCAGGTCGATGCCGTCGTCCCTGGCCGCGATCTCCATGGCCCGCTGCGCGGTGATCGTGGCGGCCGGGGGCGCCGCCGTGTCACGCGACAGCGAGGAGGTCACGTGCCTGATCTTGCCGCCGGCCACGCCGATCGCGACCAGGCCGTCCACGCCGGCCGGCAGACCGCCGAAGCGCTGGCGCAGCAGTACGGCATGGCCCGCGCCGATCGGGTTGACCGCGACCTTCTCCAGGGCGTCGACCGACGCGGCGGACAGGCCGAAGACCCGCTCGTTGTTCTTGAGATAAGCGCGCGCGGCCTGCTCCGGGTCGGCGCCCAGCCCTTCGGCCAGCGGCTCGGCGCTGGTGATGGCGGCGGGGGTGCCCAGAACGTTCCAGCGGATCTCGGCCGCCGGTCCCGCGCTGCGGGCGTTGATCCCGACCGGCGGCGGGACTCTGCCTTGCCGGTTGTCCAGGTCGGGCTTGCCGGGCTCGCCCTCCTGAACGCCTTGGACTTGGGGAGCCGTCGCGCCCGGTTCACTCCGGGCGGCTCCGGTGAGGGGTAGAGAGGACGCCGTGATGGCGAAGACGACGACAGTGCTGCGTAACCAGGGTCTGCTCGACACCTTTTCCTCCTGCACATCCTTTTCCTGAACGTCCAGAGGCGCGGGAACTCGTGTCCCGCGCCTCCGCAAGAGTTAACACTGGTTTTATGCGCTGACAAGATCTTGTAAAGCCCGAAATATCGGCGTATGGGGGCATAGGTGGGGGTCCGCGTCAGCGGTTCCCGAGCCGATATGCCCGGCAGGCCGTACCGCCGAAGACGTCCGCGCGCTCCCCCGCCGACAGCCCCGCGCACAGCTCCTCGGCCACCGACACGACCCGCTGGTAATCAGCCGCGAGCAGGCAGACCGGCCAGTCCGACCCGAACATCACCCGCTCCGGCCCGAACGCCGCCAGCACGGTCTCGGCGTAGGGCCGCAGGTCGGCCACCCGCCAGGACGTCCAGTCGGCTTCGGTGACCATCCCGGACAGCTTGCAGTACACGTTCGGGTGTGCGGCCAGCTCCCGGATCCGGCTCGCCCACGGTTCGAGTTCCCCCGAGGCGATGGGCGGCTTGGACAGGTGATCGAGCACGAACGTCAGCTCGGGCAGCGCGGCCACCGTCTCGATGGCCGCGGGCAGCTGGTGCGGCAGCGTGAGCAGGTCGTAGGCCAGACCCGCCGACGCCACGGCGGCCAGCCCACGGCGGACGTCGGGGCGCGTGAGCCAGCCGGGGTCGGGCTCGGCCTGCACGCCGTGGCGGATCGCCACCAGCCCGCCGGGCCGACCTGCCTGGCCTGCCCTGCCTGACCGCCCGCCGGGCAGGCCGGCCAGCGTCTCGGCGACGGCGGGCGCGGTGAGATCGACCCAGCCCACGACCCCCGCCACCAGCTCGGACGCCGCGGCCAAGGCCAGGAACTCCACGGTCTCCGCCAGGTCGGGCAGCACCTGCACCAGCACGGTCCCGCCCACTCCCGCCGCGGCCGCGTGCTCGGCGAGCCGGTCGAGGGTGAACGTGCGGCGGATCGGCGCCAGCTTCTCGGCATCGAGCCAGCCGTGGGCCCGAACCCCGAGGTCCCAGACGTGGTGGTGCGCGTCTATCCGAGGCGCCTCTATGCGCGGCGCGTCCACCCCAGACGCAGGCGCGTCCATGCCGGTCATCGCGGCGGCTCGGTGGCGAGTACCAGGCGGAACCAGCTCTCGGTCGTGCTGACGTGCATCAGCGCCGCCGCCTGGGCCAGCGGGGCGTCCCGTGCGGCGAGGGCGTCGTAGATCGCCTGGTGCTCGGCCAGCGTACGGTCCGCGCTGCCCGCCACCACGCTCCCGCGCCACACCCGCATCCGCGTCGTCCGGCCGGAGATGCCGTCGAGCAGCGTGCACAGCGTCTCGTTGCCGGTCGCGGCCACGACCGCGCGGTGGAAGGCGGCGTCGAAGTGGTTGAGCTTCTCCACGTCGCCGCTGACCTCCCGCATGGCCGCCAGCTGCTCTTCGATGACCGCCAGCTGGGCGTCGGACACCCGGGTGGCGGCCAGCGCCGTGGCGACCGGCTCGAACAGCCGCCGGGTCTCGATGACCTCCATGAGTGTGTCGTCACGCAGCAGCTCGATGGCGATCCCGAGCCCTTCGAGCAGGAGCGCCGGCTCCAGGCTGGTGACGTACGTGCCGTCGCCCCTGCGCACGTCGAGGACGCGCGCGACGACCAGCGCCTTGACGGCCTCGCGCAGTGGGTTGCGCGAGACGCCGAGCTGGGCGGCGAGCTGCGGTTCTGGCGGCAGCCGCGAGCCGGGCGGCAGGTCTCCGGACTGGATGAGCTGCCGGATCCGGGCGATGGCCTCGTCTGTCAGGGACATCTGATCCTCTCGTTCGCCAGCTGGAATCTAACAAACGTCCTATGTTCTGGCCACCCCTATGCGCCGGACGTGGGGAACTAGACAGCGGACGATGATCGAGCGTACTAATACATCCCACGTCCGCCTTGGCCCATCCGCGTTAACCACCGCGCAACAACCTCCGCGAAAGCGAAACAAGAGGAGTATTGGTGACCCACGGCTACACACGCAGGGGCGTGCTCACGACCGGGCTGGGAGCCGCCGCCGGATCCCTGCTCACGAGCGGCATCGCCGCAGAACCCGCGCGGGCCGAGCTGTCCGCGCGGGACAACCCCCTCACTCTCTGGTACGGCAAGCCCGCCGCCGCCTGGCTGGAGGCGTTGCCGGTCGGCTGCGGGCGGCTCGGCGCCATGGTCTTCGGCGGCGTGGCGACCGAACGTCTCCAGCTCAACGAGGACAGCATCTGGGCCGGTGGCCCGCACAATTACGACAGCCCCGAGGCGCTGGCCGCCCTCCCGCAGATCAGGCAGCTGGTCTGGGAGGACAAGTGGCAGGCGGCACAGAACCTGGCCGACCAGAAGTTCCTCGGCCGGCCCAGCGAGCAGGCCCCGTACCAGGTGCTCGGCGACCTCACGCTGACGTTCCCGGGGTCGGCGGAGTTCACCGAATACCGCCGCGAGCTCGACCTGACCCGCGCCGTCACCACGGTCACCTACGTCCGCGACGGCGTCCGCCACACGCGCGAGGTCTTCGCCAGCAATCCCGACCAGCTCATCGTCGTCCGTCACACGGCCGACAAACCGGGCGCGGTGTCGTTCCAGGCGGCCTTCTCCAGCGCGCAGAGCTCCACAACGGCCGCGGCCGGCCGGGCCACGATCGCGCTCGACGGGGTCAGCGGCGACACCCAGGGCATGAAGGGCGAGGTGCGCTTCCAGGCCCTGGCCAGGGCCGAGGCGAAGGGCGGCACGGTCCGTACCGACGGCGGCACGCTGGTGGTGGAGGGCGCCGACGAGGTCACGCTGCTGATCTCCATGGGCTCCAGTTACCGGAACTTCAAGGACGTCGGCGGCGACCCGGCCCAGGTGGCGGAGCGGCATCTGAAGCGGGCGAGCGGGCGGCCGTACGAGGTGCTGGCGCACCGGCACGTACGGGACTATCAGCGGTTGTTCGGGCGGGTGGCGATCGACCTGGGCACCTCGGAAGCGGTCGCGCTGCCGACCGACGAGCGCATCGCCCGCAAGCAGCTCGACACCGACCCGCAGCTCGCGGCGCTGTACTTCCAGTACGGCCGCTACCTGCTGATCTCCAGCTCCCGCTCCCCCGGCTACGCGGCCAATCTGCAGGGCATCTGGAACGACTCGCTCACCCCCGCGTGGGAGTCGAAGTACACCATCAACATCAACTGCGAGATGAACTACTGGCCGGCCGCGCCCGCCAACCTCACCGAGTGCATGGAGCCGCTGTTCGACCTGATCAAGGACCTGGCCGAGTCGGGGGCCAAGACTGCCAAGACGCAGTACGGCGCGGGTGGCTGGGTGGCCCACCACAACACCGACGGCTGGCGCGGCACCGCGCCCGTCGACTTCGCCTTCTACGGTGTGTGGCCGAGCGGCGGCGCCTGGCTCTGCCTGACGATGTGGGAGCACTACCTGTACACGGGCGACGAGCGGCGGCTGCGCGAGCACTTTCCGCTGATCAAGGGCTCGGTCCAGTTCTTCCTGGACACGCTGCAGACCGACCCCAGAACCGGCTACCTGGTGACCAACCCCTCGCACTCCCCCGAGGTCGGCCACCACGAGGACGGCGGCGAGAACGTGAGCATCTGCGCCGGTCCGACCATGGACATGCAGATCTTGCGGGACCTCTTCGGCGCCTTCGAGGAGGCCTCGGCGATCCTGCGGCTGGAGGAGGGGATGCGGGAGCAGGTGAAGCAGGCCCGCTCCCGGCTGGTACCCACCCAGGTGGGTCACCTCGGCCAGATCCAGGAGTGGCAGGAGGACTACCGGGGCGACGCCGCGTTGTCGCGCAGCCGGCACATCTCCCACCTGTGGGGCCTGTTCCCGAGCCACCAGATCGACCCGCGCCTGTCCCCCGAGCTGGCCACGGCCGCCCGCCGGACGCTGGAGCTGCGGGGGGAGGCGGGCGCGGGCTGGTCGCTGGCCTGGAAGATCAACTTCTGGGCGCGGCTGCTGGACGCGCCCGAGGCGTACAAGCGGCTGAGCAACCTGTTGCTGCCCGCCCGGACCGCGCCCAACATGTTCGACCTGCATCCGCCGTTCCAGATCGACGGCAACTTCGGCGGGACCTCGGGGATCACCGAGATGCTGCTGCAGAGCCACGGCGACCAGGTGCACCTGCTGCCCGCTCTGCCCTCGGTCTGGCCGGCCGGGTCGTTCCGCGGGCTGCGGGCCCGAGGCGGCTTCGAGATCGATCTGGAGTGGGCCGGCGGGGCCGTACTACGCGGGAAGATCCGCTCGGATCTGGGACGGAAGCTCACGCTGCGCACCGCGAAGGAGGTCACGGTGACCGAGCACGGCAGGCCGGTCAAGGCCGAACGGCCGGAGCCGGGGGTGATCGTCTTCGACACCCGGCGCGGCGGGGTCTACGAGGTGGTTACGTCCGCCTGACCAGGCCGGGTGCGGGGCGGGGTGCGGGACGCCTCGCCCCTGGCGTGGGCGGCGAACAGGCGGGCCGCCTCGTCCGGGTCGCCGGAGGCCAGCGCCGCCAGCAGGTCGTCGTGGTGGCCCGCCATCGCGCCCCAGTCACCGCCGTAGAGCGGGTTGCCGACCACGTGCAGGCTCCACAGGTTGGACTCGATGGTCCGCCACAGGCGCAGCAGGAAGGAGTTGCCACAGGCGGCGCAGACGCGCCGGTGGAAGGCCAGGTCGGCGTCCCGGAAGGCGCCGATGTCGCCGTCGCCCGCCGCCCGCCGCATCGCCTGCACGTCGGCGGCCAGCTGCCGCAGCGTCTCGGGCCGGACGCGGGTGGCGGCCTCGCGGGCGGCGTACTCCTCCAGCAGCACCCGGATGTCGCGGACCTCGCGGGCCTGCTCGTCGGAGATCTCCGCGACGTAGCTGCCCCGGTTGGGATAGGAGATGACCAGGCCCTCGTGCGCCAGCCGCTTGATCGCCTCCCTGGCCGGGGCCTGGCTGGTGCCGACCCGGCGGGCGATCTCCGACTCCACCAGCCGCTGCCCCGCCACCAGCTCGCCGGCGACGATCCAGCCGCGCAGCAGCTCGTAGACCCGGTCGGACAGCAGTTCCCTGGGCACCTGCCGGGCCGCGGGCGGCGCGACCTGCTGCTCCTGCCAGATGCGCGCCACCGTGGACTGCGAGAGGCCGAGCTGCCTGGCCATCGTGCGCGTCGAAGGGACGGCCGGCCCGGTGGCCGCGGCCGCGATCACCCGTTCGGCCTCCCGCCGCTCCGCGGTGCGCGGGCGGCCGGGGCGCGGGGCGTCGGCCAGGCCGTCGAGGCCGCGTTCGACGAAGCGGTCGCGCCACTTGGCCACGGTCGCGGGGCTCACCGCCAGCCGCGCCGCGATCTCGTTGCGGGGCAGGCCCTCGGCGCACGCGAGCACGATGCGACTGCGCAGGCTCAGGCTTTCACCGGCCCCCTCCGCCCACGCCCGCAGGGCGTCCAGCTCCTCCGCGCCCAGCACCAGCCGCTTGCCGTCCTCGCGTCCAGCCATCCGCCCATCCTAACGTATTTATGACTCAGGCAATCCGCTCGCAACCTATTTACGTGGCTCTTGACGAGCATATGTGACCTACGTATTAAATAATCGTTAATCGAGTGACGACCCATTAAAAGGCGTCTCCCCTGGAGGTGCGATGCGCTCCCCACGTCCAACCCACGCCCTGACCGCTCTCGGCGGCCTGCTCCTGCTCGCCGGCTGCGGCGGGGGCGGCTTCGCCGGCGGCTCGCCGGCGCAGCAGAGCGAGGGGGGCCAGGTCACCGTACGGATGCTGGTCAACATCACCCCGAACCTCACCCAGGCGTACTGGGACGGGCTGGTCAAGCCGTTCGAGCAGGCCAATCCCGGCATCGACGTCAAGATCGAGGCGCCGACCGGCAAGGGCGTGGCCGACACGCTGCCCCAGCAACTCGCCGCGGGCAACGCCCCCGACGTGGTCGAGACGCTGACGGCCGACGAGACGCTCTCCAAGCAGATGCTCGACCTGACCGACCAGCCGTGGGCGAAGGACACGCCGCTGGTCAAGGAGGCGAGCCTGAACGGCAAGGTCTACACGGTCGGCGTCGGCGTACAGGCGCAGTCGCTGGTCTTCTACAACAAGGCCACGTTCGAGAAGGCCGGGATCGACAAGCCGCCGACCACGCTCGACGAGTTCGACACGGTCATGGGCAAGCTCAAGGCGGCCGGGACGCTGCCGCTGCAGACCGGCGGCGAGTTCCTGACCGGGCTCCAGCTGCTGCAGCTGTCCAGCCCGTCGCGCGCCCAGGCCCACCCCACCTGGCAGCAGGACATCAAGGCGGGCAAGCTCAAGGCGGGCGAGTCGCTGCTGCCGTTCCTGGAGCGCTACCGCACCTGGATCGACAAGGGCTACGTCGACAAGAACGCCCTGGGCATGAAGTACGCCGACGCCGAGACCGCCTTCCTGTCCGGCAAGTCGGCGATGTACGTCATGGGCAGCTGGTTCACCGCCGCCGAGGCCAAGTCCAAGAAGGACTTCGAAGTCGGCGTCTTCCCCGCCCCGGTCGACAAGGGCCTGAGCTACCCGGGCCCCCAGGGCGCCACGATGGCGGCCCCGTACATGATCCTCAAGTCCACCCCGCAGAAGGACGCGGCGGTCAAGCTGGTGAAGTGGCTCGTCACCGACCCGGCGGCGGTCAAGAGCCAGCTCAAGCAGGACGGCAACTTCCGCAGCGGCGTGGAGCGCGAGTTCACCCCGCTGGAGAAGCAGGTGCAGCAGATCCTCGACGGCGCCCCCTCCGGGGTCCCGCAGGGTGAGGGGTACGGGGACGCGACCCTGCCCAAGGGCTTCAACGCCGCCTGGAACACCGAGGTCCAGGGCCTGTACGTGGGCAAGTCGCCCAAGGAAGTGGCCGAGGGCGTGGACCGCTGGCTGGCCGGCCGTTCATGACGCTCACCCAAGAAGCACCCGTCGTCACCACCACGGTCGTGCGGCGCAAGCCCAGGAACCGCGACGGATGGGCCACCGCGATCATGGTCGCCCCCGCCACCGTCCTCTACACCGTGATGCTGATCATCCCGGTCGGCCTGGCCCTCTACCTGAGCCTGACCGACTGGGACGGCTTCAGCGCCAACCCCGCCTTCGTCGGCGCCGCCAACTACGTCAACCTCCTGGACGACCCCGAGCTGCGCCGCGCCGCCCTGGTCACCCTGCTGGTCGCGGCGGCGGGCACAGCCGGGCTCAACCTCCTGGGCCTCGGCTTCGCCCTCCTGGTGAACGGCGTCTCCAGGGCGAACACGTTCTTCCGGATCGTGCTGTTCTACCCGCACGTGCTCAGCGCCCTCGTGGTCGGCTTCCTCTGGTCGGCGATCCTCGGCACCACCGGCGCGGTCAACAACCTGGTGACCACCTGGGGCGGCGGGGTGCTGCCGTTCCTGTCCGATCCGACGTGGGCCACGATCACCATGATCGCGGTGCTGGTGTGGGCGGGGTTCGGCGTCAACGTGGTGCTGTACCTGGCCGGACTGCAGGCCGTACCGCACTCGCTGATCGAGGCGGCGCGCATCGACGGCGCGACCCGATGGCAGGTGTTCAGGAACGTGACGCTGCCCGCCCTGGGCCCGTCCGTGACGGTCAACATCGTGCTGTCGCTGGTGACGCTGCTCAAGACGTACGACCTGGTGGTGTCGCTGACGGCGGGCGGCCCGGCCGGTCAGACGCAGACCGTCGCCTACCTCATCCTGTGGAACTCCTTCCACGACGCCCGCCTCGGCTTCGGCTCGGCCCAGTCGGTGCTGCTGATGCTGGTGACGGCGGCGCTGGCGTTCGTGGTGACCCGGCTGCGCAGGCGCGGCGAACTGGCGGTGCACCAGTGAGAAAACCCTTCCTCTGGGCGACCGTCGCCTTCATGCTCATCCCCCTGTACGTGCTGACCGTCAACGCGTTCAAGGGTCAGCAGGACATCCTGGGCAACCCGTTCGGCCTGGGGGGCCTCACGCTGGAGCCTCTGGGCAGGGCACTGACGAACCCGCAGTTCAACGTGGTCAAGGGGTACGCGGTCACGCTGCTGTTCGTGGTGGCGGTCAACCTGCTCTCGGTGGTGCTGGCCGCGCCCGCGGCCTACGTGATCGCGCGCAGCCCGAAGCGCCGCTTCCGGGTGCTGATGCTGTTCTTCCTGGCCGGGACGTTCATCCCGGGCCAGGTGCTGGTCATCCCCGTCGTGTACGTGCTCAAGACGCTCGGGCTGATGGGGACGATCCGCGGGTTCGTGCTGTTCGAGACCGTGCTCACGCTGCCGTTCTCGATCTTCCTGTACGCCGGTTACATCGCCACCGTCCCCGCCGTGCTCGACCAGGCGGCGGCGGTGGACGGGGCCGGGCGGCTGCGGACGTTCTGGCAGATCGTCTTCCCGCTGATGCGGCCCGCGGTCGCCACGATGGTCATCCTCAACACCTTCTCGGTGTGGAACGACTTCGTGAACCCGCAGATCATCCTGGGCCCCGGCAGCGGCCTGTACACGGTGACCACCGGCGTCTACGCGGCGGTCAGCCAGTACTCCACCGACTACACGGTGGTCTTCCCGACACTGCTGCTGGCCATCGCCCCGCTCCTGGTCTTCTTCGTCTTCATGCAACGGCACATCATCAGCGGCCTCACCGCCGGGGCCACGAAAGGTTGACATGCGGGAGATCACCGCGACTGTCCCTCTTGGCGCGCCGCCCGCCTGGGCGGTGCTCGAACGCCGGCTGTTCGACGCCCTCGACGAGGCGTGGCGGGCCTTCGCCGCCCGCTACTGCGGGCCCGACGGACGGCTCATCTACCACGGCACCACCGAGGACCGGGACGGCGCCGACGACTTCTACGAGGCGTTCTTCAACTGGCCTGCGCTCTACCAGGTCGGCGGCGCCGACGACCTGCTCGACGCGGCCAAGCACCACTGGGAGGGCGTGACCGCCCAGCTCACCGAGCTCGGCTACCTGGTGGACGAGTTCGAGCGCGGCTACGACTGGTTCCACCAGGGCGAGTCGCTGCTGCTGTTCTACGGCATCTGCGCCGCAGACCCGCGCGACGAGCGCTACCGCGAGCGGGCTCGGCGGTTCGCCGAGCTCTACCTGCCCGGCTCGGCCAACTACGACGCCGATCTCGACCTCATCCGGGCCCCGCACAACGGCGCCGGCGGCCCCCGCTACGGCATGCAGCGGGAGTGGGCCTCCTACCACGCGGGCCTGACCAGCATGCGACCGTACGGCCTGCCGCTGCGCGACCTGCCCGGGATCACGAGCTGGGCGGACCTGGCCGACCCCGGCAACGCCGCCCGCATGGGCGCCGCGATGAGCGAGCGGATCGGCCGCGGCGACGTGGCGGTCAACCTGGCCGCCACCAGCCTGGCCGTCAACGCCTGGCTGTACGACGGCGACGACCGCTACCGCGACTGGGCACTGCGCTACATCGGCGCCTGGCAGGAGCGGGCCACCGCCAACGACGGCGTACTCCCCGACAACGTCGGCCCGTCGGGCAAGGTCGGCGAGCTGCACGGCGGCCGGTGGTACGGCGGCAACTACGGCTGGCAGTGGCCGCACGGCCTCTACAGCGTCGGCGCCGCCGCGGCCGTCGCCGCCGTCAACGCCCACCTGCTGACCGGCGACGATGCCACGCTCGCCATCGGCCGCGACCCCCTGGAGAGCGTGTACGCCCACGCCAGGCAGGCGAGCGTGACCGGCACGGAGATGAGCACCAGCGACCGCTGGCTGGCCGAGCTGGGCGAGGAGGCCGGGCAGCCGACCATGCTGGTGCCCAACCGGCACGACGACGGCGGCTGGTTCGACTTCCAGCCGCCGCAGCTCGGCCTGCCCGTCTGGCTGTGGCAGGCGAGCCGGTCCGCCGAGGACGCCGACCGGCTGGACCGGCTGCGCGCGGCCTCGGGCTATGACTGGACCACGGTGCACCCGTTCCGCAACAAGGAGGAGGCCGGGCACGAGGCGCCCTGGCTGGAGTACCTGCGCGGCGCCAACCCCGGCTTCCCCGAGGCCATGCTGGCCACCGCGCTCGGCCAGGTGCAGCGGCGGATGGCGCTCATCGACGCGGACCACGCGGACCTGGCCACCGTCCACGTGCACCACTGGCAGCGGCTCAACCCGGTGCTCACCGAGGCGCTGCTGCAGCTGGTCACGGGCACGCCGCAGGTCCTCTACAACGGCGGGCTGCTGCCGACGCGGCTGGCCTACTTCGACGCCGACCGCCACCGCCCCGGCCTGCCCGCCGACGTGGCCGCGCTGGTCGACTCGGTACGTCCCGACGGCGTCCGCGTCGAGCTGGTGAACCTCGGACTGAGCCGGACCCGCCGGGTCGTGGTGCAGGCGGGCGCGTTCGGCGAGCACGGCATCGACCGCGCGGTGGTGACCGGGGCCGAGCCCGGCTATCCGGGCGATCCGCGCTCCTACACCGCGCCCCCGATCAGTGAGGCCGAGCGGGAGGTGGCGGTGGGCGGTCCGCGACTGGTCGTGGAGCTGCCGCCCGGCCGCCGGATCCGGCTCGACCTGCACACGACGGCGCGCGTCCGCACCCCGTCGCACCAGCACTACTGACCCGCACCTCTCGCCGTATCAAGCCTCTCGCCGTATCGAGACCGAGGCCGGGCCTATCCCCGGGCCCTATCGAGTCACGGGCCCCACCCCGAGCCGTACCGAGCCCTATCGAGTCACGGGCCCTACCCCGAGCCGCACCGAGCCCTTCTACCGAGGAGTTTCATGGACGACCCCATCTGGGACCTTCCCGTTCGCGGGCCGCTGCCCGCCGAACCCGATCCCGCCCTCGTGGCCGGGCTGTCCCGGATCAGCTCGGCCACCGCCTGCGCGAAACTGCACGCCCAGGGCATCCGGCGGACCTTCGTCGAGGGACCGCTCCCGCTGGCGCGGGGGCAGAAGATCGCCGGCCGGGTCCGGACGCTGCAGTTCATGCCGCAACGCGAGGACATCGCTTCGGGCCTCGGCCAGGAGTACGTCGAGCGGCACACCGCGCTGTGGGCGGTCCTGGAGGAGGTGCGGCCCGGCGACGTGCTCGTCGTCCAGGCGTACGGCAGCGCCTACACCGGCTGCTTCGGCGACATGCTGGTCCGCTACTTCAAGCGCAAGGGCGGCGCGGGCATCGTCGTGGACGGCCGCATCAGGGACCTGCCCCGGGTCGCCGAGCTGGACGTGCCGATCTGGTCCACGGGCGCGACCCCGCACTACGCCTCGCAGGCGGAGCTGTTCCCGTGGGCCTATGACGTGCCGGTCGCCGTCGGCGGGGCGCTCGCGCTCCCCGGTGATCTGCTCGTCGCCGACGACGACGGCGCCGTGGTGGTACCGCGCCGCCGGGCCGAGTCGGTGATCGAAGCCGCCGCCGAACACGAGCAGTGGGAGCGCTACAGCCGCGCCCGCATCGAGGACGGCGGCGCCCTGTCGGACTACTACCCCCTAACCCCCCAAACCCGCGCCGAGTACGAGCAGTGGCGGGAAGCAAAGGAGAGCCAGTGATCCTCAGGTCCTTGGGTGCGGTCGTCTTATTGCTAGGCAGCTTGACCGCACCAGCGACGGCGGCGGAGAAGGCCACGTGCGACTACTACGTGTCCCCCACGGGCGGCGACCGGGCCGACGGCAGTGCCCAGCGTCCGTGGAAGTCCATCGAGCAGGCCCGCGACCAGCTGCGCGCCAAGAAGAAGCACCAGAAGTGCGACATCGTGGTCAACGTCAAGACCGGTGACTACGTCGTCGACAAGACGATCACCTTCACCGAGGCCGACTCCGGCGAGAACGGCCACAAGATCACCTACCGCAGCGCCGACGGCCCCGGCAAGGCCAGGCTGCTCGGCGCCAAGCCGCTGACCGGCTGGCAGAAGTACAACGACACCATCTACAAGACCAAGGTCGACCGCAACTTCTACACCCTCTTCGAGGACGGCAAGCGCGCCACGACCGCCCGCTACCCGAACAGGACCAGCGACGACCTGTGGTCGCCGTATCTGTTCTCGGTGACGCCCGAGGCGGAATACCAGGCCGTGCACAACTGGCTCTTCTTCGACGCCAAGGACATCCCGAAGGAGTGGGACGCCGACTTCGACAAGAACGCCCAGATGGTCGTCTGGTCCGGCGGTTCGTGGAGCTGGTTCTCCGACACCGTGCCACTCGGCGGGGCCGACTTCCGCAAGAACTTCTTCACGCTCAACCACGACGCCCGCTTCACCCTCGTCAACAGCCGCAGCGGCTCGCGCTACTTCCTGCAGAACACGCTGCGCTTCCTGGACCAGCCGGGCGAGTATTACTTCGACTTCGCCAACAGCGAGGTCTATTACTGGCCGAAGGGCTCGATCGACAAGGTCATGGCGCCCACGGTCAAGACGATCATCTCGCTGGCCGGGTCCTCCCCCGACCGGCGCGTCCAGAACCTCGCCTTCGACGGGCTGCAACTGCAGTACTCCGACTTCGTCGACTGGTATCGCTATGCCTGGAACGCCCCGGGCGACTCTGGCTACGAGCACAAGTACCCGATCTACGACCGGCAGATCGAGATGCCGCGCAACAGGTTCGGCATGATCACCGTGACGAACTCCCGCGATATCGACCTGACCAGGCTGCACCTGTCCGACAGCGGCTTCACGGGCGTCTTCCTGCTCTTCGCCAATGAGCGGGTCAAGGTGTCGGACAGCCTGCTGGACAACCTCGGCGGCGACGGCATCAAGGTGGAGGGCGGCTACCCCGGCGAAGGTGATATCTCCGGACATCACACGATCACGAATAACTATATCTACCACGTCGGCGAGCTGGTCCCCGGCGACGCGGCCGGCATCGAGCTGATGAGCACGGGCAACAACACCGTCAGCAACATCGTCGTCAAGCACAGCGCCCGCTACGGCATCAGCCTTGAGGTCCGCCCCGAGATCAAGAACGAGGACAACTACGCCCGCAACAACAAGTTCTCCTACATCCGCCTGGAGGAGACCGGCCTCGACAGCGGCGACATGGGCGCCTTCTACACCTACGGCGTGCACAACGTCGAGCCGCACCCGATCGACAACTACGTCACGCAGATGGTGATCGGCGACGTCCTCAACGACCCCGCCGGGCAGATGCCGGACTCCGGCACCCGCGGCGTGCACATGGACGCGGGAGGATGCGGCTTCGCCATCTCCAACGTCGAGGTGGGCAAGGTCAGCGACGACAAGTACCAGGCGTACAAGTGCAACGAGGTCACCAACGCCAACTGGGCGGACGGCTTCGACACCTCGAAGATGGAGTACGACAAGATCGGCGTGACGAGCGCGTTCCCGTACCCGATCCCCAGCTGAGCGCGTTCCCTCAGCCGATCGTGAACTGAGCACGCTTTCCGCAACCGATCGTGAACCGGACGACGACCGGTGGAGCCGGGCCTCGCGGCGATTGCCGCGGGGCCCGTTCCCATAGCGCCGCGATATGCGTGGATGGTATGCCCCTCGCTGATCGGCCCCGTCATACCGTGACGGCACCGTTCCTAGGGACTGAGCGGGAATGGGTCCTGTTGCCAGGGCTCATGCTCAGCCGCGCGCCCCGAACGGTGGTGGGCGTGCTGGTTGCCCGCGTACTGGCCGCGTCCGGGCAGCGCGGATCGTGTCCGTGGTCCGGGTATGCGGGGGCGGGGTTCCTCACGCCCAACGGTCTCCGGTTGGGCCTGGACGGTCCGATGCCCGCGACGATCGCTCTGGTCGTCGTGGGGCGGTGTCATCCGTCGCCGAATCGGGTGCCCTTGGGCGCGCCTGCCGATCGCGATGCTCGCTGCATCGTGTCGGCTGGTCTTACGGTTGGTCGAGGTGAGGGGCTTTTGCCAGTGCTGCCCGCCCCACTTGGAGGTGTAGGCCGGGTCCACGGCGATGATCGCGATGCCGGTCGCTTCGGCCATGCTGGTGAGGCGGGCGCGGAGTTTGCCGGTGGGCATACCGGAGATGAGCTGCCGGAATCGCCGGTTGCGGCCCTGTTTCTCTCGGGTCTTCTCGGCAGCGAAATCGAGGTCCTCGACGGCGATGGCGCGTACCCCGCACGCCCGAGCCCAGTGCAACAAGCGGGTTAGGGCGTGCCGGACCTGGGCGTCGCGGTGCCTGGCGGTGCCGGACAGGTCGTAGCCGAATCGGCGCGGGTTGCCGATCGGGTTACCGTGCACGTCCAGCCGCCAGGCGGCCAGATGGTCGGCGTTGGTATCGACGCCGATCACGCCCTCGGCCAGGGCGGCGGCCATCGGGATGGTTTGGGTAACCGGATAGGACCAGGAAGCGGTCACGTACCAGCGGCCGCGGGCGACGTCCAGGTGGATGCGGTAAGCGACGGCTCGGTTGGCTTCCACTCGGTCGGCCCACTCCTGCCCGCGGTGCGGGAAGCGCACCTTCCCGGCGAGCACATACCGGCCGTGCTCGGCGTTGGCGTAGGCGGCGAGCGGGGCCGGGAGCTTGAGGGAAACCTCGCCGTCGGAGGTGATGCGGATCGTCTCGTTGCCGTAGCGCTTGCCCGACTCGCCATCGGCTTGCAGGAACCACCGCTCGGCCTGCCACCGATCGCGCCACTCGGCCTCGGTGAGCTGGGCGGCGGCAAGATGGTGCCGGTTGCGGGCGAGCCGCTTGCCGCCCCGCACCACCCGCACCCGCCCGGACTCGTAGTCGGCTCGCTCCCGCTCCAGCCGGTGGGTCAGCATGTGCAGGCGGCGGGTTTTGGCATGCCACTCCCGCCTGCTGCGGTAACCACCCGGCGCCTTCCTCGAACCCTTCGCGCCGATCGGCTGAGCCAGCCGGTGCGCGATCGTCCGGATGGCCGCCTCAAGCGAGCAGATGTGGGCCAGCCCGGATCGGCGAGCCAGCGCCCACTGATCATGGGAGGCCTTCGTGATGCTGCCCGCCCAGCGCGACGACGACAGCGGCGTCAGTTCCCGCTTGCGGGCCGCCCACGCCTGGGGGGAATGCTCCAGCCCAGCACGGCAACGCACTGCCAGATCCCGCGAAGCCAGCACGCCGAGATGCGCACCCACCAGCCGCAGCACCTGCTCATCCTGCGCCGTCAAGCCCTTGAGCCGGTCGCGGATCGCCACCCCGGACGGCCCCAGAGCGACGAACGGCGCAGCGATCGCCCGCAGCGAGTCAGCCATGCGTGCAGCCTCCAACGCCGGGCGGGCACGTCTGTCCACCGAACGGCGCCCATGCTGGTGGCCGCACCATGACGTCACCGCATACACCAAGGAAGCCAACCGCTATGCCTGCGATGACCCGCACCCCTCAACTTTCACGGACAGTGACCATAAGATTACCAATATTTGGTTGTGCAAGCTAGAACGCATGAGCGGCACTTGGACACCAGGCGCTTATGATCCATGCGCCTACCACGGCTGATATCCGGGCCGACTATTGCTCGGCAGCCCCGACCGCGTATGAGGCCAGCGAACGAACACATCACCACAACCGGGCATTCGGTACGCTTGGCCATGATGATCCCCTCGCCTTTCGACTGCTCATTGCAATCGTATGACTACGCTTCGAAGTCGATAGGGGATGCCTATAGCGTCCTTGTCATGAACGCGCTGTTCGGGTCGGGCCGGTAGTCCGCGAACGGCTCGCAGTAGGCGAACCCGAACTTCTCGTACAGCTTCCTCGCCGGCAGGAAGAACTCGTCGGAGCCGGTCTCAAGGCTGAGCCGGGTGAAGCCCATGCGCGTGGCCTCGGCGATGATGTGCCCCAGCAGCAGGGACGCCACCCCGCTGCGCCGGCGCACCGGCCGGGTGCGCATGGACTTCACCTCGGCGTGTTCGGCGTCCAGCCGCTTGATCGCGCCACAGCCGACCAGGGTGTCTCCGTCGACGACCGTCCAGAACGTCACCTCGGGCGCGCGGAGCGCGTCAAGGTCGAGGGCGTGCTTGCTCTCCAGCGGCGTGATCGACCGCATCTGCTGGAGATGTTCGTCGAGGAACGCGGCGATCTCCGGACCGGAGAGGTCGTCTACGGCGATCTTCATGGACTCCGTCCCCTTCTTATCCCCGAACGGACTTATCCCTGAACGGTCTTATCCCGAATGGGCGGTTCGGAGATTACCAGGGCTACCGGGAGGCTGGTCTGACCAGGCCACAGTCGTAGGACAAGACGATCACCTGGGCGCGGCTGGTCAGTCCCAGCTTGGCCATCAGGCGGTTGAGGTGGGTCTTGACGGTGCCCTCGCTCACCGACAGCCGCTCGGCGATCTCCTTGTTGGACAGGGCGTGCCCGACCAGGCCGAGCACCTCGGTCTCACGGCTGGTCAGGCGGTCGAGGGCCGGTGGCGGGGTCTCGACGGCCGGCGGCGGGTCGACGAACGCCTCGATCAGCCGCTTGGTGGCGACCGGGGCCAGCAGGATATCGCCGGAGACGACCGTGTGGATGGCGGCGATCAGGCGTTCGGGCGGCGTGTCCTTGAGCAGGAAGCCGCTGGCGCCCAGCCGCAGCGCGTTGAAGACGTACTCGTCCAGGTCGAACGTGGTGAGGATGAGCACCTTGGGCGGCGTCCCCTCGGCGGCGGCCAGGATCCGCTCGGTGGCCGTGATGCCGTTGATGCCCGGCATCCGGATGTCCATCAGGATCACCTCGGGCTTGACCGCGGCGGCCAGGCGCACCGCCTCCTCACCGTCGGCGGCCTCGCCCACCACCTCCAGGCCCGCCGCGCGCAGCAGCGCGGCCAGACCGGCACGGATGAGCACCTGATCGTCGACCACGAGCACTCTGATCATGAGCTCGCTTCTTGAGGCTGATCGTCGGGCGGGGACAGCGGGAAGATCGCCAGCACCTCGAATCCGCCCAGCGGCAGCGGCCCTGCGTTGATCGTTCCCTGATAAAGCCTGACACGTTCGGTCATGCCGATCAATCCGTGCCCACGAGAACGGGAGCTCCCGGTGGCCGCGGCGCCGTCGTTGGTCACGCGAAGGGCCAGCGTGGCGGGGCCGTACGTCACCCGGATCTCCACCCGGGCGCGACCGGCGTGCTTCAGCACGTTGGTCAGGGACTCCTGGACGATGCGGTAGGCGCACATGTCCAGGCCGGGCGGCAGCGGCCTGACCTCACCCTCGACGATCACCGTGAGCGGCAGACCGGCCGCGCGGATCCGCTCCGCCAGGGGTTCGAGGCTCTGCAGGCCGGGGGCGGTGGAGTAGAGCCCGTCGTCCTCGTCGTCGGCCTCGATCCGCAGGATCGACAGCAGCCGCCGCATCTCGGCCAGCGCCTCGTGGCTGGTGTCGGCGATGACCCCCAGCGTGGCGTGCGCGGTGGCCGGGTCGGACAGGGCGACGTAGCGGCCGAGCCCCGCCTGTACGGAGATCACCGACATGTGATGGGCGACGACGTCGTGCAGCTCGCGGGCGATCCGTACCCGTTCGTGGGTGACGGCGCGGCGGGCGGCGGCGTCCTGCTCCCGGTGGAGCTGGTCGGCCAGCACGGCGAGCTGCCGGGTACGTTCGGCCAGCAACCGCGTGCTCGTGCCCGCGCCCACGGTGTAGGCCGCCACCAGGAGCGACTGCCCTAACGCCGACCACAGCGCGACGTCGGGCTGGCGGACCGAGGCCTGCGTCCACTCCGTCACGATCAGCCCCGCCCCGGCCAGGGTGAACGCCCAGGACCGGTGGGCGGCGACGGTGTAGAGCGTCACCAGCGGCCCCATGCTGTTGAGCCCGAGATGGTAGCCCAGCATGTGGTAGACCAGCGCCGCCCCGGTGGAGACCACCAGGACGGCGACCGGCGCCCGCCTGCGCAGTGCCACCGGCGCGTTCACCAGCACGGTCAGGGACAGGGACAACGTGTCCGGAGGCCGCCCCTTGCCCGGGTCGTACATCTCCCACAGCCAGGTCCCGACGACCAGCGCCAGGGTCAGGGCGCCGTCGAGGAGCAGGGGGTTGACCGCGGACACTCGCCGGACGAGTGATGCGGCGCTGATGGGCATCCGCCACGCTAACTCCGGGATCGGCCGTTACGCATCTACCTGGGGTTTACCTCGGCTGCCGCGGAAGTTGCAGGCCAGCTCGCGCCGGAAACCCCGGCGGGCCCGCGCCGCACGTCGCGTGCGCGAGAGCCCGTCCAGCGGCCGGTGACCGCGGGCCCATCCCGTAGCAGAATGTCATGGGGGCAGTTTTCGCAGGTGAGAGGGAGTGAGGCGGCGTGCTGAACAACATTCGGCCCCGCTCATATGCCGTGAACGGCTTGCGGATGCTTGCCGTCGCAGGCGCCTATTTCGCAGCTGCGAAGGTGGGGTTGGCGCAGGAGCTGGTCGGCGGGCAGGTCACGCCGCTCTGGCCGCCGACGGGCATCGCGCTGGCCTGTCTGCTTCTCATGGGCATCCGAGTCTGGCCCGGGATCACTCTCGGTGCGTTCCTGGTCAACCTGATGCTCGGACCGTCGTTGCTCGCGGTCGCGGCGATCTCCGTGGGGAACACCTTCGCTCCGGTGTGCGCTTACCTCCTGCTCGTTCGCGCGCGTTTCTGCATCGAGCTGGATCGGTTGCGGGACGCGCTGGCGCTGGTCTTCCTCGGCGCCTTGACCGCGATGCTGATCAGCTCGACGGTGGGCAGTGGCGTGCTCCTGCTCGCCGGCGCACTGCGAAGCGGTGACTTCTGGCCGACGTGGTCGGTGTGGTGGACGGGCGACGCGATGGGCGTGCTCGTAGTAACGCCCATCCTGCTGGTGCTGCGCACATCCCGGACTCCGTGGGACGCTCGTCTGTCCCGTTGGGGCGAGGCTGTGGCCTTGGCCGTGGGCACGCTCCTCGTCACGGTGGTGGCAACGGTGAGCTCCATCAACCTGCTCTTCCTCGTCTTCCCGTTCCTGATCTGGGCCGCCCTGCGTTTCCAGCTGGCGGGCGCCGCGGCATGCGCGCTGATCGTGTCGACAGTCGCGATCGTCGCGGCCGCGCAAGGTTCGGGCCCGTTCGCCGAGCACGGCCTCTTCCTCAACATGGTCACTCTGCAAGCGTTCAACGGGGCCGCGTCGCTGACCGCCCTGCTGCTGGCAGCGATCATCGCGGAGCGAAATCAAGCCCATGAGAGACTCGAGCACATCTGTGCGCGCCTTACTGAGGTCGCGGACCGGGTCGACCGGGAACGGACCGCGGCCCAACGGTTGCCGCCCGCACCCGAAGTACGGCGCGAAAGCGGCTGATGTCATAACGATCTAGCGCACGTAGACGTTCGGCTGGGCCGGGGTGGGCATGCCGTTGCCGATGAAGTAGCTCGGGTGCGGCGGCTGGTTGTAGGCGGTGTTCTGCCAGGCGATCGCCACCCGGTACATCGGGTCGTGCATGAGGGTCCACAGCCGCCGGGTCGTCACGGTGGGGGTGCTGTAGATCCGCAGCGCCGTCTCCGACGTCGTCGGCCAGACGACCTCCTCGCGCCAGTCACCGAACAGGTCGGCGGACAGGGACGGGGTCGACTTGGTGCCGTTGTTGGCGTGCACGCCCGAACCGGTGAGCAGGCGGGTGTCGGCGCTGGTGCCGTACTTGTCGATGTGCGTGCCGTCGAGCAGCTCGCGGACCGGGTCGGCGTCCCACCAGATGAGGAAGTTGGTCGAGCCGGGCTTGCGGCCGATGTTCGCGCCGGAGGTGTTGAAGATCCCGGAGACGGCCGACGACCACGATTCGGCGCCCGCGCTGCCCGCGTACACGTCGTCGGACACGCCGCGCCCGTTGTCGCACCCGCAGGAGGGGTTCGTCCAGATGACGGCGCCGGTCCGGGCGTCGACCATGGAGGTGGCCGGCTGGTTGGTGTTCTCGTGCGGCTTGAACACCTCGAGGCCGGAGCGGGCCGGGATCAGGTCGCCGACGTGCAGCGCGTCACCGTGGAACAGCCGGGTGTTCCACAGCGGGCTCCCGTTGTCGTCGATCGCCTCCGAGCCGTAGATGATCTCGTCCCGGCCGTCGGCGTCGGCGTCCGCGATCGACAGCTGGTGGTTGCCCTGCCCCTCGTACTGGGAGCCGGACACGTTGGAGTCGAACGTCCACCGCTGGGTCAGCGCGCCGCTTCGGAAGTCCCACGCGGCGATCACCGTACGCGTGTAGTAACCCCGCGCCATGATCAGGCTGGGCCGCTGCCCGTCCAGGTACGCCGTACCGGCCAGGAACCGGTCGACCCGGTTGCCGTAGGAGTCGCCCCAGCTGGACACGGTCCCGCGCGGCGGGTTGTAGTTGACGGTGGACATGGCCGCCCCGGTCTGACCGTTGAACATGGTCAGGAATTCCGGCCCGGACAGGACGTATCCGGAGGAGTTCCGGTAGTCCGCGGACGCGGAGCCGATGACCCGGCCGGTGCCGTCGACACTCCCGTCGGCGGTCTTCATCGCGACCTCGGCCCTGCCGTCGCCGTCGTAGTCGTACACCTGGAACTGGGTGTAGTGCGCCCCCGCGCGGATGTTGCGGCCCAGGTCGATGCGCCACAGCCTTGTCCCGTTCAGCCGGTACGCGTCCACGTACACGTTGCCGGTGTAGCCGGACTGGGAGTTGTCCTTGGCGTTGGACGGATCCCACTTGAGCACGAACTCGTAGCGGCCGTCACCGTCCAGATCGCCCACGCTCGCGTCGTTCGCGCTGTAGGTGTAGGCGACCCCGTCCGGCGTGGTGCCGCCGGCGGGCCGCTGGATCGGGACGTCCAGGTACCCGTTGGCGAACTGCGTCGCCGCCGCGGAGGGCGCCTGCTCCACCCCGCCGACCACGGCGCGCACGGTGTAGGTGGACGTCGCCGCGGCGCCGGAGTCCAGGTAGTTCGTCGAGCTCGTGATGGGCGACGAGGTCAGCAGGGTCGAGCCGCGGTAGACGTTGAATCCCGTGCTCATGCTCTCGCTGCCGAGCAGCCGCCAGGACACCAGGTTGCCGCTGCCGGAATGGACGCTGATCAGGCCGCGATCCAGGTTCTCCACCTGCCTGGCCGCGGCGGCTGAGGCGGTACCGACGTTCATGGTCCCGGTCAGGGCGAGGACCACGGCGATCACGAGAGAGAGGGAGCGCCTTCGCGCGGGAAGCATGCCTGCTCCTTTCGGACCTGATCAGTAGACGTAGGGCCAGCCCGCGCCGTCGTAGGCGATGAGGTTGATGCCCAGCAGCGAGGCGCCGTTGTCGGCGTAGTAGTGGTAGAACAGGACGTCGGCGTCGCTGTCCGTAATCACCGCCTGATGCCACAGGTAGTAGTACGACCCGTGCCGGAAGATGAACGGCGCCTCCACGGCCGTGCTGGCGCCGGTGCGCTGCGCGATCGAGTAGAGCGCGCTCCCGCTCCGCAGCCCGGTCGAGGAGTTGAGCGGGATCAGCTTGATGCCGTTCCAGAACGAGCCGAAGGACAGCCACCAGTTGCCGGCGGCGTCCGTGACCAGGTTGGGGTCGATCGCGTTGTAGCTGCTGGCGGAGGTGGTGGAGATGACCAGGCCCTGGTTGGCCCACGTACCCGAGGCGCCGGTGGCACTGGTGGCCAGGAAGATCGCCGAGTTGCGGGAGCCGAACGTGGAGGCGGCGTAGGCGATCACCGCCGTGACCAGCATGGTCACTAGAGAGACGAGGAATCGCGCCATGGGCCACCTCGCTGTTATCGCTAACACCTGAGGGGATCGCCGGTGAGTCTTCTCGGCCGTACGGGGAGCGTCAAGGCGCGGGCTCGGAGCCTTCGGGTCTTGCCGGGTCAGCTCGGTGCGGCCGGTGAAACGTTCACCCCGTGATCCATCACCGCGAAACGCGTAGAAGGACCAGCGCTCCCCCGTACGCCACGGCGTACCAAGTGGGCGGCCACGCGCCTCCGGCAACAGCGGCGGCGAGGCTGATCGCCGAGATCGCGGCGATCAGCAGGACGGCTGTGGCCCGCTCCCGTGCCGCCAGCGCCGCCAGGGCGGCCCCGCCCAGGATGCCCGAAGCGGCGAGGAGATCCAGCAGCAGCCACGCGTCCAGCAGGCCGGCCCGGGTCAGCAGGTGGAGCAGTGGGAGCGGCAGCGACGGTGTCCAGATCCAGGTGAGCCCGCCTGCCAGGTTCACCACCGGCGGGAGCACCAGCAGCAGCGACGCCGCCGGCGCCGCCCACCGGTGCGGGCGGGCCGTGCCACCGTTCAGGGCCGTACTCCGGGCTTGTCGGTGATTCCGATGGCGAGGCGGACGGAGCGGCTCATGATCGTCCCCTTCTTGATCGAAAAGACGATGTCCGGGTTGGGGGATACGTAGTCGGCGATGGCGACGGCGCGCTCGCCCAGGTACGTGTAGGTGGTCCGATCGAGCAGGATCTCGTGACCCACCCAGCCGTCTTCGACACAGCCGACGGCCAGCGCCGGACGTCCTGCGACGTCTACCGCGTCCGGGTTCACCGTCACCCCGGGGATCTTGGCCATCGCCTGGTAGACGGCGGCCTCCTGAGCCGGCGGGACGAGGTTGTTGTTGAGCAGGGAGCCGAGTATCAAGTAGGCGGTGACATCCCGCTTCTGGCGAACGCCCACGTTTCCGTACAGCCAGGTCAGGAGCGCATCGGGATCCGTTGGCAGCGCCGCGACCGTGGCGAAGTCGGTGGGGGGCATGCCACCTCCGGTGGGCGAGCGGACCAGCTTGCCGCCTTCGAACATGGCCAATACCTTGCCGTCGGCCCGTGTCCAGGCTCGATCCACCCTGCTCTCCAGCGGCGTCTCCGCGGTCTGCACCTCGCCTGAGGTGGCCTGGGGGACACCCTGGTAGCGCGTCTCCATGTAGATCCATTGCTTCGGGCGGGGTGCTGTGAAGGGCCGGTCCCGGGCGGCGGCGGCCGCCTTGTGGAGCAGTACCTGCGCGTTGGCGGCCGGCAGCGCCAGGCCGGGGACCATCGGGCGCGGTGTGTCTCCCTCGGGGTTCCCGACGACGAACGCGACCGCCGTGATCGCGGCGGCCAGTGCCCCCACCGCGAGGACGCGCCCGCCCGCGCGAGGCAGGCGGAAGCGGCGCGCACGCCGGGGAAGCGCCGCGGTCGCCTCCTGGAGGAGTGCGGTCCTGGCGGCGGAACAGGTGTCATGGGACGGCGGGACGGGCTCGGGCCAGGCCCGGCGCAGGGCGTCCAGATCGGCGTCCGGATGTTCGCTCATGATCAGCTGTCCTTCCTGGTGAGTGCCGGGTCCAGCGCGGCGCGGATCTTCGTCCGGGCCCGGTGGAGCCGGGACCGGACCGTGCCCGCCCGAACGCCGAGCGCCTTGGCCGCCTCTTCGGAGGTCAGGTCGGCCCAGGCGACCAGCAGCAGTACGTTGCGTTCCGCTGCGGGCAGCCTGGCCAGCGCCGCCGCCAGCCAAGGCCGGTCCGCCAGCGAGGCGGCGATCCGGTCGGCGTGGTCCTCGCTGCTCTCCTCGACACCGGCCCTGGCCAGCGCGCGGTACTGCCGGACCTCGGCCCGGTGGTGGCGGGAGATCAGGTTCGAGGCGATCCCGTACAACCAGGGCCGGGCGTCCGGCCGGGACAGATCGTAGGTGTCGCGCCGGCGGAACGCGATCAGGAACGTCTCGGCGGCGATGTCGTCGGCCAGGGGCCGGGTGAGCCGCCGCTCGGCATAACCGTGGATCGGCCCGTGGTAGCGGTCGAACAGCTCGGCGAAGCACTCGGGCTCCCGTAAGGACCGCTCGATGATCGCGGCGTCCTCCGCCCGCTCCGTCATCGGGGCCATGTCGTAGCTCTTCGAGTCATCGCCTGTCTTCCGTCGCGGGGGATCGGTCCCCCCTCCTTCACCGATCGCCCCAAAAGTGTTCGCTCCGCATAGCTTGGGGGTCATGAGACTTCTGTCGGTGAACGTCGGCCGCCCCATGCCCGTGGACTACACCGATGCCCCGGGCGGGATGACGGGCATCGACAAGCGCCCGGTGACGGGGCCGGTCCAGGTGTCACCCGTCGGCCCCAAGGGCACGGCGGGCGGCGGCGTGGCGGGGGACGCCGTCTGCGACCGCCGCTTCCACGGCGGCAGTGACCGTGCGGTGTACGCGTTCGCGCGCGAGGACCTGGACGCCTGGGAGCAGGCTCTCGGCCGTACGCTGGCCAACGGCGCCTTCGGCGAGAACCTCACCACGTCCGGGCTGGACGTGGCCGAGGCGCTCATCGGGGAACGCTGGCAGGTGGGCTCCGACCTGGTGGTCGAGGTGACCGCCGGCCGGATTCCCTGCCGCACGTTCGCGGGGTGGGTCGGAGAGCAGGGCTGGATGAAACGGTTCATCGAGGTCGGCCGCACCGGCGCGCTGCTACGGGTGATCGCGCCGGGAGAGATCCGCGCGGGCGATCCGATCACCGTCGTCCGCCGTCCCGACCACGACATCACGGCGGCTCTGCTGCTCCGCGCCGCCACCACGGAGCGCCACCTGCTCCCGCGTACGCTGGCCGCCGCCGAGTGGATGGAGTCCGAGCTCCTGCGCGTTGCCCGTACATATGCGGAGAAGTACCGGCAACGCGGCTGAACCTATCTCGTGGTCAGTTCACACCAGGCCGCCCTTTCGGATGCGGGCGGCGTACCAGAGGGCGGAGTCCTTCGGGGTGCGCCGCTGGGTGTCGAAGTCCACGTGTACGAGGCCGAACCGCTGTCCGTACCCGTGGGCCCACTCGAAGTTGTCCAGCAGGGACCAGGCGAAGTAGCCCTTGAGCGGGACGCCACTGTTCACCGCCTCGGCGCAGGCGTTGATGTGGCGTTCCAGGTAGTCGACGCGGTCCGGATCGTGCACCGCGCCGTCCTCGCTCACCTCGTCGGCGAAGGCCGCGCCGTTCTCGGTGATGTAGAGGTCGATGGCCGGGTAGTCCTTGCGTAGCCGCTGGAGGAGGCGCAGCAGGCCGTTCTCGTCGATCTCCCAGTTCATCGTGGTGCGCTTGCGGCCGCCGTCCACCCAGCGGACGTCCTCCGCGCCGATCCACGGCGTACTGCCGGAAGGTACGGGCTCGCCGGCCGCCACCAGGGCGGGCGAGTAGTAGTTGACCCCGAGCATGTCGATCTTCCGGGAGATGAGCGCCAGGTCCCCGTCCAGGACGTGGGAGAAGTCGCTGTGGGGCGCCAGGTCGCGGACGACGTCCTCGGGGTAGGAGCCGCGCAGCACCGGGTCGATGAACAGCCGGTTCTGGATGCCGTCTACCCGGCGGGCGGCGTCCGCGTCCGCCGCCGACTCCGTGGCGGGCGTCACGTCCGACATGTTCAACGTGATGCCGATATTTCCGGACAAGATGGGGACGGCTAGGCCGTGGCCCAGCAGCAGGTGGTGCACCGCCTTGACGGCCTCGGACGGCTCCTGACGCCCCGGCGCGTGCTCCCCGTTGGCGTACCCGAGCAGCCCAGAGCACCACGGCTCGTTCAACGTCGTCCAGTTCGCCACCCGATCGCGCAATGCCGTATGCACAATGTCGGCATATTCCGCGAACCGATAGGCTGTGTCCCGGTTGGGCCACCCGCCCGCGTCCTCCAAGTACTGCGGCAGATCCCAGTGATAGAGCGTCGGCCACGGGGTGATGCCGTGCTCCAGCAGCGTGTCCACCAGGCGGCGGTAGAAGTCGAGACCCTTCTGGTTGACCACCCCGCGCTCCGGCACGATGCGCGGCCACGCGACGGAGAACCGGTACGCCCGCAACCCCAGCTCCGCCATCAGCCGCACGTCGTCGGCGTACCGGTGGTAGTGGTCGCAGGCCACGTCGCCGTTCTCGGCGCCCCGCACCTTGCCGGGGACGCGGCTGAAGGTGTCCCAGATGGACGTCCCCCGGCCGTCCTCCGCGAACGCGCCCTCGATCTGATAGCTGGACGTCGCCGCGCCCCAGAGAAAACTCATGCCCTGACGGCCCTCTCCATGATGCCGCCGAGGTGATCCGGCGGCGCAATCCGCTAAAGGTCGTGACCACCGGCTCGATCGTCCCGCCCGCAACGGCCGATCCATTGAGCCGTTGCCACCGCCGCAGGCGACCTCGGCGTCCGGTGCGCGGTCGCGGCTCTCTTGGGAACAGACCTGACCTGTGCCGATCGGCGCCTCAACCGCCTGGGAGCGCTCCCATAAACGGTAGACCATCACCTGTGCCGGAGAGAAGAGGGCCCATGGGATGGATATTTACCACTACCTAATCCCTTGACCGTATCTAGGGTGGTCAGTAATGATCACGCCGACGCCGCGGTACCGCACCGAGAGAGGTCCGGCATGCCTGTTCGAGTGCGGCCGGCGTGTGCGCCGGCCGTGGTGACCCTCCCCCTCCAGCGCCTCCGTCGACGACGCTCTCCTGGTGCGCCAAACCCCACCGAGCCCTTCGGCGCACCACACCCCACTGAAAGGTGATTTAGTGCGATTTATCGCAGCAAAAGCCGCCGCGGCGTTAACCGCGGTCGTGGCCGCTGTCCTGGCCGTCCCACCGCCTGCCTCAGCCGCCGCCCAGCTGATCGGCAACGGCGCCTTCACCAGCTCGACGGCCCCTTGGCAGACGATCGGCCAGACGACGATCACGGCCGAGTCCGGCCGAATGCGGGTGAACGTGACGTCCGTCGTCGCCAACCCGTGGGACGCCATGGTGTCCAGTCCCACCACGACCGCCCTGAACGCCGGCAAGAGCTACACGCTCTCGTTCGACGCGTACTCCACGACGGCCTTCAAGGCCACCACGACCGTGCAGTACGTGGCGACGCCCAGCTCCAACCAGTCGCTGGCCGCGCCCGTCCAGCTCACGACGGGCAGCAGGCGCTACAGCATCCCGTTCGTGGCCGCGTCCGCCACCAACACCGCCGCCGAGGTGACCTTCCAGCTCGGCGGGTCCGGCGGCACCCCGACAGTCCGCTTCGACAACGTCTCACTGATGGAGACGCAGACGACCCGGCCCACGGCCCTGTACGTCAACAACCAGTCGAACCCCGCCAAGTGGGTCGCCGCCAACCAGGGCACGAGCGACGCGACGGCCATCGGCTCGAACATCGCCAACAAGCCGATCTTCGAGTGGTTCGGCGGCTGGTTCACCGACCTCACACTGGCCGTGGACACCTACGTCGGCGCCGCCCAGGCCGCGGACAAGCTGCCGATGCTGGTGGCGTACAACATCCCGAACCGCGACGCCTGCGCGAACCAGTCGGGCGGCGGCGCGGGTGACGCGGCCGGTTATCACGCCTGGATCACCGAGTTCGCCAAGGCGATCGGCAACAGGCACGCGATCGTCGTACTGGAGCCCGACGCCGTCGCCGCCGCCGGCTGCGTGACCCAGATCGGCAAGGATCCGGAAGACCAGTACAAGATGCTGCTGGACGCGACCCAGGTGCTGAAAGCCCAGGCGCCGAACGCCTGGGTGTACCTCGACGCGGGCAACGCCACCTGGATTCCGGCCGCCGACATGGCTCCGCTGCTGGTCAAGTCGGGCATCGCCAACACACGCGGCTTCTCCGTGAACGTCTCCAACTACATCACCACCGCCAACTCCGAGAGCTACGCCGTCGCGGTCAACGGCTACCTTTCGGGGAGCGTGGGCGCCAAGAAGTATGTGATCGACACCAGCCGCAACGGCAACGGCCCTTGGACCGGCGTGGACAACTGGTGCAACCCGCCCGGACGCAAGCTGGGCACCGCGCCCGCCAAGCAGACGAGCGGCGCCGAGTACGTCTTCTGGGTCAAGGTCCCGGGTGACTCAGACGGCAGCTGCAACCTGGGCGCGGGCATCCCGGCCGGCACTTTCAGCCCCAAGCTGGCCATGGCCCTGATCAACGGCACCTCCTAACCCCTAAGTATTTCTGGAGTAGCCCTGGAGGGTGACGTGCCCCGGCCGGCCACGGCGGGCCGGGGTACACGTGGCGCCACCGACCATCGTGGTGGCAAACGTTCAGTGAAGAGGACGTTCAGTGAAGACGCGCGGCACCGCGTGTGTGGGCCAGGTCCGCCTCCATGCGTGCGGCGGCCTCGGTGAGCGCGGGCAGGACGTCGCGGATCAGCTCGGCGGGGGTGGCGCGGCTGGCGTGCGTGGCCACGTTGACGGCCGCGACGGCCCGGCCGCTCCGGTCGCGAATCGGCACCGCGATGGACCGCACGCCTTCCTCGAGCTCCTGGTCGACAAGGGCGTACCCGTCCAAGGCCGTCTGTCGTACGGCTGCCGCCAGGTCGGCGGGCGCGGTGAGCGTGTGGCGGGTCAGCGGGGGCGAGGGCATCCCGGCCAGCCGTTCCTCGGGGAGGTCGGCCAGGAGAACCCGGCCCATCGAGGTGGCGTACGCGGGGAAGCGTGTGCCCACGGTGATGTCGACGCTCATGATGGCGACGGTCGGCACCCGCGCCACATAGACGACATCGTCCCCGGACAGCATCGCGACCGAGGCCGACTCGTGGACCCGCGCCACCAGGTCCGCCAGGTGCGGCTGGACAATCTCGCCGAAGGTCCGGCCCGACAGGTGGGCGTACCCCAATTCCAGCACCTTGGGCAGCAGAACGAAACGCGCGCCGTCGGCGGCGACGTACCCGAGGCGGTCGAGAGTCTGGACCGCCCTCCGTACGGTGGCCCGCGGCAGACCGGTGGCTTTGGCCGCGGCGGCCAGGGTGAGCCCGCCACGCGCCGAACCGAGCGACACCAGCACGGCCAGACCCCTGGCCAGCGACTGGAGATACTCCGCGCCCAACTCCTCCTTCCTGGCACGAGACGTGTCCACGCCCGCAGCACTCGGCACGGGCGGAGCGGACGGGGCAGCCAGGAGAGGCAGGGCAGGCGGCGGGAGTGGCGGGTCGGTCAGGGGCGCGGCCATGTCCGCCGCCGTTTTCAGCAGGCTGGGCAGGGCGTGGTCGCGCAGGCCGGCGGCCGTGTGCCTGCTGGTGTGGCTGGCGACGGTCAGCGCGCAGACCGTCGTCCCGTCCGCGTCCCGTACCGGCACCGCGACCGCGACCAGGCCGGGCTCGGTGAGCTGGTCGTCCTCGGCCCACCGCGCGGCGGGGTCGAGCAGGATCAGACCGGCCGCGCAGCGGTCGGCGGGCAGCAGGTCGCCGACGCGGAAGGCCACCGACATGGTTCGCCGGCGGACGAAGCGCCCGACGAAGCGGACCCCGTCGCCGTCCCGTACGGCCAGCGACACCGACTCGTCCAGCTCGTCGGCGAGCCGCTCGGCGTACGGATCGAGCGCCCCCAGACCGCCGCACGTCAGGTACGCCTCCCCCAGCTCCATCAGGCGCGGCGCGAGCAGCACGTCGCGCTCTTCCGCCCGCGCGTAGCCGAGCCGGACGAGCGTGGCCACGATCCGGTCGACCGTCGACCTCGCCAGGCCCGTGGCCCGCACCAGGTCCGTCGCACGCATCGGCCGCCTGGGACCGGCGGCCAGCACGCGCAGCACGGCCAGCCCGCGCTCCAGAGTGCCCGCCGGTTCCATCCGCCCTCCTCCGACCTCAACCAACCTGCCTCCTCCAACCTCAACCCATCCGCCTCAACCCGCCTCAAGCCGCCCATCCTCGGCCTAAGCCGCCCCAAGGACTTTGACAGGGAGCGATGCGGCTCCGCATACTCGACCAGGATAATGAACTGAAGTTCACCTGGCGAACACTACGAAGCGGAGTGTCGTGCGGAGAGACAAAGTGGTGGCCACCGCCCATGAGGCGCTGGCCGATGTGCGGGACGGCGCGTCGTTCGCGGTCGGCGGCTTCGGTCTCTGCGGCATTCCGGACGTGCTGATCCAGGCGCTGTACGACTCGGGCGTGCACGGCATCAGCGTCGTGTCGAACAACTGCGGCGTAGACGGCGGCGGCCTGGGCACCCTGCTGGCCGATCGGCGGATCGCCCGCGTGACCGCCTCCTACATCGGTGACAACAAGGAGTTCGCCCGGCAATATCTGGGCGGCGAGCTGGAGGTGGAGCTGACCCCGCAGGGCAGTCTGGCCGAGCGGCTGCGCGCGGGCGGCAGCGGCATCCCCGCCTTCTACACCCCGGCCGGGGTCGGCACGCCGGTCGCCGAGGGCGGTCTGCCGCTGCGCCACGCGCCCGACGGGTCGGTCGCGCTCGCCTCGCCTCCCAAGGAGGTCCGCGAGTTCGGGGGCCGGCAGTACGTTCTGGAACACGCCATCACCACCGACTTCGCGCTGGTCCGGGCGGCGAAGGGCGACCGGCACGGCAACCTGGTCTTCAACAAGGCCGCCAGGAACTTCAACCCGCTGGCCGCGATGGCCGCGCGAATCGCGATCGCCGAGGTCGAGGAGCTGACCGAGCTCGATCCCGACGAGGTCCACCTGCCCGGCGTGTTCGTCGACCGCGTCGTGGCTCTCACCCCGGAACAGGCCACCGCCAAGTCCGTCGAACGACGTACCACCTCAACTCCCCCCGAAGGGACCTCGTCATGAGCTGGACCCGGGACGAGATGGTCGCGCGCGCGGCCGCCGAGCTGCGCGACGGCGACTACGTCAACCTCGGCATCGGACTGCCCACGCGCATCCCGTCCTTCCTGCCCCCTGACGTGGACGTGATCCTGCACTCCGAGAACGGCATCCTCGGCGTCGGCCCCTACCCGACGCCGGAGGAGATCGACCCGGACCTGATCAACGCGGGCAAGGAGACGGTGACCGTAAGGCGGGGGGCGTCGTTCTTCGACTCGTCGCTGTCGTTCGGCATGATCCGCGGCGGCCACATCGACGTCGCGGTGCTGGGCGCCATGCAGGTCTCGGCTCGCGGCGATCTGGCCAACTGGATGGTTCCCGGGAAGCTGGTCAAGGGCATGGGCGGGGCCATGGATCTGGTCCACGGCGCCCGCAAGGTGCTCGTGATCATGGATCACACCGCCAAGGACGGATCCCCCAAGATCGTCCAGGAGTGCTCGCTGCCGCTCACCGGCAGGGCGTGCGTGCACCGGATCATCACCGACCTCGGCGTCCTCGACGTCACCGACAAGGGCCTGACGCTGGTCGAGAGCGCGCCCGGTGTGAGCGTCGCGCACCTGCGCGAGCGTACGGATGCGCGGGTCATCACCTGAAAAGCCGACGCGGCTAGCCCCCGTTGACGGGCTTGCCCAGCGCGCTGCCGGCCAGCCAGTCGTCCCATGACTTGGCCCACGGTGTCGGGCCGTTGCCGAACCGCAGCTTCCGTGACGTACCGCTGACCTGGATGATGTCACCCCGCTGGGTGAACTCGAAGAACCAGCGGGCGTTGGCCGGGCTGGCGTTGACGCAGCCGTGGCTGACGTTGGAGTTGCCCTGCGCGCCGGTCGACCAGGGGGCGGCGTGGAAGAAGGTGCCGCTGTAGGTCATCCGGACGTTCCACTTTGTGGGGATGCGGTATTCGCCCGGGTGACCGGTGGTCGCGGAGTCCATGATGATGTCCGCGGCCTTCTCCTGGGCGATCATGGTGCCCGAATAGCTGTCGTCGCCCGGTCTGCCAAGGCTGACCGGGATGGTCTTGACGACCTTGTCCCCGTCGCTCACCTCCGCCTCGTGGGTGCGGGCGTTCACCTTGGTGATGTGCTTGGCGCCGACGGTGAAGCTCAGGCTGCGGTCCTTGGTACCCCACACCCCTTCACCCGCCCGTACGCCGGCCAGATGCGCGACGACCTTGACCTTCTCCCCGGTCGGCCAGTACTCACGCGGCCGGAACTGGACCTCCCGGTCGCTCACCCAGCTCCACGCGCCCTCGACCGGCTCGGACATCTCGACCACCAGGGCCCGCTCGATCGCGGCCCGCTCCTCCTTGCCGGTCACCGACCGCGACAGCAGCAGCTGGACGGGCATGCCGACGCCGACCTTCTCGCCGTCCAGCGGCGACATGCCGCTCTCCAGCGCGCGCTTCGGCTTCAGCGTGGTGAATTTCGCCTGCGTCGTAACCTCCTTGCCGTCCGTGCCGGTCACCTGGGCGCTGACCGTGTACGCGGTCGAGGGGCGCAACGGCCACTTGGGGCGCCAGGTCCCGTCGGTGCCCACGGCGCCGCTCACCTCTCGGCCCTTGGAATCGGCGACGGCCAGCCGGGCGACCTTGCCGTCGGTGACCTTGACGCTGACCCCGGCGTCCGGCGCGACCTTCTTGGTCCCGTCCGCGGGGCTGATCGCCACCTTCGCCACCGGGCCTTGTGATCGGGGGGCGGCCGCCGGGTTCCGCGCGCCACCGCTGGAGGTGCATCCGGCGGTCAGGGCCACCGCCAAGGCGAGCGCGCTCGCGAACATCGTCGTGCCGGTCCGGCCGTTCCGCATCCTTGATGCCTCCCGTACCTGACGAATAGTCAAATTTCACTCAATCATGTTTGCCAATGGGCCGTACGGCCTTTGCCCCGACGCCGCGGGATCATGCGCCGCCACGCCGCCGCGGCATTGATGATCGCCACTCCCGCACAATCTGTTGACAGGCGTTCCCAACCAAGCGCATGCTTCATGCTGTGACGGGGGCCACACCCCCCAGCTCTTCCGTAGCGTCGCACCGGCGCGAGGTGCCACCACGGTTGTTCCTCCGACCACCTGTGCTGCCCGCAGCGCACGCACGTTGAAGGGATCCGATCCACCATGGCCGATTCGACGCCCGCAACGCCCGTAACGCCCACAGATGGACCGAGCCGCCGCACGCTGCTGCGCGGCGCCGCCATCGCCGGCGGCGTCCTCATGACCGAAGCGGCCCTGGGCCGCGCACCCGCGTACGCCGCCGACGTCGAGTACGACGTGGTGGTCGTCGGGTCGGGCGCGGCCGGGATGACCGCCGCGCTCACCGCGGCCAAGCGCGGCCTGCAGTGCGTGGTGGTCGAGAAGGCGCCGACGTTCGGCGGGTCGGCGGCCCGCTCCGGCGCCGGGATCTGGATCCCGAACAACGAGGTGATCCTGGCCGCCGGAGTCCCGGACACCCCGGCCAAGGCCGCCCAGTATCTCTCCCGCGTCGTCGGCGACACCGTGCCCCAAGCGCGACAGCAGGCCTTCCTGACCAACGGCCCGGCCATGATCTCGTTCGTGATGCGGAACAGCCCGCTGCGGTTCCGGTGGATGGAGGGGTACTCCGACTACTATCCGGAGTACCCCGGCGGCATGCCGAACGGCCGCTCCATCGAGCCCGACCAGATCGACGGGCACATCCTCGGCGCCGAACTCGCCCACCTGAACCCGCCGTACATCCCCACCCCGGCCGGCCTGGTCGTCTTCAGCGCCGACTACAAGTGGCTGAACCTCACCCTGGTCAACCCGAAGGGCCTGGAAGTGAGCGCCGCGTGCCTGGCCAGAGGCACGGCGGCCGCGCTGCGCGGCGAGAAACCGCTCACCATGGGCCAGTCCCTGGCGGCGAGCCTGCGCGCCGGACTGCTCGCCGCGAACGTACCGGTATGGCTGAACACCCCGCTGCTCGACCTGCGCGTCGAAGGCGGCCGCGTCACCGGCGTGGTCGTGACGCGGAACGGCGTACAGACGCTGATCAAGGCCCGCCGCGGCGTCATCGTCGGTTCGGGCGGGTTCGAGCACAGCGCGGCGATGCGCGCGGAGTTCCAGCGGCAGCCCATCGGCACCGGCTGGACGGTCGGCGCCAAGGAGAACACCGGCGACGGCATCGAGGCGGGCGAACGCGCCGGGGCCGCGCTGGACCTGATGGACGACGCATGGTGGGGACCGGCGATCCCGCTGCCCGACGAGCCGTACTTCTGCCTGGCCGAACGCACGCTGCCCGGCTGCATCCTGGTCAACGGCAAGGGCGAGCGCTTCGTCAACGAGGCGGCGCCGTACAGCGACGTGGTGCACGTCATGTACGACCGCAACACGGCGGCGTCACCGCACATCCCCGCCTGGCTGATCGTCGACCAGAACTACCGCAACCGCTACCTGTTCAAGGACATCGCGCCGCTGCTGCCGTTCCCCCAGTCCTGGTACGACAGCGGCGCCGCCTTCCAGGCGTGGACGATAGAGCAGCTGGCGCAGAAGATCGGCGTCCCGGCGGCGACGCTGCGCGCCACCGTCACCCGGTTCAACGGTTTCGCGGCGACCGGCAAGGACACCGACTTCCATCGTGGCGACAGCGTCTACGACCGCTACTACGCCGACCCCGTCGTCAAGCCCAACCCCTGCCTGGCGCCCCTGTGGCTGGCGCCCTTCTACGCGTTCAAGATCGTCCCAGGTGACCTGGGCACCAAGGGCGGGATGCGTACGGACGCGCGGGCGCGGGTGCTCCGGGCGGACGGCTCGGTCATTCCCGGGCTGTACGCGGCCGGCAACGCCAGCGGCGCCGTCATGGGACACAGCTACGCCGGCGCCGGCTCGACCATCGGACCGGCCATGACCTTCGGCTACGTGGCGGCGAACGACATCTGAGCCATGGAAGCGACCCCCAGTCACACGGGGATAGATTCTGATCACCTTCCGTAGAGATCCGGACGTGGCCGCCGTCGCCGGTGAACGATGGTCGGATGGTCGGCAAGCTCGTCAGGTGGCTCCTGGCGGCCATCGTTCCCCCGTCGGTGGCGGTGGCCGCGTGGGGACCGCGGATCTGGGACGACCCGGTGGTCACCGGCATCCTGCTCGCGCTCTACGAGGGCCTGCTCGCGCTCGCGCTCTTCGCCGGGCAGATCGCCGGGCAGGTCGTGGAGCGCTGGCGGCAGCGAATCGTCGACAGCCTCGACCGGGCCGTGGGGCGGCGCGTCTCCCGGTTCGACAAGCGCTACCGGGAGTCCCTGCTGGGCAGCCTCCGCTACATCGATCTCAAGGGCTTGCCGACCATCGGCTACTACACCCCCGAGCTGGACGAGGTCTTCGTCGACGTGAGCCTGGCCTATCGGGCGCCGCGTGACGTACGCCAGGACGTGCTCGCCCAGCTGCCCGCCGAGGTGAGCGACCGCCATTCGATCGGCGACTTCCTCGACCGCCGGCGCCCCGTGGTGCTGGCGATCGTCGGCGTTCCGGGCAGCGGGAAGAGCACCCTGCTGCGCCACACCGCCCAGCAGATCTGCCGGGCTGGGCGGGGACGGCGGCGTAGCGTGCCGATCCTGCTCTACCTGCGCGACCACGCCGCCGAGATCGTGGCGGCCCCGACGGTCACGCTGCCGCAGCTCGTACGGAACACGGTGGAGCCGGGCGTCAAGGAGCCGGCCGGCTGGTTCGAGGAGAAGCTGCGCGACGGCGACTGCGTCGTCATGCTCGACGGCCTGGACGAGATCGCCGGCCAGGACGACCGCAGGAGCGTCGCCGACTGGGTGGAGACCCAGATCAGGCGCTACCCCAAGAACGACTACGCGATCACCTCACGGCCGCGGGGCTACCTGTCGGCCCGGGTCGATGGCGCGACGGTCCTCCAGGTGTGCGGTTTCACCGACGAGCAGGTCAACCGGTTCGTCCGGGGCTGGTACACCGCCGTCGAAAAGCACGGCGAGGCGGGCGAGGACGCGCGGCGGCTCGCCGAGGCCGCGGCCGACGACCTGCTCGACCGGCTCAACCACACCCCTGAGCTGTACGAGCTGACGATCAACCCGCTGCTGCTGACGATGATCGCCAACGTCCATCGTCACCCGGGCGCCCTGCCGGAGAGCCGCGAGCGCCTCTACAGCGAGATCTGCCAGGTGATGCTCTGGCGGCGGCAGAAGGCCAAGAAGCTCCCGCTCGAGCTGAGCGGCGACAAGAAAGAGGTGCTGCTGCGCCGGGTCGCGCACGCGATGATGCAACGCGGCGTCCGCGACCTGCCGAGCACCGCCGTACTGGCCGAGATCCGGCCGGCCCTGCGCCGCATGGCGACGCGGCTCACCGCGGAGGAGCTCCTGTGCGACGTCCGCTCGAACGGCCTGCTCATCGAGCGCGAGAGCGACCTCTACTCCTTCGCCCACCACACCTTCCAGGAGTACCTGGCCGCCGCGCACATCCGCGACAAGGGCCGGCCCGACGTGCTGGTCGCCGCCGTCGACGACGTGTGGTGGCGGGAGACGACCCTCCTGTACGCCGCCCGCTCCGACGCCGACCCGATCGTGGCGGCCTGCCTGTCCTCGGGCACCGTCACCGCGCTGTCCCTGGCCTTCGACTGCGCCGAGGAGGGCAGCGAACTCGACCCCGCCCTGCGTACGCGACTCGACCGGCTCCTGGGCTCCGCCTTCACCCCGGACGCCGACCCCGAGCGCCGCCGGCTCATGGCCGGCGTCCTGGTCGCCCACCATCTGCGCCACCTGACCAGGACCGGCGCCGGCGGACGCGTCTGCGCCCGCCCGATCACCGCGGGCATCTACTGGCTGTACGTGCTGGACACGCGGGCTCCGGAGCCGGATGGCCCGGCCAGGGTCGAGCCCATCGCGTACGGGCCGTGCGGCGACCACCCGATCACGGGGGTACGCGCGGGTGACGCGGCGGCCTTCGTCGACTGGGTCAACGGAGTGACCGGCAACGAGCCCGTCTATCGGCTGCCGACCCATGACGAGATCGAGAATCCGGTGGTTCAGCGCTCGCTCAACCCCGGGGCGCCGGCGCTGAGCGTCTGGAGCGAACCCGGCGATCACCGCGCTCCCCGGCTGTGGACGCCTCCCGGCGCCGGGCAGCCCTACGAGGTGGCCGCCGCGACGCTGATCCGGCATGTCAACGATGACGTCCGCCGCTCCATGCCCACCTTCGTCCGCCTGCTCCTGCTGCGCGCCATCGTGGGCGTCCGCGTGCTGCGCCGCGGCCTCGACCTCGTTCCCGTCTTCGACCCGGCGCTCGACCACGTTCTCGACCACGCCTTCGACCTGAGCCGGACCATCAGTCACGTACGAGGGATCGGCGACGCGTTCGGCCTCGCCCACCCGGCCGGCCTCGACCAGATGGAGGCCGACGTTCGCGCGCTCAGCCGATGCCTCGACCACGAGCGTGACCGCGCCCGCGCCCGCGCCATGGCCGACACCCTGGCCGCGTCCTTCACCCACGCCCGGACCGCAAACCCCGGTGGCGGGTGGACGGCGGCCGACGCCCTTGATGTCGTGCTCGACCCCGACCTCGTGCTCGATCACGCGCTCGACCTCGATCACGCCTTCGACCGGGCCCTCGACCGGGTCATGGGACGCGCGCTGTCGCACGCTCTGGCGCGGGTCCTGCGCCTGGACACGGCCCCCGCCGACTGGCCGGCCCAGTTCGCCCGGGCGTTCCTCAAGCAGACCAGCCTCCCGGCCGGCCCGTACGTCGTGCCGCCGGACACGCTGATGAGCAGGCTGCACACAGTGGACGAGGCGCTCAGGAGCGCCCTCGGGCCGCTCGACGCGGGCACGCCGGCTCCGTGGGCGCACCGGATCGCGGACGGACTGCGCGCGGCGGCCGTGCCGCTGTTCACCCGCCGCGAGCGGCTCACCTCAGGCACCGCGACGACGCTGCGGCTGGCGACCCTCTGCCTGGCCGCCGAGGCCGACACCCGCGGCGCCAACGAGCTCGCCGTCGCCTTCCGCGAGCTCGCGGCCGGGATCACCCTTCTCGAACGACGCTCCACCGGAGAACTGCCACCCACCGAAACCATCATTCTCGCGACCGTGTGACAAATATGTGTCACACATAATAACCAATATTGTCATCATAAATCGCAGAATGTCGCTTTTTCCCAATCGCCCTATTACGCCGACGACCCCAGCACAGGTCGCGAATCACGCCCAGAAAGACCACGTCGCGCGTGATACTGACACAATGCGCCATTCCCCCGTCACCGCCGGCCATTTTCGCCCGATGTCGCGCCGCGGCCTCGTCGCGGCCACGATCGGCCACGCGCTGGAATGGTTCGACTGGAACGCGTACGCGATCTTCTCCGTATTCTTCGCCGGCCAGTTCTTCCCCGCGGACGACCCCGCGCTCGCCCAGGTCAAAACCATGATGATCTTCGCGATCGGCTTCCTCTTCCGCCCCCTCGGCGGCATCCTGCTCGGCAGCTACACCGACCGGTTCGGCCGGCGCGGCGGCATGACGCTGGCCGTGCTCCTGGTGTCGGGCGGCAGCCTGATCCTGGCGGTGTGCCCCACGTACGCGGAGATCGGGCTGCTGGCACCGGCGTTGTTGCTGGTGGCGAGGATCGTGCAGGGGCTGTCCACGGGCGGGGAGATGGCCGCCGCCGCCACCTATCTCGCCGAGATCGCCCCGCCCGGCCGCCGGGGGTTCTACTCCAGCTTCGCGTACGTCACCGGCACGCTCGGCCCCCTGACCGCCACCTTGCTGGCGGAACTGCTCTTCAGCGTCCTGGGCGAATCCGGCCTGGCCGAATGGGGGTGGCGCGTGCCGTTCGCGATCGGCGCCGTGTTCGGGGTCTACGGCCTCCAACTGCGCCGCACCTTGCACGAAACCAGTCCCTTCCTGGCCGGACGGGACCTCAGAGTGCGCCGTCCGACCTGGGAGGTGCTCCGCAGGCATCCGGTCAGCGGACTCCGCGTCGTCGGATTCACCGTCGGCGCGACGGTCGTCTACTACACCTTCCTCGTCTACCTGCCCAGCTACGTACAGGACAACTTCGGCATGCCCGCGGAGTCGGCGCTGTGGGCGTCGGTGATCGCGCAGACCGCCATGATCATGGTCCTGCCTCTGTACGGCGCTCTGTCCGACCGGATCGGGCGCAAGCCGTTGCTGTGCGCCTTCGCCGGGGGCTATGTGGTGCTCATCGTGCCGCTGTTCACGCTGCTGAACTCGACGCCCGAGTCGCTGGTGATCGTGATGACCGTCGGGCTGCTGCTGTTCGGCTGCTACGCCTCCGTCGCGCCGACCGCCATGGCGGAGCTGTTCCCCACGCAGGTGCGCTCGGTCGGCCTGGGGATGCCCTATTCGCTGACCGTGGCGGTGTTCGGCGGCACGTCACCGCACCTCGTCGAGCGGCTGACGGACAGCGGCCACGCCAGTTGGTTCCCCTGGTATCTCGCGGCCCTGTGCCTGATCAGCCTGGTGGTCTTCCTGACCGCCCGCGAGACGAAGGGCATCAACCTCGACCAGTGCTGACCGAGGCCGGATGAGGATCGGCGCGACTCTCGGCCGCGTCTCGGCGCGGCCGAGAGCGCGACAGCGTCGCCAGTGCCGCCGCGTACGCCAGGCCGTACCAGAGCGGCGGACATCCTTCCGGCCCGGTCGGGACGGCGGCGAGGCTGACCGCCGCCACCAGGCCGAGCAGTGTGGCGGCGACCGCCGGGCGCCGGACGGCCACCGCCACGACGGCGGCGCCACCCAGCACGCCCACGGCGGCGAGGAGGTCGAGCAGCAGCCACGCGTCCAGCAGCCCGGCCCACGCGATCGCGTGGAGCAGCGGCCCCGGCAGGGATCGAGTCCAGATCCAGGTGAGCCCGTCGTCAGCCAGGTTGACGGCCGTGGGGAGCGCCACGAGCACGATCATCACGCAGGGGCGTCTGATCAACGGACCCGCGCCAGACGGTAGGAGGAGCCGTCGTTCCACAGAAGCCAGTCGCCGGCCGCGTACGCCACGCCCTGGAGCTCGAACGACTGTCCGCTGCGCGGGTCGTAGACCACGGACTGCCAGCCGGGCCTCTCGTCGAACTCGGCGTGCCCGGTGTACACGATGAGCCGATTGCCCGCGGTGAGGTGCGCGCCCAGGTGGGCGTACATGGCTTGATATTTTCCCTTCGACATCCCGGTGAGGCCCCAGTTGAGCTCCACCGCCCGGCCGACACGCGGGCCCTCGGTGACCTGCCAGTCGGCGCGGTCCGCCGTTCTGAGCACGCCGTCGACGACCCAGGCGAACGTGTCACGGTTGGCCGCGGCCAGCCAGAGCTGCCACCGCTCCGCACTGGTCGCCCGGACGTTCACCCCCTCGGGCAGGGGGCGCCGGGCGGCCACCGCCCCCGACTCGACGTCCACCTGGCGCAGGCCCTTGGCGTCGAAGGGGTCGGCCACGAACAGGTCGGGATAGGAGAACGCGACCGCCTCGCCGGAGACGCCGGACACCGGGGCTCCCTGGGTGCAGCCCTTGGCCGTCCACGGCCGCATCTGCGGGTCACTGCCGACGATCGTCCCTCCGCTGACCCAGAACGGCGATCCGACCAGGTTCAACGGCATGACCGGTGTGATGCCGTTCTGGTCCTGGCAGTAGAGCGGGGCGACGATATTGGTCCCCGGCCATACGCGGATACCCGATCCGGTGGCCGGTGTCTCGCCCGCGTCCACGTTCAGCGGTCGCAGCGAGCCGCCGTCCGGACCCGTCTCCCACAGCTTCTTCGCCTTGTCCGACCGGCCCAGCACGGACCCGTCCTCGCCCAGCGCCTCGGGAAAGAACTCACCGGCGTCCTTGGTCTCCTTCTGCAAAGCGACCGAACCAGGCATGTCGACCAGGTCTTCGAGCCCGTCGATGGAGTTGGCGACCGTCTGCTCCCCTCCCCCGATCTGCCGCCACGCCACCGGCACGCCCACCGCCAGCACGACCGAGCACGCCGCCGCGGCGAACGCCAGAGCCCGGCGCCGTCTCCGCCTGACCGCGACGCCCCGGTGGACGCGGTCGGCGAGGTCCGCGGGCGGATCCGTCCGGCCGGGATCGCCCAGCACGTCACCGAGCCGCGACTCCACGTCATCCATGATCGACCTCCTGAGTATCGAGAGCGGTGCGCAGCCTGGCGAGCGCCCGTGACGCCTGGCTCTTGACGGTGCCGGTGCTGCAGCCCAGCAGGCGGGCGATCTCCTTCTCGCTGCGCTCCTCGACGTAGCGCAGGACGAGGACCGCGCGCATGCGCGGGGGCAGCTCGGCGAGCCGCGCCCTGAGGCTCGCGTCGGCGAGCAGACCTTCCAGTCCGCTGTCCTCCATGGCAGGCTCGGGCGGCTCGGCCACGGCGACCTCCCGCCGGGGGCGCCGCCAGCGGTTGGTCATGATGCGCAGCATCGCCGTGCGGACGTAGCCCTCCGGGTCGTCCTTGCGGACGATCCTGCGCCAGTGCACCCCCGTCCTGGTCAGCGCCTCCTGCACCAGGTCCTCGGCGTCGTGCCGGTCGCGGGTCAGGACCATGGCGTAGCGGTACAGCGCCGCCAGCCGAGCGGCCACGAATGATTCGAACGACCTCTCGCCGTCCTGCGGATCCTCCACCCCTACAAGGACACGCAACGGCGGAGGAAGGTTGCGTCCCCCCTCTATTTTCTTTTTCCACCACAATTCGCGGGCCGCCCATTAAACGGAAAGTACGCGTACCCGAGAGCTGCTAAATTCCATGCCATCGACCCCGACCAGGAAATAGGAGAGAGCAATGAAGGCCATCCGTCGCACCATTACCACCGCCCTTTCAGCGCTTACCGTGGCAGGCGGTCTGCTGGCCTTCGGGGCGCCCGCCGTGGCCGCGTCGCAGTGCACGTCGACGGGCGTGGGATATTTGTGTGTAAATATCGACCCGCGCGGATACGACGCCTCCTACCAGAAAGTCGCGGGCAGCACGGCGCACGTGGACTTCAACCTCGTCTGTGCCAACGGGCGCTGGTTCGGCGACGAGGGATCGTTCTACATCTCGGCCGGCGAGACCCGCACCTACACCTTCGCCGTGGGGTCCCAGGGCAGCTGCTTCCTGAAGCTGATCGACATGAACACCGGGGCGACCTGGCAGACGCCCAGCATCAGCCGGTGACCCGCCGGGCCGATTGACGGCGCTCCCGATGGCGGCGCCCTCTGAGGCCGCCGCCATCGGGAGCGGCACGGCCCCGACGCTGGACGGATCGACCAGAACGCAAGCGAGTGGTTACTGAATGGAGGCGGGCGGAAAGCTCCTCTATGACAGATGTCTTGACGCTGGCGAGCAGGCCGACATAGCATCGCCCCGAAATCGCAAAGCGGGACATTAAACATCTTACGCAGCGCAGCCCGCCGCATTACCGGAAATAAAGACAGCGGGCGTTACGCCGCGCAAGTAAGCTGGAGGAATACAACGTGTCCTGTTCGGGCGCCCTGATCTGGCGACTTCACGAGAAGCTGTTATGAACCGCCCCACCGTGGCCATTACCGGTGGGGCCGGTTTTCTCGGTTCGCATCTGTGCGAACGGTTCCTGGCCGATGGTTATCAGGTCGTCTGCGTGGACAACTTCCTCACCGGGTCGCCGGCCAACGTCGAGCACCTCATGGCCGACGAGCGGTTCCGGCTGGTCCGGGCCGACGTGTCGCTGCACCTGGTCGTCCCCGGTGACCTGGACGCCGTCCTGCACTTCGCCTCCCCCGCCTCGCCGACGGACTACCTGCGACTGCCGATCGACACGCTGCGTGTCGGCTCCAACGGCACGTTCAACGCGCTCGAACTGGCCAAGGAGAAGGGCGCGCGGTTCGTGCTCGCCTCGACCTCGGAGACGTACGGCGACCCGCTGGTCCACCCGCAGCCGGAGAGCTACTGGGGCAACGTCAACCCGGTGGGCCCGCGCGGGGTCTACGACGAGGCCAAGCGGTTCGCCGAAGCGATGACCATGGCCTTCCGCAGGGCCCACGGCGTCGACACGGCGATCCTGCGGATCTTCAACACCTTCGGCCCCCGGATGCGGCCGTTCGACGGGCGGGCGATCCCCACGTTCGTCCGCCAGGCACTGCTCGGCGAGCCGATCACGGTGGCCGGTGACGGCACCCAGACCAGGTCCATCTGCTACGTGGACGATCTGATCGAGGGGATCGTCCGGCTGTGCAACTCGGACCTGGGCGGCCCGGTCAACATCGGTAACCCGCACGAGCTGTCCGTGCTCGCGCTGGCCGAGTGGATCAAGCAGCTCACCGGCTCGGCGTCGGGGATCGCGTTCACGCCACGGCCCCAGGACGACCCGACCGTGCGCCGCCCCGACATCACGCTGGCCAGGACCCGGCTGGGCTGGGAACCGCGGACGCCGATCGAGGAGGGGCTGCGGCGCACCATCTCCTGGTTCCAGGAGCACCCGCACTTATGGCAGGCCAAAGGCGCCGAAGACCAGGCCGGCCTCACCGCCGCGGCGCCCTAGATGGAATTCTCACCAGCGCTCGCCGCGCATTTGCGGGCGATAGAAACCCGTGACCTGGCCGGATTCATGGCAACCGTCCACCGGGACGCCACGGTGATTCTGCCCAACGGAAAGCTGCTCACCGGAAAAGACGCGATCGGCGAGTTCCATACCGCCTGGTTCGGCGATCCTGATTGGTCACTCCAGCCGACGGTCATCCGGACGGAGACCTATGGCGAATCAGCATTGGCGGTGCTGTCCGTCGCTTATGCCGACCTGGATGCCGAAGGCCGGCCGTACGAGAAGTCGTACTACCTCACGCTGTACTTCGCCGTAATCGACGGACAGTGGCTGCTCGTGCACGACCAGAACACCTTCAGTTGAGCGAGGTGGCCCCCTGAGCAGGCTTCGATCCACGATCAATCTCGCCCCGGTCGCCTATCATCTGGCCCGGATCCGGCGGCGGGAGCGCCTCGACCACGCCGCGCAGTTACGCCTCCAGGCCACGCTGTTACGCACCCTGGTACGCCACGCCTACGACAACGTCCCCCACTACCGACGGTTGCTCGACCCGGCGCTGGTCCGGCGATTGCAGAGCGCGCGGGACCTGGCCGAGTTTCCCGTCCTGGACCGTACGGACCTGCATGGCAAGGCCGGCGACGAGCTGCTCGCGACCGGCTTCACCCCGGACAACACCCGGGCGGCCACGACCAGCGGCTCCTCCGGCATCCCGATCACGATCCGCAACTCCGAACGGGATCTGGGCTACCTGCGCGCGACCTACCTCCAGGACATGCTGTCCAACGGGCTGCGCCCCACCGACCGGATCGCCTACTTCCGAGTCAATCCGTTCCTGCGCCATCCTCTGGAGCGCTTCGGCGTCCTGCGTAACTTCCACATCCCGACGAGCCGTTCGCTGGACGACCAGGTGGCGGCGTTCCTGGCCGCCCGGCCGACCTTCCTGATCGGGTTCCCCAACGTCATCCGCAGCGTCGTCGAGGAGCTGCGGCGGCGCGGCGTCCAGCATCGGGGCGTACGGACCGTGCTGTTCGGCGGCGAGCGGCTGTCGCCGACCACGCGGGCGCAGATCCTCGACTACTTCGGCGCGGCCCACCGGGAGGTGTACGCCTCCGTCGAGGTCTTCACCATCGCCCGCACCTGCCCGCGAGGGGCGCTGCACCTGCGCTCGGCCGACCTGGTGGTGGAGGTGGAGCATGAGGACGGGACCGTGTCGGTGGAGGACGGCGAAGGTGACATCCTCATCACCCGCCTGCACAGCGAGGCGATGCCGTTGATCCGCTACCGGCTCGGCGACCGGGTCCGGATCGGTCCGAACGACTGCCCGTGCGGGGTGGCCCGAACCCCGATCGTGCGGGAGGTGATCGGCCGCAGCCAGGACCGGATCGCCGGCGCCGACGGCAGGCGCTACTACGGCAGCTTCATCACCTTCCCCGTGCAGAGCTTCCCCGAGGTGAGCCGGATGCAGTTGGTCCAGTATCGGCCGGGGTCCCTGGAGGTGCGGGTCGTACTGGCCCATGACGCCCGTCCTGGCGTGACGGCCGAGATCCGGAACGCGGTCCTGCGCGCGGTACCCGACCACGAGGTCACTGTCCTGCCGGTCGAGGAGATCGCCCCGGAACCCAACGGCAAGATCAAGATCGTCAAGGTGCTCGATCCCTCCGGGAATCTCGCGCCGCCAGAGAAGGGGGCCGCGGCGGATGTCTGATTCCACCCTGAGGGAGAAGCCACCGGCCGCCAAAGCGGCGAACCGCCCCAGGCCCGGCATCACCGCCATGATCCCGTGTTACAACGAGATCGCCTGCGTCGAGCGGGCGTACCGGGAGATCCGCGCCGAGCTGGCCGCCTACGACGACGCCGAGCTGCTCTTCGTCGACGACGGGAGCACGGACGGCACCCTTGAGGCGATCAAGGGCTTCGCGGCCGAGGACCCCCGGGTGAAGTACCTCTCCTTCGCCCGCAACTTCGGGCTGGAAGCGGCGTTCTCCGCCGGGTTCAAATACGCCTCGAAACCGTGGACCGTGCAGTTCGACGCCGATCTCCAGTCCCCTCCCCAGGAGATGCACCGCCTGGTGGACAAGGCACTCGAGGGCTACGACGTGGTGTTCGCGGTCCGCGAGAACCGGCAGGACGCCTGGTACCGGCGTCTCGGCACCCGCGGCCACCAGACGATCGCCCGCCGCTGGCTGGGCATCGAACTGCCGCCCGGCGCGTCGGTGTTCCGCATCGTCAAGACCAGCGTGGCGCGCAAGGTGGTGGACAGCCGGCTCTCCACGCCGTACTTCATCGCCACCGCGCCGCTGCTCGGCGCCCGCTACACGACGCTGCCCACCTCGCATCGCCCGCGCCTGGACGGCCAGGGCAAGTGGAATCTGCGCAAGCTGGCCGCCCACGCGATCGAGCTCTTCGTCGGATTCTCCTTCCGGCCGCTGGTCTGGCTGAGCGCGCTGGCCGCCGCCGTGGTGGTGGCCGGGGTGGCGATCCTGGCGCTGGCGCTGGCGGGCCGGTTCGGCCCGACCGAGCTGGCGGAGGCCAGCCTGGTCACCGGCCTGGTCACGCTCGTCACCCTCGCGGTGGTGGCCCGCTATCTCGTGCGGATGATGCGCGTCCAGGCGATCGGCATGCCGCGCTATCAGATCAGGGAGGCCAACATCCCGATCCGCGCGGACGAGGCCCTGTACGGCTACGCGACCCCCTACGTCGCCACCGAGGTCTGGGAGAACGCCACATGAGAAACCTCATCGTGCTCGGCGGCGGCGAGGACCAGCTTCCCGCCTACCGCGAAGGCCGCCGGCTCGGCTACCGGGTGATCGGCGTGGACCAGCGCCCGGACGCTCTCGGTGCCGCCGAGGCCGACCAGTTCCTCTGCATGACCAGCCGGGATCCGGAGGGGATCGCCCAGGCGCTGGGCCCGATCGACGTGGCGGCGGTCATCTCGCCGGCCAGCGACGCGGCCCAGGAGGCGGTCGCCGAGCTGAGCCGCCTCTACCGCACCGCCCACCAGCCCGCCCCCGACGCGCTGCGCTGCTCGGTGGACAAGGGGTTCTTCCGCGACGTGGTCGGCCGTCTGGGTCTGCCCACCTACCGCCACGCCCAGCACGACAGCATCGACGAGCTCACCGAGGCGGCGGACCGGCTGGGCTATCCGCTGATCGTCAAGCCGGCCGACTCCTCGGGCAGCAAGGGCATCACCGTGCTCGACGATCCCGCCGGGCTGGTGGGCGCCATCGAGCACGCCTGGAAGTACTCCTTCTCCCGGCAGGTGATCGTCGAGGAGCTGGTGGCCGGGCGGCACTGCGCCGTGGAGTCCTTCTTCGCCGACGGCGAGCTCGCCTTCATGGCGGTCACCGACCGCGTCATCACCGGGCCACCGGCGATGATCAGCCTGTCCCACGTCGTCCCCGCCGACCTGGACGACGACGTGCACGCGCGGCTGAGCGCGGCGGTCGCCGCGATCTGCGCGGCCGTCGACCACCGGCACGGGCCGGTCAACTTCGACTTCGTCCTCACGCCCGGCGGCGACATCTGCTTCATCGAGATGGGCGCCAGGTTGGGCGGCAACGGCATGCCGCTGATGGTCCAGCACGCGTTCGGGCTGAACACCGTCGAGGCGGCCATCCGGCTGGCCCTGGGCGAGCCGCTGCGCATCGGCGTCTCGCGCCGCCGAACGGCCGTGCTGCGCATCCTGGCCGCCGACGTCGACGGGGTGCTCACCGCCATCGAGGGCCTGGACGCGCTCCGGCGGATGCCCGAGGTCGTTGACGTCCAGGTGTTCAAGACGGTGGGTGAGCACGTACGCGCCTACACGCAGGCCGGCCACAAGCTCGGCTACCTGGTCATGGTCGCCGACACGCGTGAGCAGCTGGAAACGGCATTGGACGAAGCACTGCGCACCCTCCGGTTCGTGATCGAGCCTGATACGAGAGGTTCAGAATGATCCCCCGCAAGCACCTCGGCTTCCTGATCTTCGCGGCGCTGGCCGTCCTGGCTGCGGCGTTCGTCTGGTTCGGGCTGCCGCACGACCGCCAGGTGAAGTCGCTGTGGATCTTCCTGGTGAAGTTGCTGCCCTTCGTCCTCGCCACCGAGGCCATATCCCGGCTCGACGTGGAGTGGGCCAGGCGCCTCAAGCTGCACGTGCTGGCGATCCCGGCGGCGTTCCTGGTGTACTTCCTCTACTTCGTGCCCAAGATCTTCTTCTTCGGCTCCGAGGTGGCCGGCACCAGGGAGGCGTACTACGACCTCTACTACCACGTCCTCACGCTGACCCCGTTGATCATCGTCTCCCTCGCCATGGCGTTCCGGCTGGGCGGCGGCTCGGCGGGGACGGTACGCAGGCTCGGCTACGGCATGCTGCTGCTGATGCTGTCGGGTCTGGAGGACCTGGCGTTCCTGACGGTCAACAACCACGTCGACCCCGCGTACACCACCATTCCCGAGGTGTGGACGTGGGCCACGCACATGAGCGTGTTCATCGGCCACGCGCCGACCAAGTACGAGGCGTACGCCTTCATCGCCGTTCACGTCGTACTGGCGCTCGTCGTCTTCCTCAGCCCGCAGCGCTGGTGGGAGTCGCTGGGCCGCAGGCTCACGCCGAAGACGCTCCAGGCCCGCTCGGAGAGCGCGTAGCGATGATCATCCGCGAGGCGGGCTACGTCCCGCTCAGCATCGCGCGGCAGTACGGCGGCGCCGCGGGGCTGCGCCGTCGCCAGCTTCGCGGGGTGAACCGGATGCTGGAGCTGGCGCGTACCCGGGTGCCCTACTACCGCGACGACCCCCGCTACGCCCGCGGTCCCCTCCGCGACCTCACCGAACTGGCCGAGCTGCCGGTGCTGGACAAGCAGGTGCTGCGTGAGCAGCCACTGGAACGGCTGCTCGCCGACGGCGTGGACCCGGAGCGGTGCCTGTCCTTCCATACCAGTGGCAGCACCGGGCACCGGGTCAGGGTCCTGCACGATCAGGACAGTCACGACTACCACATGGCGGCCTGCGTACGCCGGTTCCTGGCCACCGGCCGCTACCTGCCGACCGACCGGTTGAGCCACATCCGGCCGTTCGCGCCACCGTCCCGGGCGTTCGAGCGGTTCGGGCTCTTCCGACGGCACGTGATCCTCTCCTACCGGCCGATGCGCGAGATCAAGGCGGAGCTCCTGGCCAACCGGCCCAAGGTGCTGATCGGCTATCCCGTGCACCTGCGGGCTCTGCTGCGCGAGCTCACCCCGGAGGAGCTCGCGCGGCTGCGGCGGACTCTGCGCATCGTCCTGACCGAGTCGGAGCTGCTGCTGCCCGAGCACCGGGCGATGTTCGCCGAGCGGTTCGGCGCTCCGGTCTTCGACGAGTACTCGGCCTTCGAGGTGCTCAACGTCTCCTACGACTGCCGGTACGGCCGGGCGCACCTGGGCGAGGACCGCGTCTACTGCGAGATCGTCGACGCGGCGGGCAAACCGGTCCCGGACGGCGAGGCCGGACAGGTGGTCGTCACCGCCTTCATGGAGCGGGCCATGCCGCTGCTGCGCTACAGCCTGGGCGACATCGGCCTCATCGAGCCGGGCCGGTGCCGGTGCGGCCGCCGGTTCCGCACCCTGCGGCTCACCACCGGGCGCAGCAACGACTACGTCACGCTCCCGTCGGGCAGGCGGCTCTACGCCGACGCCTTCCTCCTCTTGGCCGCCTTCCATCCGGGCATCAGCGAGTGCTTCGTGCACCAGGACGCGGCGGGGCTGGTGCGGGTACACGTCGTGCCCAGCGCCGACGAGCCGGACGAGGTGCTGGCGACCGTGCGGGACAAGCTCTTCGGCCTGGCCGGTGGCGAGTTCCCGCTGGAGGTGGTACCCGCCGAGACCGTCGAGATCACCGCCGGCGGCAAGGGCAGATTCGTCACCTCCGACTACGACGCGCCGTCCCTATGAGGCTCGCGGCACCGAGACAGCTCATGGTGCTGCTCGGCGGGCGGGCCGCGTACCGGGGCACGCTCCTGCTGGCCAACGTCGTGCTGCTGGCGGTCTGGAGCTCCGGAGACTACGCCGGATACGCCCAGGCGATGGGCGGCGCGGCGTTTCTGTCGCCGCTCGCGTCGATCGGCATCGAGAAGTGCGCGCTGAAGCTGATCCCGCGGGCTCGGCACACCGTCGGCCTGCTGGTCGGCGTCTTCGTGGCGCTGGCCGGGCTGCTGCTGGTGATCGCGATCGCGGTCCTGGCGGGCGTGCTGCTGTTCGGGCACAACGGGCCGTGGCTCCTGGCCGGGCTGGCGGGCCTGTACGTGATCGGCGTCGGCGGCAACCAGGTGCTGGTCGGCCTGAGCCGGGCCATCGGCCGGCCGGGGCGGGACGTGGCCAACCATCTCGTCCTGGCCACGGGACTGGCCTGCTGGACCGGGGCGGCGGCGACCGGGCACGCCTCGCCCACGGTGTTCCTGGGTCTGTGCCTGACGAACGTGTCCATGCTCAACGTGGTGCTGCTGGCCGGGTTGCGGCCGAGTTTCGCCGGGCTGCGGCGCCGGGTCCTCGTACGCGTCGCGGTGGGGACGTCCCTGCTGATGGCGATCCCCGACGTGGTCGCGGGGGTGTCGATGAGCCTGCTGTTCGTGACGCTCTCGGTCAGCGGCGCGCAGGCGGAGAGCACCGGGCTCTACATGGCCTCCGTCGCCTCGGGGACGCTGCTCAACGCGTTCGGCTACCTGCTGCGCGTCCTGCAGCCGGGCGTCTCCCAGGCACTGCACCAGCGGGACCTGACCGCGGCGTACGACCGGCTGTCCCGCTGGCTGCGCCTGCTGCTGCTCGCCGGCACCCCCTACGTGGCGGCCGTCTCCTGCGCGGCGCCGCCCCTGCTGCGCCCGCTCGGCGATCTGGGGGTCGTCGTCCTGTACGTGGCCTGCGTCCCGATCATCTTCGCGGTGGGCAGCGCCAGCTACCTGATGGAGAACGCCACTCCCCTGGCGCTGCGCGTGACCGCGGTGGGCGCGGTGGTGTCGCTGGCGGCGGTCGTGGTGCTGGCGGCGGTCGTCGTGCCCTGGGCCGGAGCGCTCGGCGCGGTGGGTGTGCTGGCCGTCGGCGCGCTCGTCCACGCGGCGGTCCTGTTGCGCTGGCTCCGGCCGCGGCGCGCTCTCTCCCCTCACCCTGTAGCGAAGGAGTCCTTGTCATGACGCATACCTCGCTGGTCACCGGCGGCGCGGGTTTCATCGGCTCGCATGTGGCGACCGACCTGCTCCGGGCCGGTCATCGCGTGGTGGTGCTCGACGACCTCTCCGGCGGCGACCCGGCCAACGTCCCGGAGGGCGCCCGCTTCCACCAGGGCAGCGTCTGCGACCCCGAGGTGGTGGACGCGCTGTTCGCGGAGTGGCGCTTCGACTACGTCTTCCACCTGGCCGCGTACGCCGCCGAGGGGCTGAGTCACTTCATCAAGCGCTACAACTACACCAACAACGTGATCGGCAGCGTCAACCTCATCAACGCGGCCGTCAACGCCGGAACCGTCCGGTGCTTCGTCTTCACCTCCTCCATCGCCGTGTACGGCCACGCGGAGCCGCCGATGACCGAAGACCTGACGCCCGCGCCCGTGGACCCGTACGGGATCGCCAAATACGCGGTCGAGCAGGAGCTGAAGGTCACGCACGAGATGTTCGGCCTGCCGTACGTCATCTTCCGCCCGCACAACGTCTACGGCGAGCGGCAGAACATCGGCGACCGCTACCGCAACGTCATCGGCATCTTCATGAACCAGATCCTGCGCGGCGAGGAGTGCACCATCTTCGGGGACGGCGAGCAGACCAGGGCCTTCAGCCACATCGACGACGTCGCGCTGCCGATCGCCCGCTCGATCGGCAACCCGCGGGCCTACGGGGAGACCTTCAACATCGGCGGCGACCGGCCGTACACGGTCAACGAACTGGCGGGCGCGGTGGCGGCGGCCATGGACGCGCCGCTCCGGGTCCGGCATCTGCCGGCGCGGCACGAGGTGGTGCACGCCTACTCCTCCCATGACAAGGCCCGCGACCTGCTCGGTGTGGGGACGGGGTCGGTGCCGCTGGCCGACGGGCTCGCGCAGATGGCCGCGTGGGCGAAGAAGCACGGTCCGCAGGAACCGTCGGTGTTCTCGGGGATCGAGGTGGCCCGCAACATGCCGCCGTCGTGGCAGGCGCTCATCGTCCCGTGACGGCCTACATCGTGGCAGGCGCTCGTCGTCCCGTGACGGCTTATTGACGGGACAGGGCCCGGGTGATGCCGGTGACGATGGTCGTGACCAGGATCCAGCCCGCCAGCACCAGGCCGTAGGCGACCCACTGGGCGCCGCCGACCGGCTGGAACGCCTTCTCCTGGCCGAAGTCGATCAACGGGAACAGCAGGTCCAGGGCGTACACCACGGCGTTGAACACGGGCCCCTTGCCCGCCTCGGCAGGCGGCGGGCGGTCGAGCGCGAACACCGTCGCCCCCACGACCAGCAGCGCGACGAACCAGGCGGCGGCGCGCAGCGGCCGGAAGCCATAGCCGACCGTGACGTCCTGCAGCACGCCCCATGCGCGGGCGGGCCTGCGGAGCGTGGCGCGCCGCCGCCGCTGCTTGGCCAGCAGGACCGTGCGGGCGTCCTCGTCGTGCCCGAGCCGCCGATAGGTGTTGGCCAGTTGCTCGTACGGCTGCGGCACGTACTCGTCCGAGCCGTCTTCCAGCCAGGCCAGCCGCCGGGCGGCGGGCAGCGTGGGATCCAGTGCCTCGTACGTCAGGCCGTCCTGCAGACGCGGCGACCAGGTGGCGGGGTCGTCGCGCAGCACCCCGATGCGGGCGTGCCGCAGGTCGACGGTGCCTTCGGGGGCCGACTTCGGGCGTAGGTACAGCTCACTCGCCTCCAACTGCCAGGCCGCCAGCGCCCGGCCGCCGGGGTTGGCGAGTGTGGCGTCGTTGAAGTACACGTGCCGGCGGACCTGGGTGCCGATCAGCGTGATCTCGCCGTCGGAGGTGAAGCCATGCCCGCAGAACAGCCCGCTGCCGATGGTCGCCGCGGCCGCGTCCAGCGTTTTGCCGCCGGGGGTGTTGCTCAGGCGGGCGCCGCTGAAGTCGGCGATCGTGCCGATGGTGGCGTCGACCAGCCGTACCACGCCCGCGGACCGGAACCCGTCGACGCAGGCCAGCGCGCCGCCGATGGAGATGCCGTCGGCGTCCAGCGCCACCTTGCCCGGGGCGGAGAGGTCGGCGCCGGCCAGGCGCAGAGATCCGGTGACGCGGGCCTGGGACAGGTCGACCCGGCCGCGTGCCGTGAGCCCGCGCGCCTCGATCGTGCCCTCGACCTGGATCTCCTCTGCCTGGAGCGCGTCGCCGCCGGGGTTGTCCAGGCGGGCGCCGGTCAGGTTGAGCTCGCGGTCGACGCGGGAGTCCGCCAGCCGTACCGTGCCGTTGGCGGAGAAGGTCCCGCCCAGGTAGAGGCCGCCTTCGGCGGTGATCCGCGAGCCGCGGAAGGCCATCTCACCCGGGTGGTCGATGGTGGTGCCGGTCAGGGCGAAGGGCCCGGTGACGCGGGCGTTGCGCAGGCTGATCATCCCGGTGACCGTCATGCACCGGCAGAACACGTTGCCGTCGGCGACGAGGCCGTCCAGCGTCAGAGCGTGCCGGTCGGTCGCGGTCAGCCGGGCGTCGTCCATGATCAACGTACCGCCGACCTTGACGTTGGACAGCCGCACGTGGCCCTCGGCCCGCAGCTCGATGGCGGCGATCCCGCGGTCGGCCTGGAGCCGGTCGCAGTCGATCGCGAGCCCCGGCGCCCGCACCTGGGCGTGGTCAAGCGTGAGGCTGCCCGCGATGTGGGCGCCGCGCAGCTCCACCCGCCCCGTGAACAGGCAGCTCTCCAGCCTCAGGTGGCCGCCGATCTGGGCGTTCGACGCCGACAGGCCGGGCAGCCGGGACCGGGTGAAGCTCAGCTGCTGGCAGCGGGCCCAGTACAGGCGCGGCACCTGCTCGAAGTCGCAGGAGAGGAACCGCGCCGGGTGGCCGATGGTGGCGTGGGTCAGGTCCAGGAGTTCGGTGACGCGGGCGCCCTTGAGGCGCAGGGCCGGTAACCGCGCCGATTCCTCCCACTGGGCGGGTACCCGCACTGATTCCTCCCGCAGGGCGGGTGACCGCGCTGATTCCTCCCACCTGGCCGGTAACCGCGCTGATTCCTCCCGCAGGAGGAGCTCAGTGATCACTCCGGCGCGGACCGTCCGCTCCGCGCCCCAGCTCGCGCCGGTCGCCGGGTCGTCCTCGTCCGGTTTCCCGGTGCGGAAGTCGACCAGCTCGCCCCGGGGGAACGCCTCCCACACCCGGCGCTCGGCCGCGGACAGCTCCTCGACGCGCATGGCTGAATTCTGCCGCACGCCCAACGGCCGCCGATCATTTGACGCCGATCGACATCTCCACCTCTGAGCCGGTGCATGCGGTCGCTCCGGCGGGCGGGCTCAGGGCCGCCACCTTCCCGATCCAGTCGCGACCATTCCGGTCGCCGGCCTTCTCCACAGCCGCCTTTCCCGCGTCGAGCGGCCAGCCGCGCGCGCCCGCGGGCAAGCCGACGAGCTGCTCCGGCGCGATGTACGAAGGGGTGCCCATGATCTGACTGGTCGCCGTGGCCGTGGTGTCCGCCTCACGAGCGATGCCGAAATCGATGACGCGCGGCGCCGCAAGAAAGCCGACTCGACGAATGAGACAAATAGTAGAAAAGTTAACATTAAGGCGATTTCCTCTTAGCGGTCCGTTGGATTACGGGTGGCCTTCTCAAACACCATCTCCCCGGACGTAGCCTGGCCGGCCCGCATTCAGCACCGTCCGCGACCTGGCGTTTCGCCACGCCGAGGCCTCGAGCGGCTGCTGCTGTGACATGAAATGTCACGGTCCACTGAAAAGGACGGTAAAAACACAGGCTTGCGGACGAAGATCGCCATGCCTACGATCTGGAGGTAATTAATTCCTTTACAGGAAAGAGATATCACATGCCCGAAAAGTCCAACCTGGAACACCTGCGGCGAGTCGCGGCCCTCGCCGCCGCTACTGCGGCCGCGGCCGCAGCGCTCACTGTCGGCGCGGCCGCGGCTTCGGCCGACACCGGTTCTAGCGCGCTGGGCGCGGCGCTCGACCGCGTGGCCAGCGACGACGCCGTCTACACGCCGGCGCGCTGGTTCAATAGCTGATCCCAGGGCAACCGAGTTCCGGCTGCGCGGCGTCTTGCAGTCCAAGCCGCGCAGCCTTCTCCCTGCGAAAATACAGGGTAAGGATGGTTTAAGTGAGAGAACTCCCCCTGATCAGCCTTAACTCGATGGTGAGCCTAGGTACCAAGGTCAGTGAGTGGCCGACGAAGGATGTCGTCGACGCGGCCCTGGCGGATCCGCAGTGGCGGCCAAAACCATTCGTCGAATTCGTTCTCAAAGTTCACAGCAGGTGCAACCTCTCGTGTGACTATTGCTACGTATACGAGATGGCCGATGACAGCTGGAAAGACAACCCGGCCACTATGTCGAAGGACACCGTGGACCAGGCCGCCGCCCGCTTCGGTGAACACATGCGGGCCCACGCCGATGACATACCTGATGCCAAGGTGGTTCTGCACGGCGGCGAGCCGCTCATGGCGGGCCCCGAACTGATCACCTATCTCACTGAGCGCTTCCACGCCGAGACGCCACCTGGCATCGAGCTCGACATCCGTATGACCACGAACGCGGTGCTCCTCACCCCGGACAACCTCCGGCTGATGCGTGAATGTGGAATCCGCGCCTACGTCAGTCTGGACGGAGGCCGGGAAGCGCATGACCGGCACCGCAAGTACGCGAACGGTCGCGGCAGCTACGACGCGACCATCAGCGGCCTCAACGCCCTGCGCACCCCGGAGTATCGCGACCTGTTCTCCGGCCTGCTGTGCACGGTCGACGTGGCCAACGACCCGATCGACGTCTACGAGATGCTCATTGCCCATGAGCCGCCCATGGTCGACTTCCTGCTCCCGCATGGAAACTGGAACCAGCCGCCGCCGGCCTGGGGTGGCGACTCGAATACCACGACGTACGCCGACTGGCTGATCCCGATTTTCGATCGATGGTATGACGCTCCGGTACGTCCGACGTCGATCCGCCTGTTCGACGAGATCATCAACCTCGTCCTGGGCGGGCACAGCCACGCGGAGACCGTGGGACTCGCACCCTTCCAATCGCTCACTATCGACACCAACGGCTCGATCGACTTCTGCCACCAGCTCAAGTCGTCCTTCAATCGAGCCGCGATCAGCGGCCACCATGTGTCACGTGACTCGCTCGACGCGCTCATGCTGCAGCCCGGCTCGGTCGCCCGGCAGATCGGTGCTGACGCGCTCTGCGACACATGCAAGGCCTGCCCGATCAGCAACATCTGCGGCGGTGGACTCTACGCCCACCGCTACAAGGTCGGAACCGGCTATCTCAACCCGTCCGTCTACTGCGCCGACTTGTCCCGTCTTATCGGCCACATCGTCGAGCGTGTGGCCAAGGACGTACTGGAACACAACTAACCCAGCGGCGCCTTCCCGAGCAGGACAGCCCGAAGACCGCGAACACGACGCGGTCTTCGGGCGTTCGGCGAAATTCTTAAGTTCCTCAGGCCCCGCGCGCCCACCGGGCAGAGTCCTCGGTAACCAGGCCGAACCCGTCCGGGTTCACGAACGCACCTGAACACCGACTACTACCCCGACGTCATCAGCGGCTGGAACAGCGGCGACTGCCTGGCCGAGATCACCCGCCGCCTAGGCCGTGTACCGCTTCCCGCTCAACGCCATCCCCGCCTCTGTCTCGCGGGCGGCACGGCGGCGATCGACCACGTGACGCTGCCGTCGGGCATGTCGGCGGGCACCTACGCGCTGCTGCTCGACCTGCCCGACCCGCAGCTGTCGTCCCGGCCCGAATACTCGATCCGGCTGGCCAACGAGAACGTCTGGGAGGCCACCAACGGCTTCAACAGCCTGCTGCCACCGTCCACAGCCGGCGCTCGGCCGTGGACAGCTCCTCGACGCACATGCCTGAATTCTGCCGCGCGCCCAACGGCCGCCGATCATTTGACGCCGATCGACATCTCCACCTCTGTGCCGGTGCACGCGGTCGCTCCGGCGGGCGGGCTCAGGGCCGCCACCTTGCCGATCCAGTCGGGTCCCTTCCGGTAGCCGACCTTCACCGTGAAGCCGGCCTTCTCCACGGCCGCCTTTCCCGCGTCGAGCGGCCAGCCGCGCGCGTCGGGCACGCGGGCGCGGGCCGCGCTCATCACCAGGTCGACCGTGCTCGTGCCCGGCCGTAGGGCGGCGCGCAGGACTTTGCCGGGCGGGCCACCGGTGGAGCAGTCCGGGGTGAGCTTTCCGGGGGCCAGCCCGGCCTGCTGGAGTCTGGACGCCGCGTCCTTCTGCCGCAGCCCGGCCACGACCGGCACCGTCGGGCTGGGTGTCGCGCTGGGGGTGGCCGGACTGGTCCCGGTCAGGCCGGTCGTGGTCAGGTTGGTTGTGGTCAGGTTGGTTGTGGTCAGGTTGGCTGTGTCCAGGCTGGTCGCGCTCGGGCTGGGCGTCGGGGGGTGGGTGGTGACGGTCGCGCCGGTCCGGGTGTCCGCGCTCACCGTCCGCGGGGCCCACGGCCGTACGGCTGCCGCGCCTACGCCGACACCGACCAGCAGGGCGGCGGCCACCGTGAGCGCCACGCGACGCCCCGACCGCGCACCACCGGACGGCCCGGCGGACGGCCCAGTGGACGGCTCAGCGGGTTGCTCGGTAGGCGGATCAATAGGCGGCTCGGCGGACAGGGCGGCGGGTGGGGCGAGGTCGGCGGCGGCCTTGAGGTCGCCCGACCTGCCCCCGAGCAGCGTCAGCAGGAGCTCCTGCGCGGTGGGCCGGGTCGCCGGGTCCTTGGCGAGGCATCGCTCCACCAGGTCGCGCAGCGGCAGCTGGATCGGGGACAGATCGGGCGTATCGTTCAGCACGCGGTTGATCACCGCAGGAATCGAGTCCTGCCCGAACGGCGCCTTCCCCATGGCCGCGAACGCGATCGTCACACCCCAGGCGAACACGTCGGAGGGGGCGCCCGCGGGCAAGCCGGCGAGTTGTTCCGGCGAGATGTACGCGGGCGTGCCCATGATCTGGCTGGTCGCCGTGGCCGTGGTGTCCGCCTCACGGGCGATGCCGAAATCGATGACGCGTGGACCGTCGGGACCGATCAGCACGTTTCCCGGCTTGAAGTCGCGATGCACGATGCCGGCCTGGTGGATGGCGGTCAGGGCGGTGGCGGTCCCGATCGCGAGCCGCTCCAGCGCGCTCCCGATGACCGGACCGTCCTTCGCCACCCGTTCGGCCAAGGAGGGCCCGTCGATGAACTCACTGATCAAGTACGGCTGACCGCCGAGCATCCCGGCGTCCACCACCTGGGCCGTACAGAATCGGGCCACCTGTTTGGCCAGGGCCACCTCGCGCATGAACATGCGCTGCGCCCGCTCGTCGTCCCACGAACCGGCGTTCAGCAGCTTCGCGGCGACACGCTGCCCGGTCGGCCCTTCCGGCCGGTCCGCTTCCGCGAGGTACACCTCGCCCTGGCCGCCTCTGCCGATCCGGCCGATCACCCGATAGACGCCCAGCCGGCGTGGGTCACCCGTACGCAGGGGTTCGATAGCGCGCATCGCTTCCTCCCGTGGAAAGTCACCCCTTATTCGAGTCAGCCCCACACGCGGATTGCGCACGGCACCAGCAGCCGGAATCGGCAAAACCTATATTTCCTACCTGTTGTGTTGACTATAGGCATCTCCCGATCTACGGTGAGAACTGTGACGACCACGGCTCTCACCATCCGAGGTCACGTGGACTTCTGCCGCGTGGCCAGCGCGCTCTGTCCGTCCTTCCGTTGATCGGCCGACATCCCGTCTTCTGGAAGGACCACATCCATGTCAACCCTGCACATCGACCCCGTAGCGGGCCGGATCGGCGCCCAGGTCAGCGGTGTACGGCTCGGCGGCGACCTGCCCGCCGACGTCGTCGCCGAGATCCGCCTCGCGCTGCTCGCCCACAAGGTGCTCTTCTTCCGCGGCCAGGACCACCTGGACGAGGAGCGGCAGGTCGCCTTCGCCCGGCTGCTCGGCGACCTGACCACCGCGCATCCCACCGTGCCCGCCCTCGACGACAACGCGCACATCCTCGACCTCGACTATCGCAAGGGGCACAAGGTCGACCGCTGGCACACCGACGTCACGTTCGTCGACCGGCCGCCGCTCGCCTCGGTCCTGCGGGCCATCACCATTCCCCCGGCGGGCGGCGACACGCTGTGGGCCAACACCGTGGCCGCCTACGAGTACCTGCCCGCCGAGCTGCGTGACCTGCTCGACCGGTTGCGGGCCGTACACACCAACCAGTACGACTACGCGCGCATCGCGACGTCGGAGGATCCCGCGCGGACCCGCGAGTACGCCGAGGTCTTCGCCGCCACCGTCTACGAGACCGAGCACCCGGTGGTGCGCGTACACCCGGAGACGGGCGAGCGGGCCATCCTGCTGGGCGACTTCGCCAAGCGGCTGATCGGACTGTCGGCGCAGACCTCCGCCTCGGTCATCAAGCTGATCCAGGAGCAGGTCACCCAGGTGGAGAACACCGTCCGCTGGCGATGGGCGCCCGGCGACGTGGCCATCTGGGACAACCGCGCCACCCAGCACCGCGTCGTGCACGACTTCGGCGACCAACCGCGCCGCCTGCACCGGGTCACGATCGCGGGCGACGTCCCGGTGGACGTGGACGGACGGACCAGCACGGTGCTGAAGGGGGACGCGGCCGCGTACTCACCTGTCGCGGCCTGACCCCGCGAACGGCCTGTCGTCCAGGGAGACGACTACGCGGCCTGGCCGAGCGAGACCGCCGATCGATCGAGGGGGTGGTCCCGCCCGGCCAGGCCGGGATGGTGGGCGGCCGGGCGTGCATTTCCTATTGGTCGCGGACCGGGATCGGCTCGGCCAGCGCAGCCCGGCTGGGAGGTGCGGGGAAGGGGTCGGCGAAGTATTGGGTCTCGTGCGTCACGAGGCCATCGGTGATCTCCATGACGCTGAGCGAGTGTGTGGGCACGCCGTCATAGGTGATCACACACTCACTCACCCAAACGCCGCCGCCGCCCAGGATCCGGCGGATGGTGAAGTGGCGTTCGGCCGGGTGCCCGCCGCGTTGCGCCTGGATCCTCGCCCGGCCTCTGAAGCGCTCGCCCGACTGCGGGTAGTCCAGGATCGCGTCCGCGGCGTAGATCGAATGCTCGGCGTCGACATCGCCGCGTTCGGAGGCCGCCCAATGCTCCTGGAGCCGAGCCCGGATCTCAGCTTCGGGATCCCTTGCGCTGTTCACTCGTTACACCCCTCGTGACCAGTAGAAATGTCGCTCGGCCCGCACGATAGATGCTACTTGAGGGTTCGCCTGCGGCTCGGGACGGCTCAGGCCAGTTCGTCGGCGAGGGCCCGTTCGATGCGCTGCCAGGTCTCGGCGTGGTACGGCGAGTCCTCCTGTGCCAGGAAGGCGTGTGGGGCGCCCGCCAGGACGACCATCTCGTGCCTGATCCCGTCGGCCCGAAGGCGCTCGGCGATGGCCGTCCGCTGCTCTTCGGTGATCGCGTGGTCGCGGTCGCCGACGATGTACACCAGCTTGCCCTTGATGCCCGGGGTCAGGTCGAGCGTGGGTTCCGGGCTGCTCACCGGGATGTCGGTGCCCGTCAGCCAGCCCGCGTACAGGACCACGGTAATCGGGAAGCCGAGTTGGGTGGCGGCCAGGTAGGCCAGGTGGCCGCCCAGGCTCAGGCCCACCATGCCGACCGCGCCACTCGTGTCGTCGCGGGCCGCGAGGTAGTCGACGGCCGCGCGGGTGTCTTCCAGCACTCCTGTACGGCTCAGCGTCGCTATCAGTTCGAACCCGCGTGCGCGGCCCTCGTCGGTGGCCGGCAGCTCCACGCCCGGGTCGGCGCGATGGTAGTAGTCGGGGGCCAGCACCACGTACCCCATGCCCGCGATCCGGTCCGCGACCGCGCGCACGTCCTCGGTCAGCCCGAACAGCTGGTGGGCCACGATGACGGCCGGATACACGCCGTCCCCGGCGGGGCGGACGAGGTATCCACCCATGGGACCGTCGCTGGTCAGCACCGTGGGATTCACGGTGCCGTGCCGGTGCCTGAGGCGACGTCGGCAAGGGCGGACAGGACGGCTTCGGCCACACCTGTGGCGGAGGCTGGGTTCTGGCCTGTCACCAGGCGGCCGTCGCGGATCACCTGGGGCTGGAAGTCGGGGGCGGGCACGTGGTCGGCGCCCAGTTCGCGCAGGCGGGAGGCGAGCAGGAAAGGAACCACCGAGGTCAGCCCGACGGCCGCCTCCTCGGCATCGGTGAAGGCCGCCACCCGGCGCCCCGCCACCAGCGGCGTGCCGTCGGACAATGTCACGCCGACCAGGGCAGCCGGGCCGTGGCACACGGCGGCGACTACGCCGCCGTTCTCCCAGATGGTACGGGTCAGAGCGGCCATGGCAGGGTTGTCAGGGAAGTCCCACATCGTGCCGTGCCCGCCGGCGAACAGGATCGCGCTGTACCCGGACGGATCAACATCCTCCGGCCGAGGTGTTTTGCCAAGCGACGGCAGGGCGAGGAAGCGTTGCTGGACGGGGTCGTCCAGGTCCACCCCGTCGCGCGGCGGCTCGCCACCGGCGACGCTCACGAGGTCGACCTCGAATCCGGCCTTGGTGAAGAGCTCCCAGGGATGGGCCGCCTCCGGGACGTAGAAACCCGTGTCCCTGCCGGTGTCGCCCAGTGCGGCGTGGCTGGTCAGTGCGATCAGAATGCGTTGGGTCATGGCCCCATGATCGCCCTCGGGGGCCATCGGCCGCCAATAGCCCCATGTGGGTGCATCCATCAGCATTCTGATAGCTGGCCGCTCCGCCCACGACCGTATCCCTGTGACGGTCCGTGGTGGCTAGGGTCCTTCGGGAAGGACACCTGCTCCGGAGGAACGGAAGGATCCAGCGACTTTGGTCGGCCTTGGAGGCTGCCAAAGGTCGATGTGCCGGTGGGCTCGGCTTCTCTAGCGTCGGGATCATGACACTGACCGAGGCGCCGGGCTCACGGCGTGTGCACGAGATCGACGCCGTCCGGGGGTTCGCGCTGGCGGGCATCCTCGTGGCGAACATCGGGTTCTTCGCCGATCCCGGCTACGCCGTGGGGACGGGCATCTTGCCCATCACCGAGGGGCCGGTCGCGTACCTCGTCAGCACGCTGGTGCTGACGAAGTTCTACATCCTGTTCTCCTTCCTGTTCGGCTACTCCTTCACGCTCCAGACGCGCGACGGGGTCAACGTCAAGGCCAGGATGCTGCGGCGCTGCCTCGGTCTCTTCGTGATCGGGGTGCTGCACGGGTTCCTGCTGTGGGTCGGCGACATCCTCACGCTGTACGCCACCCTCGGAGTGATCCTGCTGGCGATGCGCGGCATCTCGCCCAGGAAGGCCGTCGTCACCGGCTGCGTCATCATCGGCGTCATGTCGGTGATCTGGCTGCTGCTGGCCGGGCTGACCCTGCTCGACCCGGCGACGGGCACGGCAGCGGGCACGGCGGCGGTGACCGACGCGGCGGCCGGGGCGCGGGCGGAGGCGCTGGTCACGGGTGGGCCGTTGAGCTTCCTGTCGTTCCAGGTGGAGACGTACCCGGCGCTGGCCGCGATGGTGTGGATCGGGCAGGGGCCGATGGCGATGGCGATGTTCCTGTTCGGGCTGGCGGCGGGCCGGTCAAGGCTGTTCGAGGAGCCGGAGCGCTGGGCCCATCTCGTGCCGCGCGTCCAGTGGTTGGGCTTCGGCGTCGGCCTGCCCGCCGCGGTCTTCTTCACCTGGGCGTCGTCCTCGTCCGGGGACACGCTGGATCTGCTCGCGCTGGCGGTGAACAACGTGGGCTCGGTGCTGCTGACGGCCGCCTACGTGGTCACCCTGCTCCAGGCGTTCAAGCGCTTTCCCGCCGTCATCGGCGTGCTGTCGCCGGCCGGGCGGGTGGCGGCCTCCAACTACATCGGGCAGTCGCTGCTCTGCTGCCTGGTCTTCACCGGCTACGGACTGGCCCTGGCGGGCAAGTTGTCGCCGCTCGCCGTGATGGGCGTGGCCGCGGTGATCTACGCGCTCCTGCTCGGGCTGAGCTGGTGGTGGCTGCGGAGCCATCGTTACGGCCCGATCGAGTACGGCCTTCGCCGCCTCACCGCGGGTCGGGGTTGACACGGATCAGGGCCTGGTCTTCTCTGCAACGAAAAGGGCGGATCCGAGGGGGCACGGCATGGCCACGGTTCGACGGTTCACACTTGCCCTCGTCGTATCCGCCGCGCTGGTCGGACTGCCCGCCGCGCCCGCCATGGCCCGGGGTCCCGCTCCGGCCGGGCCGGGCGCGGCGTCCCACTTCGGGTTGGCGCGCAAGGACTGCGTCGGTACGGCCGCGGGCCGGGCCTCCAAGGTCTGGTACACGGTCGCGGGCGGCGTGCTGTCCGACGTCTACGAGCCGACCATCGACAACACCAACGTCGAGACGATGCAGTTCGCCGTCACCGACGGCACGACGTTCACCGAGCTGCAGTCCCGCGACACCACCTACAAGGTGAGCACCGACCGCTCCGGCATGACCTGCACGATCACCTCCTCCAGCAAGACCGGCCGCTACCGCCTGACCACCACCTATCTCACCGATCCGGACAGCGACGCCGTCGTGGTCAGGACCCGGCTCCAGCCCGCCGGACTGCGCCTGTACGTACGGCTGGACGCGAGCGTCAACGGCAACGGAGGCGGCGGCACGCCGAACGGCGGGGCAGACAGCGGCGTGGTGGACGGCCAGACCGGCGCCCCGGTGATCTCCGACCCGAACACCGAGACCTCCGCACCCGCCCGCGACTACGCCGTACCCACCCACCTGGCGCTGCGCGCGGAGCGGCGGCTGCCGCAGGCGGGCGTCGGCTACGCGGGAACGCCCAGCGACGGCGCCGCGCAGTTGGACGCCGACCACACGCTGACCCCCAACGCCACCGCGCCGGACGGCAACGTGGTCGCCACCGCCCGGCTGCCCCTGGACGGCTCGGGTGCGGTGACCTTCGCGCTCGGCTTCGGCCGTACGGTGGCCGCCGCGTTGCGGACCGCGGGCGAGGCCGCCACCCGGCCGTTCGAGACCACCCGAGCCCGGTACGAGGCGGGCTGGGCCACCTACGACGCCGGGCTGCGCAAGCCGCCCGCCTCGCTCGCCGACGCCTACCGCTTGTCCGCCAACGTGCTGAAGGCGAGCGAGGACAAGACCTTCCCCGGAGCCGTCGTCGCCTCGCTGGCCAGCCCATGGGGTCAGGCGGTCGGCGCGGGCGAGAAGGTGGGCGGCAAGGCGGTCTATTTCGGGTCGTATCGCGAGGTGTTCGCCCGCGACCTGTACGAGGCGTTCACCGGCTTCCTCACCGACGGCGACCTGGCCACCGCCCGCGCCACGGCCCGCTTCCTGCTGGAACGCCAGCAACTGCCCGACGGCCGCCTGCCGCGCAACTCCCTGCTGAACGGCCAGCTCGCCCCCGACTCGGGCGGCGACCAGCTCGACGAGAGCGCGTACCCGATCCTGATGGCCCACCAGGCCGGGATCGGCGCGGAGCTGTGGGAACACGTCCGCCAGGCCGCGGACTTCCTGGTCGCGCACGGGCCCGCGTTCGGCGTCGAGCGCTGGGAGGAGCAGCAGGGCTACTCGCCGTCCACGATCGCGGCCGAGATCGCCGGTCTCGTCGCCGCCGGGGAGATCGCCGCCGGCCGCGACGACCAGGGCCGGGCCAGGCTCTACCGCGCCACCGCCGACCACTTCGCCCGCTCGGTCAAGGGCTGGACGGTCACCACGACCGGCCCGTACGCCCCCCGCTACTTCCTGCGCCTGTCGCGCACCGGCGACCCGGACGCCGCCGCCCCGTACAACCTCGGCAACGGCGGCCCGACCGAGGACCAGCGCCGGGTGGTGGACGCGGGCTTCCTGGAGCTGACCCGGCTGGGCGTCCTGCCCGCCACCGACCCCGACGTGCTGGCCAGTCTGCCGGTCGTGGACCGGGTGATCGGGCGTACGACGCCGAACGGCCGGGGCTGGTACCGCTACGGCTCCGACACCGCGGGCACCGAGGACGGCTACGGCGACTGCTACGAGCCCGACCCCACCTCCTGCGCCCCGTCCGGGCGGCCCTGGCCCACCGCGAACACCGGCTCGGGCCACCTGTGGCCGGTCCTGTCCGGCGAACGGGCCGAGCAGGCGTTGCAGACCGGCGACCCGCGTACGGCGGCGTCCCTCCTGGCGGCGATGCGGGCCATGTCCTCCGGCACCGGCCTGGTCCCGGAGCAGGCGTGGGAGAACCCGGACCTGGCCGCCGCGCCGTACGGCACCGACCCGGCCACCGCCTCGATCGGCTTCCGCGACGGCGAGCCCGCCGGCTCGGCCTCCCCGCTGACCTGGGCGCAGGCCCAGGAGGTACGGCTGATCCTCTCGCTCGCGATGGGCCGCCCGGCCGAGCAGCCCGAGATCGTACGCCGCCGCTACGCCGCCCACGGCATGCCCGCGACGGCGCCGCTCACCGTCACCGCCCCGGCGGAAGGGAGCACCGCCACCGGCACATCGGTCACGGTCGAAGGGACCACCGCGCCCGGCGCGCGCGTCGACGTCGCGGCCACGCCCATCGACATCGGCGCAGCCACCAAGGTCGTCTCGGTACGGGCCGGAGCCGACGGCCGCTTCACCGCCCAGGCGCCGGTCTCGTTCGGCGAGGTCGTACTCACCGTGACCGCCACAACCCCCGACGGCCGCACAGTGACCACCCCAACGACCAAGACCTTCGACGGCCGCACCGGGTACGCCCGGCGGTCGGTCATCGGCGACATCACCGGCGCCACGACCGTCCTCGACGTCACCGACCCCGAAGGCGACGACGACGGGCCGGGCACCTACGCCTACCCGACGGCCGCCGACTTCCACGCGGGCGCCTTCGACCTGCGCAGGTTCCAGGTGATCACGGACGCGAGCACCGTCTACCTGCGCGCCGAGATCGCCGACCTCACTCCCACCTTCGGCAGCCAGATCGGCGCCCAGCTGCTCGACGTGTACGTCCAGGACCCGGCCGTGACCGCACGCTCGACCGATCCGGCGTTCCCGCAGCGCAACTACCGCATCGCCGAGCAGGACGCCTGGTCGCAGCGGATCGAGGCGCAGGGCTTCGCCGCCCCGGTCTGGGTGACGGCCGCCGGCGCCGCCCGGTCCGGAGCCGCCGTCCGCGGCTCCGGAACCACCCGAACGATCACGATCGCCCTGCCCAAGGCGGACTTCGGCACGCCGGGGCCCGGCTGGCGGTTCGCGGTCGTGCTCGCCGGTCAGGACGGGTTCAGCGCCGACCAGGCCAGGGGTTTCACCGCCACTCCCCAGCCGTACCAGTTCGGCGTGTGCGCCCCCGGCGGGACCGCTCCCCTGTGCTCCGTCGACCCCGGCGGCGTGCCCAAGGCCGTGGACGTGCTCACCCCGGCCGGACAGTCGCAAGCCGACGAACTGAACCCGCTCCTCGGCCCGGTCACTCTGCGGGCGGTTCCGGTCCCCTGAGGCTGAGGAGAGGCAGGTCGGGGAACAGGTGGCTGACCAGGAGGGTCGCCGTGCGCATCGCGGCGGCGACGATGTCGTCGTTCGTCGCCTCGGTGCCCTGAGCGGCCAGCACGGCGCTGTGCACGCTGAGCAGAGCCAGCCGGACGCTGAGCTGATCCTGCACTGAGGCTCCGGGCCCCAGGATGAGCCGGGTGGCCCGGTCGGTCCGCTCCAGCGGGCTGCTCTGACCCGTCGGCATGGCCGTCTTCAGCGCGGTGTGGTTGGCGACGGCGAACCGCATGTTCCGCACCCCCTGCTGGCTGCTCATCGTGAGCCACCGGCTCAGGAGCTCGGCGGCCAGCTCCGGGGAGTGCGGCTGCCCGGCCGCCCAGTCGAGCAGCTCGTCCATCGCGCGCATGTGGTCGGTGAAGAGGCTGACGATGACGGCCTCTTTGCTGTCGAAGTGGTAGTAGAGCGCCGCCTTGGTGATGCCCAGTTGCTCGGCGATCTCGCGCATAGAGGTGGCGTCGTAGCCGTGCTCGGTGAACAGGGTCAGCGCGGCCTCCTGGATCTCGGCTCGCGTCTGGCTGCCCTTGCGCCGCGCACCCGGCGCCGACTCCGTCTTGGTCATGGCTCTTCCCTCTTGCTTCAAAACTGTTACACAGCCTATTTGCCTACCGGTCGGTTAGCAAGTACGCTTGCCGACCGACAGGTAAGTTCTATGGATCGACAGGAGTGCACGTAATGGCCAAGGACAGCGCGGACACCGCCTCGGGAGCGGAAGAAGAGCAGGTCGGGTTAGGGTTCAGCCATCGCCAGATCCTGGTGACCATGAGCGGTCTGGTCGTCGCCATGCTGCTGGCGATGCTGGACAACATGATCGTCGCCCCGGCGATTCCCACGATCGTGGGCGAGCTGGGCGGCCTCGAGCACCTGGCATGGGTGACCACCGGCTATGTCCTGGCCTCCACCGTGGCCACACCGATCTGGGGCAAGCTCGGCGACCTCTACGGCCGCCGCATCATCTTCACCACCGCTGTGGCGATCTTCCTGCTCGGTTCGGTGCTGTGCGGCGCGTCCCAGGATATGGCGCAGCTGGTCGCCTTCCGCGCCGTCCAAGGGCTGGGCGCGGGCGGACTGATGGTCGGCGTGCTGTCGATCATCGGCGAGATGATCCCGCCGCGCGACCGCAGCAAGTACCAGGGCGTGATGATGGCCGTCATGCCGGTCGCGATGATCGGCGGCCCGCTCATCGGCGGTTTCATCACCGACAACCTGAGCTGGCGCTGGGCCTTCTACGTCAACCTGCCGCTCGGCGCGGTCACCCTGGTCCTGTGCTGGATCACCCTGGCCAAGCTGCCCAAGGGCACCGGCAAGGCCGTGATCGACTGGTGGGGCACCGGCCTGCTGACGATCTGGATCACCGCCCTGGTGCTCGTCACCAGCTGGGGCGGCACCCAGTACGAGTGGGGCTCCGGGCAGATCCTCGGGCTGATCGCCCTGGCCGTGGTCGCGTTCGTCGCCTTCATCTTCGTCGAGCGGCGCGTGGCCGAGCCGATCATGCCGCTGCGGGTCTTCAAGAGCCTCAACTTCTCGCTGTCCGGCGCGGTCGCCTTCATCTCGGGGTTCGCGATGTTCGGCGCGATGGGCTTCCTGCCGCAGTTCCAGCAGTTCGTCCAGGGCTCCTCGGCAACCAACAGCGGCCTGCTGCTGATGCCGATGATGATCGCCTCGATGGCCGTCAGCCTGGCCGCCGGCCAGCTGATCAGCAAGACCGGGCACTACAAGTCGGTGCCGATCGTCGGCGCCGTCCTGGTCACCATCGGCCTGGCGCTGTTCGCCACCATGGACGTCGCCACCTCCACCACGGTGACCGCCCTCTACATGGTGGTCCTCGGCGCCGGCATGGGCGGGCTGATGCAGACCAGCACCCTGATCGCGCAGAACAGCCTCGCGCTGCGTGACATGGGCGCGGGCACCGGCGTGTCGACCTTCCTCCGCAACATGGGCAGCTCGCTGGGTGTCTCGCTGCTCGGTGCCGTCTACACCAGCCACCTGACCGACACCCTCGTCGGCACTCCCGCCGTCGCCGGCCAGGCCGCCTCGATGACCCCGCAGCTGCTGCGCCGCCTGCCCGAGGCGGTCCAGAACCTGTTCCAGCAGGCGGTCACCAACGGCATCACCGCGCTGTTCACCTGGGGCGCGGTCGTGGCCGCCATCGGCATCGTGGCCGCACTGTTCATCCGCCAGGTCCCGCTGCGCGGCGCCGTCAAGCCGCAGGCGGACAACGCCAAGGCCGAGGCCGAGTCGGTCGCCATGAGCGGCTGAGTCCGCACGGGCCGGGGGTCTCCCCGGCCACGTAAGGGTGCGGTTCCGATCACCTGATGACCGGAACCGCACCCTTACGGTTTTGTCGGGCCGCTCGAAGAAGCGGCTCAATAGGGCTGCTTCTTCGAGCGAAGCGGCCCGGGATCAGTAGGGACGTTGGAGGAAGCGGCCCAGGCGCGGGTCGTAGAGGCGCCCGCCGATCAGGACCGTCCCGTCCGGCGTGGTCGAGTGGAGCTTCCCGCCGAGCCAGCCGTACCTGCGCTGCTGCGACGCCACTCCATACTCGTCGTAGCCGAGCACGGTGGCCTCGCCGGTGCCGAGGTCGAGCTCGGTCCCGACGCTCCCCCCGACGGTGAGCAGCTGGAGCCGCACCGAGCCCCCGGCGCCCGTGAGCGCGCCCAGCTCGCCTCCGGCCCCGATGACGTTCCTGACGACTTCCCCCTTCTCAACAAGCCACGCGGGCTGATCGCCGGCCGAGCCGTAGTGATGGACCGTGACCGCGCCCCCCGAGGTGGTCTCCGACCTGACGCGGCCCGCCGGGTCGCGGGTCCAGGTGAGGCTGGTGCCGCCGACTGTCTGCTTGACCGGTACGCCGTCGGCGAAGTAGTCGATCCCCCGGCCACCGGGCAGCGAGGTGGTGCGGCCGGCCGGGTCGTAGGCGTAACCGTCACCCACCAGCCTGCCGTCCGCGTACGCGTAGGTCGTGATCTTCGAAGCCGCGTCGTTGGCCTCCGGACACTCCTCGTCGGACTCCTGTACGGCCAGCCGGACCCGGTTGCCCGCGCCGTCGTAGCCGTAGCGGCGCAGCGTGCACAGCGGGAACGCCATGTCCAGCACCGAGGCGAGCTGCCCCGCCTTGTCGTAGCCCAGCTGCCGCTCGCTCATGGTGTCGCTGCGCATGTTCAGCAGTTCCTGACCGTGGATGTTCCGGCCGGTCGTAGGCCGTCACGATCTTCTCCGTGCCGCGCCACCGCTCGGTGGGCCGGCCGCTGGCCGGGCTGTAGCCGATGCCGATCTCGCTCTCCCCGCCGGCTTTGGTCGTGATGGGCCGACCGGCCGCGTCGCGCTTGACCGTGGTGGCGACGCCGCCCTCGATGACCGTGTCCAGCAGGCCGGTGGCGGTGTAGGCGGAGGTCCGTCCGCCCTCCTGGCACACCAGGCCCGCCCATTCCGGCCGCCCGCCGCAAGGGGCGCCGCCGGTCGCCGTGTAGAGGACGGGCGGGGCGGTGTCGGCGGTGACCGCCCGGCCGCCGGGGTCGCGGACCGTCCTGGTCTGCCGGCCGGTGGCCCAGTCGTAGGCGATGGCGGTGGCCTTGACGTCCACGTCCGGCTTGGACTCGCGCCCGACTATGACGGCGCCGGTCTTGACGGGGGTCGGCAGGTCACGGGCCGCCGCGCCGGTCGGGCGGCCCTCGTCGTACGTGCTGACGGTCCGGCTCCTGGCGCCGATGCCGTATCCGGCCGGCAGGTCGTCCACGTCGGACTCCAGGTTGATGATGTGGACCGGGCTCAGCTCCTCGATCTTGCGACGGCCGGAGTCGTCGTAGACCGAGCGGGTGGACAGCAGGTCCGCCCGCTCCTCGGAGCTGTAGGCGGTGATGGCCAGCTCGGCGAGCCGGTTGTCGGTGGTCGGCCGCTGTGACAGCTCCCTGTTCGCCGCGGTGAGCACGCGCGTCGCGTGGCCGAACCGGTCATAGTCGGTGGCGGACAGGTGTCCGCCGGGGGTGAGCACGTTGACCGCCCTGCCCGACTCGTCCAGGTACGTCACGGTGGGGCGGGTGGTGGAGTTCGGGGGGTGGACCGCCGTGGCCGTCACGGGTGCCACCGCCTGCCCCCAGGCCGCGATGGTCGTGGCCGTCAGGTCGGCCGGGCCGCCGGCCGCCTTGCTGAGCGGCACCCCGTACACGATGGTGGTCTTGGCCTCGCCTGCGATCTGGTCGGCGGTGCCGGGCTTGAGCGTGGGGCGGGCGACGCTCTTCAAGCGGCCGTCGGCGTCGTAGCCGAAGGTCCACGGCAGCTCTCCCGGCGGGGTGAGCGTCGTGACGCGGCCCGCGCTGTCATAGCCGTAGGTGGTCTTCAGCGCCGGGGTGATTCTCGGGTCCCAGGTCTCGGACAGGCGTCCGGCGGCGTCGTAAAAGTACTGGGTGACCACGGCTCCCTGGAAGGACACGGTGCTGAGGCGGCCGTCCGTGCCGTAGCCGAAGTCGATCGTGTGGCCGGATCGGGTGAGCGACTTCGGCCGGTCCTGGTCGTAGGTGTACTCGGTGGGCAGGTACCGGTCGCCCTGCTTGGCGAACGTGGTCGTCTGCCCTCGGGAGTCGCTCAGCGTGTACGTGCCGGTGAGCGTCAGGTCCTCGGCGCCCCGCTCGGGCCGCCATCCGTCCTTGGTCCTGGTGAACTGGATTGGCGTGCCGTCGGCCCTGGTCACCTGGACCGAGTTCGGCGAGGTCTCCACGAGTGAGGCGAGGCCCTGGGACCACCCGGGGTTCCGGGACGTGGCCGTCCGGGTCAGAGTCAGGCCGAACGGGCCGCCCCCGGTCGTCTGGAGGCGGTAGTCGCCGGTCAGCAGGTTCACCGTGCCCGGCCCGACCTCGCTGGTCGCCGCCTCGGTGGCGCGGCGGTCGACGACGATCTCGGCGGACGTCGACGCCACCGGGCCCGACGTGCTGCCGACGAGCGCGCGCACCTGCGCCGCCGCGTCGCCGAGCTGGGTTCCGGCGTCCCAGACCAGGCCGGACACCCCGTTGGGCGCGGCCACGGGCCAGGCGGTCAGGGGCCTGCCGTCGGCGGTGAGCACGTTCGCCACGGGGAGGTCGGCCCACTCGTCGGTGTCGGCCCGCCGGTACTGGAACGTCGCCTGGGTGAAGCCGAAGCCGGTCACTGCGAGCGGGACCTTGCCGGTGCTCCGCAGGCCGTCCTTCGGCGCGGCGAGCGTGGCCACGGCCGCGCCCGAGCCCACGTTGAAGGCGTACGCGGTGGCCGGCGAGGCGTTCCCGGCCTTGTCCAGGGTGTACACGGTGAGCGTGTGGGGACCGACGGCGGCCGGGGTCAGCTTGACCGAGACGGCCGCGCCGGTGGTGAGCACCTTCGTGACCGCCGCACCGTCCAGCCGGTAGGCGAGCCAGCCGGAGTCGGTGTTCGCGGGCTTGAGCGTGAAGGTGCCCGCTTTGCCGGCGTCGCCGTGCCAGCCTCCGTCGGCCGGGTAGTCGGCCGAGGCCACCGAGGGGGCGGGCGGCGCGACGGTGTCCACGGCGAACGTGGCCGTCTGGTACGCCTTCGACGTGAGCGAGCCGTCGTTGGCCCACGACCGGATCGTGTAGGTCTTGCCGTTGGCCAGCTTGCCGGCCGGCACGTTCGCGCCGGAGAAGCCGTTGCTGGCCACGTACGCGCCGTAGAGGTTGTCGATGACCAGCGTCGAGCCCGCGTACACGTCGAACAGGCCGCGCACGTTGCCGCCGTCAGGGTCGCGCACGTGGTTGCGCAGCTGCGGCGTGAGCGTGTTGGTCCAGATCGTGCCGTCGTAGTCGGTGTACGGGGACAGCCAGGTGGAGACCGGGGTGCTCGGGTAGGAGTTGTACGTCACCGAGATGTACGGCACGTGGGCCGAGGCGTTGCCCGAGTTGAACCGCTTCCAGGCGTACTCGTCGGTCTCACTCGCGGCCCGCAGGCCCATGCCGGAGTCCTTCCACCCCTCGTTGGCCCAGTACTGGACCAGCGAGGTGACGTTGGCGCTCACCCAGCCGTCCGCGCAGCCGCTCCCCCAGCCCTTGGTCTCGCTGGAGGCGGCATAGCGATCGGCCAGTGCCGGGCCCGGCCAGCGCGAGGACGTCGAGGCCCGGTTGGCCGACCACACCTCCCACGACCTCGTGTTGCACGACCAGGAGTGGAAGTTCCACAGCTTCAGCGACGCCGAGACGATCTTCTTGCCCGCGATGCCGGGGGTCTTCCACGTGATGAACGACCTGGCGACCTGGCCGCTGCCGTTGTTGCCGATCTTGAGCTCGGTCGAGCCGGACTGGTCGGTGCCGTAGCCCTCCTGCACGAAGGTGTCGAAGACCTGGCCGAGGTTGAGCGAAGGGTCGACCGTGACGGGGTACTTGGTGGCCGGGTCGCCGAGGAAGGCGGAGTCGGGGGTGAGGAGGAGGTCCTGGCCGGACACCTTCATGGCGACGGGCGCGCGGTGCGGGTGGTCACCGGACCCCGGGTTCACCGTGGCATCCCACATGACGGGCGCCGGGATGGTGGCGGTCGTCCGGCCCTTGCCGTCCACCAGCTCGAATGTCCTTCCACTATCGGTGGGGGCAACGCACAAACGCCGCAAACGTAAAGATCATTATTGGCCGGTTAGGTGATCTTGGATGGCCGGACGGTAAACGTTTGCTGTCGTCAGCTGTCCCATCACGGAACGCGATGGAACGCCTTCCTTTTGGAGAACTCATAGGAAGGGACGTCTCTATGATCAGATCCAGCCGCCCGCGCGGCGTCGGCTTCGTCCTGGCCTGGATGCTGGCCGTCCTCGTGGCGGCGGCCGTCGCCGCCGCGCTCACGCTGCTACCGGCGAGCACCGCGTCGGCCTCGGCCCCCGTGCCCGAGCCGTCGACCTTCATCTCGACTCCCCCGGGCGGAGGCGACGTCCTGCTTGTCATGGACTACTTCGACGGGAACGACAAGCTCGTCGGCCAGTTCTGGAGGGGCTGTGGCCAGCCCTCCGGAGGCTGGGGCGTACGGCAGGGGATCCTGCGCATCTTCACTCCGCCCTGCGGACCGTAATCACGACGGGCCGTAATCACGACGGGCCGGGCACCGAAGACGGTGCCCGGCCCTGGTCGTGCCTGCCTTAGCGCTATACGGTGAACCGCGCTCAGCCCATGGCGGCCAGGCCGTGCACCACGGTGCTGGTCAGCGTGCCGATCTCGGCGATGCCGATGGTCACCGTGTCACCGTCGCGCAGCGTGAACGGCAGGTCGGGCACCAGGCTGGTGCCAGTGGAGAGCACGGCCCCGTCGGGGAAGGCGTCGGCGCGGAACAGGTAGCCGGCCAGGTCGTCCAGGCGCCGGTGCAGCTCCGAGGTGGACGCCTTGCCGTCCCACACCGTCTCCCCCACCCTGGCGATGGTCAGCGTGATGTCCAGCGCGTACGGGTCGGCCACCTCCCAGACGGGCCGGATCGCCGGGCCGACCGCGCACGCGCCCAGGTAGATCTTGGCCTGCGGCAGGTACAGCGGGTTGACCCCCTCGATCGTGCGCGAGCTCACGTCGTCGACCACCGTGTAGCCCGCGATCTCGCCCGCGGAGTTCAGCACCAGGCCCAGCTCCGGCTCCGGCACGTCGATCTCGGAGTCGGCGCGCACGGCGATCCGGCCGCCGTCCCCCGACACCTTCCAGGCCACCGACTTGAAGAACAGCTCGGGCCGTTCGGCGTCGTAGACCAGCTCGTACACGTCGGCCGCCCGCTCGCTCTCGGTCACCCGCGCCTCGCGCGAGCGCCGGTAGGTGACGCCCGCGGCCCACACCTCCATCAGCCCGTCCACGGGCGCGAGCCTGCGCACGGACGCGGACGGGTGCTGCGGGCCGGCCGCGGCGACGCACCGCTCGCGTAGCTCCGCGACGGGCAGGCGGAGCAGCTCTCCGACGGTGGTGACCCCCTCCAGCTGCGTCACCTGGTCGCCGTCGTCGACGCCGACCGCGTCCGCGCTGGTCAGCGGGCTGACAAACCGTACGATGTGCATGACACTCCCAGCTTCATCTGATGAAGTCCGAACTTCATCAGATGAAAGTCTATGAAAAAACCGACCGTCCCGATACTGTGCCAAACATCCGAATACGGAGGAAACCGTGGCAACTGATCCTTACCCGGACACGGCTCGGCATGCTCACGTCGTGCACGCCCTGGGTGCCCGGATCGTCGACGGTTCGCTGGTGCCCGGCACGCCCATCCCGATCGAGGAGCAACTGGTCAACGAGCTCGGCGTGGGCCGCTCGGCCGTACGGGAAGGCGTGAAGGTGCTGGCCGGCAAGGGTCTGCTGGAGACCAGGAGAAGCGCCGGGACCCGCGTCCGGCCGCGCGAGTCCTGGAGCCTGCTCGACGCCGACGTGCTGAGCTGGCGGTTCGGCGCCGACGCCCATGCCGGGGACATCCGGGTGCTGGCCGACCTGCGCGTCGCGCTGGAGCCCGGGGCGGCCCGGGTGGCGGCCGAGCGGGCCGACGCGGCGGCCATCCAGCGCATCGACGAGGCCCTGGCCGCGCTGCACGCCACAGCCGACGACCCCGACCCCTTCATCGACGCCGACCTGGCCTTCCACCGGGCCGTGTTCGGCGCCGCCGACAACGACCTGCTGCTCTACATCTACGACATGATCAGCATCGCCCTGCGCTCGGTACGGCAGGTGCACACCCGATCGGTCGCGCACAACAAGGAAACGCTGCCCAACCACGAGCGCGTAGCCGTGGCGATCCGGCGCCGCCATCACCGCAAGGCCGAGGAGGCCATGCGCGAGGTGGTCGAGGTCGCCCGCGCCGACGCGCTCCACTGCTGAGGGAATCCATGGACGTCCTGCTCGACGTGGCCGGCCCGGTGGCCGTCATCACCCTGAACAGACCCGCCAAACTCAACGCCATCACCCCCGAGATGGCCGACGCGCTGCGCGCCTGCCTCGACCGCGTGGACGCCGACCCCGCCATCCGGGTGGCCGTGCTCACCGGCGCCGGGGAGCGCTCCTTCTGCGTGGGCAGCGACATCCGCGAGCTCAACGCGTACGCCACGCCGTGGGAGTTCCGCAACCGTGGCGACTACGGCGACGCGGTCCGCGCCCTGCGCAAGCCGATCGTCGCCGCCGTCAACGGCTACGCCTACGGCGGCGGCCTGGAGCTGGCCATGGCCTGCGACATCCGACTGGCCGCCACCACCGCCACCTTCGCCGCGCCCGAGATCAAGCTCGGCTGGATCGGCGGCAGCGGCCAGTCCGCCCTGCTCGCCCACTCCGTCGGCCCCGGCAACGCGGCCACCATGCTGCTCACCGGCGACCCGATCGACGCCGCGCGGGCCAAGGACTGGGGGCTGGTCACCGAGGTGCTGCCTCCTGACGAGCTGCTGCCGGCCGTACGAGAGCTGGCCGGGAAGATCGCCGCCCGGCCGCCGATCGCCGCCCAGACGGCCAAGGCCAACCTCAAGGCGGCCTACACCATGCCGCTCGACCAGGCCATCCAGTACGAGCGCGACCTGCAGACCGTCTGCATGGCCACCGCCGACGCGGCCGAGGGCCGGGCCGCGTTCGCCGCCCGCCGCGAGCCGGTCTTCGAGGGGCGCTGATGGGCGTACTCGATGGTTACCGCGTGGTCGACCTGTCCATCGCCATGGCGGGCCCGCTGGCCGCCATGCGCCTGGGCGACCTGGGCGCGGACGTGATCAAAGTGGAGCCGGTGACCGGCGAGTGGCAGCGCCACGCCCCCGCGGGAGGCGCCACGGGCAACCAGGTCAACGCCTCGTTCCTGTCCCTCAACCGCAACAAGCGCAGCCTGGCCGTGAACCTCAAGTCGGACGAGGGCCGCGACATCGTCCACCGGCTCGCCGCGACGGCGGACGTGTTCCTGCAGAACTACCGGCCCGGCGTCGCCGAGCGCCTCGGCATGGATCACGACACCATCAGCGGGCTCAATCCGCGCGTCGTCTACGTCTCCATGTCCGGGTACGGCGAAAGCGGCCCGTACGTGACGCGGCCGGGACAGGACCTGCTGCTCCAGGCCATGAGCGGCGCCATGCTCAGCACCGGCCGCGACGGCGACCCCCCGGCGCCCGCCGGCACGTACGCGATCGACGCGATCACCGCCTACAGCGCCTTCGAGGGCGCCCTGGCCGCGCTGCTGCACCGCGAGCGCACCGGCGAGGGCCAGCGGGTGAGCGTCAACATGCTGGACGCGGCCATCGCCGTACAGATGCAGGAGCTGTCGGTCTTCACCGTCGGCGGGGTCCCGCAGCGGCGCGGGCGCGAGCCGCACGGCCACACCTACATCCGCGCGCCGTACGGGGTGTTCGCCACCAAGGACGGCTACCTCGCGCTCGGCATGCCCAGGCTCGACGGGCTGGCCGTCGCGCTCGACCTGCCCGAGCTGGCCGGCATGGACGGACACACCCAGCGCGACGAGATCACCTCGACCGTCGCCCGGCGGCTGCCCGAGCGCACGACCGCCGAGTGGCTGGACATCTGCGCCCGCCACGACCTGTGGGCGGGCCCGGTGTACGGCTACGCGGAGCTGGTGGCCGACCCGCAGGTCCGGCACAACGGCTCGTTCGTCACCTACGACCACCGCACCGAGGGCACGGTCACCACGCCCGGCTTCCCGTACGGCCTCAGCGCCGCCCCGCCCCAGGTACGCAGGGGCGCGCCGCTGGTGGGCGAGCACACCGCGGAGATTCTCGGCGAGCTGGGCTACCCGGCGGAGCGCGCCGCCGAGCTGGTGGAGAAGGGCGTGCTGGCGTGCGCGGACTGACCTGGGACCACCCCCGCGGCCACGCCCCGCTCGACGAGCTCACCCGTCTCGACCTGGCCGGGCCGAACCCGTACAGCGACGTGCCCGAGCCGATCGAGTGGGACCGGCAGCCGCTCGAAGGCTTCGAGTCCGAGCCGATCGCCACGCTCAGCGCGTCGTACGACGTGCTGGTGATCGACCACCCCGGACTGGGCGCGTCGCTGGACTCGCTGGTGCCGATGGACGAGTTGTTCGCGCCGTCCGAGCTGGCCGATTTCCGCGCCCGCACCGTCGGCCGCTCCTATGAGAGCTACCACCTGGACGGGCGCCAGTGGGCGCTGCCGCTCGACGCGGCCGCCCAGGTGGCCGCCGCCTGGCCGGGCACGCACATTCCGGAGACCTGGCCAGAGACGGTGGAGTTCGCGCGGAAGGGCGGGCGGCTGACGCTGTGCCTGGGCGGGCCGCACGCCTTCCTCATGTTCTGCGCGCTGTGCTCCGGCGACTTCCTCGACCGCGAGGCGGGACTGCGGGCGCTGGAGCTCATGGCCGAGCTGCTCGCGCTGGCCGACCCCGAGGTCTCCCTGCGCAACCCGATCGGCGTCCTCGACGCCATGGCGGCGGGCGGGCCCGACCTCTGCCCGCTGGTGTACGGGTACGCCACCTACCCGCTGGCCTTCGCCGACGCCCCCGCCTGGCCCGGCGAAGCGCCGGGGAGCGTGCTCGGCGGCACCGGGCTGGCGGTCTCCAAGAGCCGGGTGCGCGACGGCGGGACCAAGGACGCCGTACGAGCCCACCTGCGCCGGTTGCTCTCGGAGCCGGTGCAGACCGGGCTGTTCCCCGCCACCGGCGGCCAGCCCGCCGCCCGCTCCGCCTGGGACGCCTCGGGCTTCTACCGCGACACCCGCGACACCGTGGAGGCGGCCTGGATCCGGCCGCGCTTCCCCGGCTACATCGGCAAGCAGGAGCGGACCTCCGCCCTGCTCCGCGACGGGCTGACCGCCCGCAGACCGGCCAGAGACCTGCTCGACGACCTGCACAGGGAGTGGACATGACCACGGCGCTGGTAACCGGCGCGGCCGGCGCGCTCGGCCAGGCGATCGTGCGCCGCCTGACGGCCGACGGCCACCAGGTGGCGGCGCTCGACCTCGACGCCGGCTCGCTCGACGGCGCGCTCAACCTGGCGGCCGACCTGCGCGACCCGGCCGCCATCGAGGACGCCTTCACCCGTACGGCCGCCGCGCTCGGGCCGGTCGGCATCCTGGTCAACAACGCGGCCATCTATCCCAGCAGACCCTTCCTGGAGGTGCCGCTGGCCGAGTACGACGACGTGCACGCGGTCAACCAGCGCGCCTACTGGCTGGCGGCCCAGCACGCGGCCAGGCAGATGACCTCGCTGGGCGCCGGCGCGATCATCAACATCGCGTCGATCACCATGCACGGCGGCTGGCCCGACCTGGCCGCCTACGTCGCCACCAAGGGCGCCGCCACCGCCCTGACCAGGGCCCTGGCCCGCGAGCTCGGGCCGCGCGAGATCCGCGTCAACTGCGTCTCGCCCGGCGCGTTCCCCACGGCCGCCGAGGAGATCCATTCGGATCCCGAGGCGTACAACCGGTTCGTCCTCGAACGGCAGGCGCTCCAGCGGCGCGGCCGCCCGGAGGAGCTGGCCGCCGTGGTGTCCTTCCTGGCCGGCCCCGACGCGTCCTTCGTCACCGGCCAGACCATCGAAGTCAACGGAGGGTGGGTGATGGCATGACGCCGACCCGCAGGCAACTGGCGGAGCTCACCGGCGACCCGGCCGCGATGGGCGGGGTGCGCCTGGTGACGCTCGGCGACGGCGCCGAACGCGGCATCCGGACGCTGGAGTTCCGCACCGGCTCGGGGCTGGCCTTCGACGTGCTGGTCGACCGGTGCATGGACATCGGCGCGGCCGAGCACGCCGGGCGGTCCTTCGGCTGGCGCTCCCCCACCGGCTTCCGCCATCCGGGGCTGCACGAGAACAACGACGAGGACGGCCTGTCCTGGCTGCGCTCGTTCTCCGGGCTCATGGTCACAGGCGGCCTCGACCACACGCTGTTCGGCGGCGAGGTCCCCGCCGACACCTACCGATATCCGCCCCGCCAGTCCGTACGGCATGGCCTGCACGGCCGCGCGGGCAACCTGCCCGCCCGGCTGACCGGCTACGGCGAGCGCTGGGACGGCGACCGCTGCGTCCTGTGGGCCGAGGGAGAGGTACGGCAGGCGGCGGTCTTCGGCGAGAACCTGACCCTGACCCGCCGCATCGAGGCCGACCTGGGCGGGGACGAGATCCGGCTGACCGACACCGTGACCAACGCCGGGTTCGAGCCGACGCCGCACATGTTCCTCTACCACATCAACCTCGGCTGGCCGCTGCTGGACGAGGGCGCCCGGTTCGAGGCGGACATCCGTGAGACCCTGTGGCAGAGCGACAGCGTCGCCGAGCAGGGGGCCGACCACCTGACGCTGCCGGGGCCGGTGCCGGGCTTCGTGGAGCAGGTGTACGAGCACGCGCTGAACCCCGGCGCCGAGGGCCTGCACCGGGTCGCGGTGGTCAACGACCGGCTGGGCATGGCGGTCAGCGTGGAGTTCCGGGCGGCGCAGTTCCCGTGCTTCTTCGAGTGGCTGAACCTGCGCTCCGGCAACTACGCGATCGGCCTGGAGCCGTCCACCCACCACGTGGGCGGCGACGCGGCGGCCCGCGAGGACGGCAGCATGATCTGGCTGGGGGCTCAGGAGTCGCGCACCTACCAGACCACGTTCAGGGTCGAAACGGCCTGAGTTCATGAGGAGGACCCGGTCCGCACCTGACTTTCGGTGCGGACCGGGTCCTCTGCTTTTTCCGCCGGTAATTCATGAATTATCGTCTAAATCAGACGTGCTTGAATGGTCGAATAGCCAGAGAGAGCCATTGATTGGCTGCGGAACGGCCTTTAGCATCGAAGACGCCTCGACCGGACCACCAGCGTGAAGGCGACCGAGAATTCGATGACAGAGCCGCTCACATTCCGCGCCACCACGACCGAGGAATTACCCTCATCGCTCTGATGCTCTCCGGAAGAGATTTCCCACCCGTACTCTCAAAGCCGCAGAAATCGGCCCGCTGAGCCGACGGGTTACATTCCACGATCAGAGAGTGCGAGGAAACATGCCCCCCGAGCAAGCGGAACACCGGCTGAGCCTGGACACCCGGGCCGCGCGCAACCTGGCCACCACCACCAAGACCCGTCCGCAGATGCAGGCCATCACCTCCCGCTGGCTGCTGCGCATGCTTCCGTGGGTGGACGTGGCCGGGGGCACCTATCGGGTCAACCGCCGCCTGACCCACGCGGTGGGACGCGGCCGGGTCAGCGTGGTGCAGAACGGCGCCGACGACGTGTGGATCATCTCGGAGACGCTCACGGAGCTGCCCGCCCTGCGCGGGTTCGGCGACCTCGACGTACTGAGCGCGCTCGCCTCGACGTTCACGGCTCGCCACTTCCAGGCCGGGGAGGTCATCGTCGAGGCCGGGACGCCGGTCACCGAGACCTTCGTCATCGCCCACGGCCGGCTCAACCGGCTGTCCACCGGCCAGTACGGCGGCACGGTGGTGCTCGGGGTCATCGCGGACGGCGATCAGTTCGGCGACGAGGTCTTCGCCCAGGACGATGCCCGGTGGCCGTGCTCGATCCAGGCCACCACCGCCGGGACGGTCATGGTGTCGCCGCGGCGGGAGTTCCAGCGGCTGCTCGACCAGTCGCCCGCCCTGCGGGAGCACATCCAGCGTTACCTGGAGGGCACCCGCAAACCGGTCAACAAGCGCGGCGAGGCGGCGGTCCACGTGGCCGCCGGGCACGTCGGCGAGCCGGACATCGGCGGCACCTTCGTGGACTACGAGCTCCACCCTCGCGAATACCCCCTGAGCGTCTCGCAGACCGTCCTGCGGGTCCACACCCGCGTGGCCGACCTCTACAACGAGCCGATGAACCAGTTCGACGAGCAGCTCCGCCTGACGATCCACGAGATCCGCGAGCGCCAGGAATGGGAGCTGCTCAACAACCGCGAGTTCGGGCTGCTGCACAACGCCGACTACAGCCAGCGGATCAACACCTGGTCCGGTCCCCCGACCCCGGACGACCTGGACGACCTGATCAGCATGCGCCGCAAGACCCGCCTGCTGCTCGCGCATCCCAAGGCGATCGCGGCCTTCTTCCGCGAATGCAACAAGCGCGGCCTGACCGTGGGCAGCGCCAACGTCAACGGCCACGAGATCCCGGCCTGGCGCGGAATCCCGATCTTCCCCTGCGGCAAGATTCCGATCACCGACGGGCACACCAGCTCGATCGTGGCCATGCGCACGGGCGAGGAGGACCAGGGAGTGGTCGGCCTGCACCAGGTCGGCATCCCCGAGGAGTACGAGCCCGGCCTGAACGTCCGCTTCATGGGGATCAACAGCCAGGCGGTGATGTCCTACCTGGTCAGCGCCTATTACTCGACGGCGATCCTGGTGCCCGACGCGATCGGGATCCTGGAGAACGCCAACATCGCCGCCCCCCGCTCCTGACAATCTTAGGAAGAGGGCCGCATGCCCGCAGACGACACCGCAGAACCTCCGGCCGCCATCACGCTGCCGACCGGCCCGTCCATCCGCCGACCCGCCGAATCCCGGCTCCAGGCCGTACCAGACAAGCCCGCCGGAGCGGACGCGCCGGCCCGGATGGTGGCGGGCCCCACCGGTCTGGGCACCTCTGCGCTGCGCGTCCCGTCCCCGGACCAGTGGCCCCCGCCCAGGGTCTGCGAGCACGACGGGCACGAATCCCCGCAGCCGCGGCTGACCCTGTCGAGCGCCATGCTCACGTACGACCTCGAGCCGCTCGCCTACCAGGAGCGGGAGTGGGGCGACGGGTCGTACCCCCCGCTGTACTGCCCCGAGACCGTACGCGACGACGAGGACCTGGGCGACGAGGTCAACCGGCGCCTGGTGGCGTGGGCGGAGCGGGTCGGGCTCCACGAGGGCCGGATGAAGGAGTTCAGCGACACGGGCTACGGCCGGCTGGCCATGCTCACGCACCCCGACGCCGACGACCCCGACATGCTGCTGATCGCGGCGCAGACGAACGCCGCCTGGTGGGCGGCCGACGACTACTACGCCGACGAGACCGACCTGGGCGCGACGCCGACCGAGCTGCCACCGCGGCTGGCCCTGGTGACCTCCGCCATGGACCCGCCGCCGCCCGCGGGCGACTACACCCGCCGGCTCGAGGAGGCGATCCAGGCCGACCCCGTCCTGGTCTCACTGAGGTCGAGCATCAGCCACATCTCCCGCCACGCCAGCTCGGCACAGATCGGGCGCGTCTGCAACATCACTTCCCAGATGTACGTGAGCTGGGCGGCCTATGCGGCTTGGCGCTATCTGGAGACGCCGCCGCCGGTCTGGCGCTACCTCGCGGCACGTCAGCACGACAGCTTCTACACCTCTATGACGCTGATCGACATCGTGGGCGGCTACAACCTGGGCGCCGACCTGTTCTTCATGCGGCGCTTCCACACCGCGCTCATGCAGGCGGGCACCGCCAGCGTCCTGGTCAACGACCTGTATTCCGTCGAGAAGGAGGCCGCGGACGAACTCCCCGACTCCAACGTGATCCTGCTCATCGCGGCCGAGGAGAAGTGTTCCATCCGCGAGGCGACCGAACGCGCGGTCGCCCTCCACAACGATCTCGTCAAGGGCTTCGAATCCAGCCATCGCGCGCTCATTTCCCTCCGGTGTCCCGAGCTCCACCGGTTCCTGCGCGGCGCGCAGGCGTGGATGGCCGGATGCCTCGAATGGCACGGCTCCACCAGCCGCTATCAGTCTTGACCGCACCCCCCGAAGTTCATTGAAGAGCAGTTCATTGAAGAAGGGAATCCCTCAGGTGACCGCTACGCAGGACTCCTCCGTTCTCAGCAGCCTCTACCAGCGATCCGTCGCCGACTACTGGAACACCGAGCAGAACCCGGTCAACCTCCGGCTGGGCGAAGTGGACGGCATCTACCACCATCACTACGGCATCGGCGAGGTCGACTGGACGGTCCTGGACGGCCCCGCGGAGACCCGGGACGAACGCGTGATCAAGGAGCTCCACCGGCTCGAATCCGCGCAGGCCGACTTCCTCATGAGCCGGCTCGGCCCGCTCGAACCCCACCACCGGGCCATGGACGCGGGCTCGGGCCGAGGCGGCTCCAGCATCGTCGCCAACCTGCGGTTCGGCTGCCACGTGGACGGCGTCTCCATTTCCGAGTCGCAGGTCGCCTTCGCCAACGAGCAGGCCAGGAAGCGCGGCGTGGCCGACAAGGTGCGCTTCCACTTCCGCAACATGCTCGACACCGGGTTCGAGTCTGGAACGTTCCAGGCGATCTGGAACAACGAGAGCACCATGTACGTCGAGCTCTCGCTGCTGTTCGCCGAACACGCCCGGCTGCTGCGCCGCGGTGGCCGATATGTGTGCATCACCGGCTGTTACAACGACGCCTACGGCCTGCCGTCCCGTGCCATCAGCCAGATCAACGCGCACTACATCTGCGACATCCATCCGCGCAGCACGTACTTCAGGGAAATGGCGGCCAACCGCCTCGTCCCCATCAGCGTCGTGGACCTCACGCCCGCGACGATCCCCTACTGGGAGCTCCGCGCCCAGACCGCCCTGGCCACCGGCATCGAACAGCCCTTCCTCGACGCCTACAAGAACGGCAGCTTCCAGTACCTGCTCATCGCCGCCGATCGCGCCTGACAGACCTGCCGTCCCGGCCGCCGGCGACGCGAGCGTCGCCGGCGGCACCCCTCCCCGGGCGGCGCTCAAAGGCGTGTACCGGGCGGTAAAGTGGTGTGATCGTGGTAACCCGTAACGACGTGGCGCGCCTGGCCGGGACCTCGCCCGCCGTGGTCAGCTATGTGATGAACAACGGCCCCAAGCCGGTGTCCGCGGCGACCCGGAGCCGGGTGCTGGCGGCCGTCGAGGAGCTGGGCTACCGTCCCAACGCCGTGGCCAGGTCGCTGCGCGCGCGGCGGACCTGGACGATCGGCGTCATCGCCTCCGACAGCGCGGGCGGCAAGAGCCCGTTCTTCGGCGAGTTCACCAGATCGTGCGAGGACGTGGCCTGGGAGCGCGGCTACTCCGTCCTGCTCGGCAACTCGGCCGAGGATCCCGCACGCGCCGAGGGCTACGTACGCTCGTTCATGGAGCGGCAGGTCGACGGCCTGGTGCTGATGCGGGTGCGCCCGTCGCCCCAACAGGTCAAGGAGATGGAGGGCGGCATCCCGGTCGTGACGATCGACCACGAGGCGCCCCCCTTCTTCTCCAGGCTGGCCGTGGACGATGAGGAGGGCGGCCGGCTCGCGGCCGCGCACCTGGCGGGGCACGGCCACACCCGGCTCGCGTTCATCGGAGGGCCGCTGGACATCACGGCCGTCGAACTGCGGTTGGCGGGGTGGCGCAGGGGGCTGGCCGAGGCCGGGCTCGACAGCTCACTGGTCGCGCTGGGCCCGCTCAGCATGGAGGGCGGCTATTCGGCCGCCGTCGAGCTGCTGGCCCAGCGGCCGACCGCGGTGTTCGCCACCACTGACCATCAGGCGATCGGCGCCATGCGCGCCGCCGCCGACCTGGGCCTGCGGGTGCCCGGTGACCTGGCGATCGTCGGGTTCGACGGGGCACGCGAGTCGGCGTTCACCGTGCCGGGCCTGACGACGATCAGGCAGCCGATCGACGAAATGGCCCGCTTCGCCACGGAGACGCTGATCGCCGGGGTCGAGCAGGGCGCCCACCAGCCGGTGACGAAGATCTACCCCGCCGAGCTCGTGGTCCGCGGCTCGTGCGGCTGCCAGGACCGGCGGACGCCCTAGGTGGCGTGATCCGCCGCCACGGTCCTGGCGACGATCTGCGCGGCGACCTCGTCCGCGCGCGCCGCGACCGTGATCCTCGTGCGGCCCGCGCCTTCCGTGAACACGCTCCCCCCATCGGGACCGATCGCCACGTGGCCCTCCGGCGTGAATCCGAACAGATCGGGCGCCAGCAGGGTCAGCACCGTGATCGGGTCGTGCGGGCTGTTCCACTCCTCGTTCCAGAACCGCCACCACTGCTCGATCTCCGCCTTCAGCGCCTGCCCGAACTCGCCTGCCTCAGCGATCCTGGCCACGTCGCCGGCCTCCAGCCGCACGGTCGTGGTGATCTCCAGCCCGGTCACGGTGATCGGAGCGCCGGAGTCGAACACGATCTTCGCCGCCTCGGGGTCGCACTTGAAGTTGTGCTCCGGCTTCGCGGAGTCGAAGCGCCCGCCCATGATCCACAGGTGCCCGACGTTCGCCGCGAACTCCGGGTCGGCCTGGATGGCGTTCGCGATGTTGGTCAGCGGGCCGATCGCGACGACGTCGATCTGGCCCGGTGCCTGGCGTACCAGCTCGGTGAGGTAGGCGGTGGCGTCCGGCTCATGAGAGATCCGCTCGGTGTCGAGGTCGGGGAAGAGCTTGCCCTCGTGGCCCGCCCACCAGACCTCGCGGTCGGTGAGCGTCTTCTCCGCGCCGGGCACCACGGTGAGGGTACGGCCGGCCAGCCGTACCAGCCGCTGGGCCAGGCGCGCCCGCAGCGCCGTGTCACCGTAGACGGTGACGCAGCCGAGCAGGTCCACCTCCGGCGACCCGAGCAGGACGGCCAGCGCGAGCGCGTCGTCCACGTCGGAGCCGAGGTCGGTGTCGAGAACGATCTGACGGTCAGCCATGATGGCCTTTCTCTATTTGAGCCCGGTCGTCGCGATGGACTGGGTGAACTGGCGCTGGAAGCGCAGGATGATGACCAGCGGGATCACGGTCAGCACGACCGAGCCGGCGAACAGCTGCCCGTAGTCGATGGTGAACTGCCCGCGCATGTTGGCCAGCGCGATCGGCCCCAGCTGGTGCTCGGCGTCGGTGCCGATGAGCAGCGGCCAGACGTACGCCTGCCACTGGAAGATGAACAACGTCAGACCCGCACTGACCAGGGCGGGACGCGACAACGGCAGATACAGCCGGGCGAACACCCCGAACCACCCCAGCCCGTCGATCCGCGCCGCCTCCACCAGTTCGGCCGGGACGGCCAGGAAGAACTGACGCAGCAGGAAGATCGCCAGGCCGTGACCGAGTCCGGGCAGGATGAGGCCCGCGTAGGTGTTCTGCAGGTTCCAGTCGCGAAACAGCGTGGCCAGCGGGATCGCGATCGCGTCGAACGGGATGAGGAAGCTCAGCACGACGAGGCCGAAGAGCACGCCCTGGCCCCGGAACCTGATGGCCGACAGGCCGAACGCCGCCGCCGCGGAGATGGCCAGGCCGATCAGGACGGTGGCCAGCGCGACGAGCAGCGAGTTGGCGATGGCCCGGCCGAAGCCGCCCGTCAGCAGCGCCAGATAGTTGGCGAGCGTCGGGTCGGCGGGGATCAGCGAGTTGCCGAGGTTGCCCGTGCCGCGCAGCGAACTGCTGAGCGCCCACAGCAGGGGCAGCGCGAAGGCGAGGCCGACGACGCCGGCGAGTGTCTTTCTGAGCATGCTCAGTCCTTGGCGCGCAGCAGGCGGAACTGGACGATGACGACCGCGAGCACGACCAGCACCAGCAGCATGACCTCGGCCTGGGCCAGATTGAGGTCGCCGACGCTGTAGGCGCGGGTGAAGATGTCGAACATGGTGACGTTCGTGGAGCCCTGCGGGCCGCCGTTGGTCAGCATCTGGACCGGGGCGAAGACCAGGAAGTTGGAGACCGTGTCGGCCACCAGGACGAACGCCAGCGGCCTGCGCAGCAGCGGCAGCGTCACGTGCCAGAATCTGGCCCAGGACGAGGCGCCGTCGATGGCCGCCGCCTCGTAGAGCGCGCGCGGGATGTCCTGCATGCCGGCGATGAGGAACATCATCCAGTAGCCGACCCCGATCCACGACAGCAGCACGATCAGGCACCACAGCGCCTGCTGCGGCGAGGTCAGGAACGGCTGCTGCGGGATGCCCAGCACGTGCAGCACGGCGTTGAGCATCCCGTCGGGCCGGTAGGCCACGCTCCAGATGGCCGCCGACACCGCCGGCGGCACCGCGATCGGCAGGATCACCAGGGAGCGCAGGAAGCGCACCCCGGCGAACTTCTGCGTGTAGAGGACCGCCAGCGCGAGGGCGACCGCGATCTGCAGCGGGTTCACGATCAGGCTGAACACCAGCGTGACCTTGACGCTCTGCAGGAACGTCGGGTCGTCGAACAGCGTCGCGTAGTTGCCGAGGCCGACGAACGACGTCTCACCGGTGACCAGGCTGGTGTGCCGCAGGCTGCTGCCGATGGCGATGCCCGCGGGGATCAGCCGGAGCGCCAGCAGAGCCACCAGCGCGGGCGCCAGAAAGGCCAGCGCGACCTTCATCGAAGCTGCTTCCAGGCGGTGGTGATCTCCTGGGTCGCCTGGTCGAGCCGGGCCTTGGGGTCGGCGCCGTTACGGATGTCGGCGAACGCCTTGGTCATGATGTCCTCGAACTGGATGTAGCCGACCGACGCGGGCCGCGCCACCGCCGTGTTCTGGGCGTCGTACTTCATGATCTCGCCGACGCCCTTCGCCTTGGCGTCGAGCAGGGGTACGTACTTGCCGAACGCCGCCTTGTTCGACGGGATGATCGTGGTGTTCTGCGTGGTCTGGAGGTTGCCTTCGGGGTCGAGCGCGGCGTACTCGATGAACTTCTTCGCCGCCGCCTGCCTCTTGGAGGCCGGGTTGACGCCCCACGACCACGAGCCGGTCGGGGTCACCGGCTTGCCGCCCTGGAAGTAGGGGTACGGTGCCACGCCCCACTTCAGCCCCTTGGCCGCGGCGAACGTGCCCACGTCCCAGGGGCCGCCGGCGAAGAAGGCCACCTTGCCCTCGCTGAACAGCGGCGAGGTCTGGAAGGAGCCGACGCCGCGCGGGGCCAGCTTGTTCGCGAACAGGCCGTGGTACCAGGTCATCGCCTTGAGCCAGCCGTCGGTCGTGATGGCGGGCGTCAGCATCTCGGGGCCGGTGATCCCGGATCCGCCGCCGAGCGACTCGGCGAGGCTCTGCAGCTGGTAGAACTGCTCGATCTGCTCAGGGATGACCGCCCACTGGGCGCCGGCCTTCTCCTGCGCCTTCTTGCCGGCCTCGACCGTCTGCTCCCACGTCCACCGCTTGGCCGGGTCGCTCGGCGGTGGCTGGACGCCCGCCTTCTCCAGCAACTCGGTGTTGTAGAAGAGGAACTGGTCGGAGGTCCAGATGGGCAGCGCCCACAGCTTGTCTCTGAAGACGTTGACCTCGTACTGCCCGGGGAGCGCGGCGCTCTTGGCCTTGTCCGTCAGGTCGCTCAGGTCGGTGAGGAAGCCGCGGGTGGCGAGCGCGGCGACGCGCGGCTGGTCGACCGTGTAGACGTCGATCGAGTCGTCCTTGGCCGCGAGGCGCTGCTGGAGCACGCTGTTGAGCTGGTCGAAGGGGACCTGGGTGTAGTTGACCTTGGTCCCCGGGTTCTTGGCCTCGAACCCGGCGATGACTGGGGCGAAGGTCTTGGGGTCCTCGGGGCCGACGAACTGGATCGGGCCCGAGGCGTCGGCGGCCTGGCTCGCGCCGCCCGACCCGCCCGACCCGCCCGACCCACCTGAGCCGCAGGCGGCCAGGGCGCCGGCCAGGGCTGTCGTGGCGATAACCACCCTGAAGAACTTCATCCCCTAGCTCCTTCTGGACCGAGGTCTACACGTGTCACCTTCAGGCGGCCAGGATGCCACCAAGCGCGCAGAAGGACAAGGGCCAGGTCAGGCGGCTCGTACGCCGCCCGACTGGACATTTAGGACGCACCACCTAAAGACGTTGACATACCCGCAAACCGGGCCATAGATTTTTTGCGAAACGTTTTCACCGACTCGTCTCGGCCCACTGCTGCGCCGAGCCGCCCAGGCCGGAGTGGAATGACTTCGTTAGGCTCGGGCCCGGCGCGACGGAGCAGGCATTCGATGGCCTCGCCGCGACTGGGCACGCACACCCTCACCGAAGAGCGCGGGCTGCTCTTCGGCGGCGACTACAACCCCGAGCAGTGGCCAGAAGAGGTCTGGACCGAGGACGTCGAACTGATGAGGGCGGCCGGGGTCAACCTGGTCACCGTCGGCGTGTTCAGCTGGGCGCGGATCGAGCCGAGGCCGGGCGCGCGCGACTTCGGCTGGCTGGACCGGGTGCTCGACCTGCTCGGCTCGGCCGGGATCGCGGTCGACCTGGCCACCCCGACCGCCTCGCCGCCGCCGTGGCTGGGCCACCGCTGGCCGCGGACCCTGCCCGTGGACGAGTCGGGACACCGGCTCTGGTACGGCTCGCGCAACCAGTTCTGCCCATCGTCCCCGGCCTACCGGGAGAAGGCACTGGCCATCGTCACCGACCTCGCCGACCGCTACGCCGACCACCCGGCGCTGGCGCTGTGGCACGTGGGCAACGAGTACGGCCAGGTCTGCCACTGCGGTGACACGGCGGCGGCGTTCCGTACCTGGCTGCGGGAGCGCTACGGCGACCTGGACGCCCTGAACGAGGCGTGGGGCACCAGCTTCTGGAGCCAGCATTATGGCGAGTGGGCCGAGATCATCACCCCGCGCCGCGCCCCGTACATGATCAACCCCACACAGCAGCTCGACTTCTGGCGGTTCTGCTCGGACGCGCTGCTCGCGCACTACCGCGCCGAACGCGACATCCTGCGCGAACGAACACCGGACGTGCCCATCACCACGAACTTCATGGGTCTGTTCAAGCCCGTCGACTACTGGGCGTGGGCGCCAGAAGAGGACATTGTCTCAAACGACTGGTACCCCGACCCCGCCGACCCGCTCTCTCCCGCCCGCTCGGCGCTCACCCACGACCTGACCCGCTCACTCGGCGGCGGACGGCCATGGTTGCTGATGGAGCAGGCCACGAACGGGGTGAACTGGCGCCCGCACAACCTCCCCAAACAGGCAGGACAGCTGCGGCTGGAGTCGCTGCAGGCACTCGCCCGCGGCGCCGACGGGCTGTGCTACTTCCAGTGGCGGGCCTCCCGGTTCGGGGCCGAGCGCTTCCACGCCGCGATGGTGCCGCACGCGGGGCCGGAGACGCGGCTGCACGCCGAGGTCCGCGCCCACGGCAACGAGCTGCGCGGGCTGGCCTCGGTGGCGGGCACGCCGGTGCCCGCCAAGGTGGCGATGGTGCACGACTGGGCCAGCTGGTGGGCACTGGAGGAGCGCGGCCGGCCCAGTGACCGGCTCACCCTGCCCGACCAGCTCCTGCGCTTCTACCGGCCGCTGTGGGAGCGCGGCGTGACCGTGGACCTGGTGCCGCCGTCCGCGGACCTCAGTGGGTACGCGCTGACCGTGGTGCCGAACCTCTACCTGATCAGTGACGGGGACGCCGCGTCCCTGACCGAGTATGTGCACCGCGGCGGTGTGTTGCTGGTCGGCCCCTTCTCCGGGGTGGCGGACCCGCGGGCGCACGTCCGTACCGGCCGCTTTCCCGCGCCGCTGCGCGAGGTGCTGGGCGCGTCCGGCGAGGAGTGGCTGCCCGCGCCGGAGGACCGGCCGGTGCGCTGCCACTGGGCCGACGGCACCGGCTTCACCGCGCGGATCTGGACCGAGCTGATGGCCGCCGAGGGCGCCGAGCCGGTGGCCACATTCGCCGACGGCGATCTGGCCGGCCGCCCGGCGGTGCTGCGGCACGAGAGCGGCGCGGGCGTCGCCTGGTACGTGGCGACGGTGCCCGAGGCCGACGGGCTGGCCGAGCTGACCGCGCGGGTGCTGGCCGACGCGGACGTGACCGGCGCCCTGCCCGAGCTGCCGCCCGGCGTCGAGGCGGTACGCCGGGGGCCCGTGCTGTTCGTGCTCAACCACGGTGACGAGACGCGGCGCGTGCCGATCCCCTATCCGGCCGAGGACCTGCTGACCGGGTCCACGGCCGACGGCATGGTGACACTGGCGCCGCGCGCGGTCGTCGCACTACGGCCTCTCGACTGATCCCGTCAGAGCTGATCCCGTCAGAGCTGATCCCGTCAGAGCTGATCCGGTCAGAGCTGCTCCGGTCAGAGCGCCAGACGGGCCGGGAATCCACCGGTCGCGATCGGACTCCAACGGTCGATATGGAGGCGGATGAGGGACTTGCCCTGCCGCTCCATGGCGGCCCGATAGTCATCCCAATCGGGGTGCTCGCCGGAGATGCACCTGTAGTAGTCCACCAGCGCGTCGAGCGCCTCGGGCATGTCCAGCACCTCGGCCCGTCCGTCGACCTGGACGTACGGGCCGTCCCAGTCGTCGGACAGCACGCAGATCGACGCCCGCTCGTCACGGCGGGCGTTGCGCGTCTTGGCCCGGTCGGGATAGGTCGACACCACGATCCGGCCGCCTTCGTCCACCCCGCAGGACACCGGCGAGAGCTGGGGCCGCCCGTCGGCACGGGTGGTCGACAGCAGGCCGTGATGCCTGGGACGGAGAAAATCGAGGAGTTCGGGCAGTTCGACACGGCGGGCGGTCGCGACCCTCGGAGCCATTTCTTCCCATACCTTTCCGCGCCCGGCCATCGGCGGCGGCCGGCGCCAAGACTCCGATCCTTTCACCTCCTCGGTTCAGACGACGGGTCGCGTTCCGTTGTGGCGCTCGGACGGCTCAGATAGGCGCCGACCGCGACGCAGACCGCCGCGAGAGACAGGACCAGCAGTCGCGCCGGCTGAGTCGGAGCCGCCTCCGGGGTTTCCGGCCCCCACTGAGAGAGATTGGGGAAGGAGTTGTAGTAGTAGCCGACCCCGTACAGCAGCCCGACGATCACCGAGAGCCGCGCGGCGGCCAGGAAGTACGATCGCGGACGCGCCGACAACGCGGCGATCAGCAGCATCACGAGCAGCGCGGGCTGGTAGGCGGCGGCCAGCTGGTTCCTGCCGGTGGTCAGGTGATACACGTCGACCAGGTCGTACGTCACGAGCAGGGTCGCGGCCAGCCCGAGCGCCATCGGGCCCCATGGCAGGCCCTGGCGCGCGTGACGGACAAGGTGGAGGACGGCCAGCACGACGAAGCCGCCGGCGAGGGCGACCGTGGCGATCCATATCGCGGTCTCCCCCGGACCACGCGTGATGGCTTCGGGGGCGGCGAGATGGGCGGTGATCGCGGCCAGAGCCAGGACGGCCACGACCCGGTCGAGGAATCTCCACCGGCCGGGGGCGGCGGATGTCGTCTCGAACAGCACGGCCGCGAGCACCAGGACGCCCGCGGCGGCCGCCACCCATCCGGCTACGGACTGCGGTCCCCGTGCCCAGGAGAAGACGGACAGCCCGCCGAGGTAGACGGCGGCGAGCCCGAACGTGGCGCCGACGGCCACATCGCGCTCAAGGCGGCCGGGCGGCAGCAGGCCGACCAGGACGGCGGCGGTCACCAGAAGCGCCAGCCAGATCGAGGCGATCGGCGTGGCGAGCGCGATCATCGGCGTGCTGACCAGCAACAGGGCCGCCAACAGCGCCAAGGCCCGCACGGGAATGAGCCACCTCGACGGCCCGGCCGCCGATGACACGGGCACGGACGGGGAGACCGTAATGGTCGCAGGCGTGGGTGTCGGTGTCGCGGGCGTCGGTGTCGGCGACGCGGGTGTCGCAGGCGCGGGCGTGGGTGGAGCGGGCTTTGGTGTCTTGGGTGCTGCCCCGACGGGCTCGGCGGGCCCACTGGCCCGTTTCGCGACCCGGGGAGCCGTGGCCTCGGCGCCCAGAGCCTTGGTGGCGGCCCCCGACACGAGTCGGCTGTCGTCGTCGGCCAGCGCCTCCAGGGCCAGCCGCGCCGCCAGGGCCAACCCTTCGTGCCTGCTGTGGCGCAGCCGTTCCAGTTCCCCGACCGCACCAGCCCTGATCTTGGCGATCGGGTGGTCGATCGCGTGCTGGAGTTCTTCCGGCAGTGACACCGGCCGGCTGACGGGCCGCGCTCTCCTGGCGATGTACATGTCGCCCTGCACGTCGAACGTCCACTTGCCCGGTGTCTGGCTGGCTGTGGTGCGCCGTACGGTGTCGTAGACGTGGTCGTACAGCTCGTCGATGGCGACATAGCCATCCGAGTCCCGGTCGGCCTCGCCGCTCTCCAGCCCTTCCACCAGGGCGCTGGTGAAGACGGAGGGCGACAGCTCCTGGGTGTCCGCCAGTTCGGTGCCGTCGAAGGCGTACTCCATGGCGTTGGACGCGGTGATCACCACGCGACCGCGCCCGCCGAACTGCTCCTCGACGTTGACGCCCAGTCCGGCGCGCGGCAGCGCCCCGCGCGCGAAGGCGCCCGCGTAGCAGCAGTCGAGCAGCAGGACGATGCGGCGCGACCGGCTGCGACTCATCCGCCGGTTGACGAACTCGGCCGGCACCGCGGTCGCCGCGAGCCGGTTGAGCTTGGTGGTGGGCGTGGCGAAGTACAGTTCGCCGGATTCGTCCTTGACGCCGTGACCCGAGAAGTGCAGCAGGAGGAGATCGTCGGGATCGCGGTCGGCGAAGAACTCCTCCACCGCCTCGTTGACGTCCTGCGTGGTCTCGTTGAGCATCGTCCGGACATCGAACCCGCCGATCCGGCGGTCTCCCAGCACGCGGGCCAATGCCTGGGCGTCCAGCGACGGGGCGCGCAGCCGCCGCAGCCCGGGATCGGCGTACTCGTCGCTCGCCACGATCAGCGCCATCCGAGTGCCGCTCAGCGGACGCTCGCCGCCGCGGGCGGCGCGCCGGCGCAGCCACTCGTCGGTGAGCCGCCGCTGCTCGCGGGACGGTACCCCGGTCAGTTCGAGCAGGTCGCCGTCGACACCGAGCTTGACCGAGCGGTTCTGATCGCGCTGCAGCCAGGCCGTCACCGCGTTCACGACCGCCGCGAGCAGGTCCATGCCCGCCAGCGAGATGACCAGGCCGCCCACGGCGAATGACAGGATCGCCCTGGCCCCCGGCGGCGGCTCTCCGGTCTCGGGTGCGACGTCCAGTACGTCGAGTTCGAGTAATTCGCCGCGCAACCCGGCCGTCAACCGCTCCAGCTCCTGCGCGTCCGCGCCGCCGTCGACCACGTGCACGGTCAGCCGCGTCACCTCATCGGCCATCCACTACCCCCCGCCCCGGAGCGTGTCGAGCGCATCATAAGCCCGGGGATAGACCCTCGAACAGCCCGGATATCGTGAGCGTATGGACATGATCGAAGCCCCACGGCTGGTCCTGCTGCCCCTGCGGGTCGAGCACGCGGACGAGATGGCCGTCGTGCTCGCCGATCCCGCCCTGCACGCCTTTATCGGCGGCGCGCCCGCGACCGCGCAGGAGTTGCGCAGCCGCTACGAGCGGCTGGTCGCCGGGCCGGTCGGCTGGCGCAACTGGGTGATCCAGCTGCGTGAGGACGGCGCTCTGGTGGGCTACGTGCAGGCCACGATCGACCGCCGCACGGCCGAGCTCGCCTGGGTGGTCGGCACCCCCTGGCAGGGCCGCGGCCTGGCCGGCGAGGCCACCAAGGCGCTGGTCGGCTGGATCGCGGGCCAGGAGATCGACACGATCGTCGCGCACATCCACCCCGACCACGCCGCCTCGGCCGCCGTCGCCGCCTCCGTCGGGCTGCGCCCCACCGACCAGTGGCAGGACGGCGAGGTGCGGTGGGAGGCGCCGGTATGAGAGTGGCGGTCCTGTCCGACACCCATGCCCCTCGGCATTGGAAGTCGTGTCCGGACCGGGTGGCCGCGCAGTTGCGTGGGGCCGACGCCATCCTGCACGCGGGCGATGTCTGCACGGGCGCGGTGCTGGCCGAGCTGGCGGCGTACGCGCCGGTTCACGCGGTGAAGGGCAACAACGACGGACCCGACGTGGACGCGCCCGAGACGCTGGAGCTCGAGCTCGCCGGGCTCCGGGTGGCGATGATCCACGACAGCGGTACGGCCAAGGGGCGGTGGGACCGCATGCGGCGGCGTTTCCCGGACGCCGAGCTGGTGGTGTTCGGGCACTCGCACATCCCGCTCGACCATCACGAGGACGGGCTGCGGATCTTCAACCCGGGCTCCCCTACCGACCGCCGCCGCCAGCCGCACGGAACGATCGGTCTGCTCGTGATCGAGGAGGGGCGCCTGGTGTCGACGGAGATCGTGCCCGTCACCTGATGGCGCCGCGTCGACGGACCGCCCCCGATATCAGTCGCTCAGGGCCTTGTTGATCACCGCGGTGTAGGCGTAGAACGCCTTGGTGCGGTTCGCCGGATTCTCGATCGAGCTACGGGTGAGATCGCCGTCGGCGAAGAACCGCTTCCGCTGGGCGCTGCTGATCTCCAGCTGAAGGCCCTTGCCCCGGCGGTTCTTGTTGGCGATGTTGTCCGGGCTCGACCCGTCGAGACCGTCCGGGATCTCCCGCGCGACCGTGAACCCGGCGGCGCGCAGCCCAGCGGTGACCCGCTCGACCAGCGCCGTGTCCCGGCCGCCGACGTACGTGCTCGCCTCGGTGCTGTCAGAGTAGCCGTGCCAGGAGACGGTACGGTCGACCCGGGACAGCAGCGTGAGCGCCCGCGGCTCGTCGAACCGGCTGGCCGTGATGTGCAGGGTGCCGTTGCCCGTGGGCTTAATGCCCTCGAACGCGTAGAAGGCGGCCTGGCTCGCTTGGGCGCTGTAATCCGCGAGCTGGGACGTGCCGGCCTCGATGCTCCCCCCGTGGATGGCGATGTGCGCCACCTTCGCGCCCTGGGGGAAGCGCTTGACGCGCCGGTAGTCGGTGCCCTCGGTCTCGTGCGCGGCGAGCTCGGCGTAGTTCGGGTACGTGTCGGCGAGGCGGTGCTGGGCGGCGACGGGAGCGCGGTGCTGGGCGGCGGCGGAAGCGGGCGCCGGAACGAGCGCGACACCGCTCGCGACGAGGGCGACCCCGGCGAGACCTCGTACCGTCGGGAGAACGCTTGCCATGGTCATGCCCCCAGCTTTGGAAACGGTTGATGGGTCCACGGTAATGGAGCCGATCCGATCGCGTGCGAGACTGCTGGCATGGCCCATTCGCATGACGCCCACGCGCATGACGCGGACGCGCTCTGTGACGTCGCCCATGGCGAGGCGGCAGCCGGTGCCGAAGGCCGCACCCTCGTCGCCGTGTTCGCCTCACCGGTCGCCGACTACCTGCTGCGTTACGGCGCCGACCTGGGATTCCGCGGGATCCTCTTCGAGCCCGACCCCGGCCGGGCCGCCGCACCGGAGGGGTTCGAGGTCGTCACCACGCCCCCGGCGGACCTGGACGGCACCGCGGACATCGTGCTCACCGACCACCACCGTCCCGAACTCGCGGCTGTGCTGCACGAGCTGCTCGCGCACAAGTGCCGGTGGATAGGGGTGATGGGCAGCCCGCGCCATCCGGCGCCCTATCTCCAGGCGCTGGCCGAGCTGGGCTCGCGGGAGGAGGACATCGCCCGGGTGCACCGGCCGATCGGGCTCAACATCGGCTCGCGCACGCCACCGGAGATCGCCGTCGCGACGCTGGCCGGTCTGCTCGCCGACCGCAACGGACGGCCGGGCGGCTTCATCTTCTGAAGCCGCCCGGCCACGGTGCCCGGTTCAGCAGGGGGTCTCGACGAAGTCCTTGTAGATCGAGCGGGAGCCCCATCTGGACTCGGCGCCCTCACAGTCCTCGTACATGGCGCCCACCACCGTGGTGTAGCTGGAGTCGGAGTAGTACGTGGTGACGCAGTGGTTGCCGAGCGCGCAGACTCGGGCGTACGCGGGAGCGCTGGTGAAGGTCGTGAGGGTGGCGAGGGCGAGGAGTACGGCCAGCAGTACGCGGCGAATCATGAAGATCCTTCCCGATCGAGGAAGTGGCACTGCCGTCGATGATCGATCACCGGGGGCCCGAGCTCAAGATGCGTGAGGATCTTGACTTCTACTGTCCTGAGCTCGGGTAGCCGACGGTCATGAAAAGGCGGCAGGCCTAGCCGAGGGTGGCGCGCAGGGCGGGCTGCAGGCGATCGGCGTGGGCTCGTACCATGTCGTCGCACAGCTCCCAGATCCGCTCCACGGGCAGGGCCGCGGCGGTCGCCGGGTCCGTCATGGCGGCGTGGCGGATGTGGCGTGGATCGTCCTCCAGCGCGGCCCGTACGACCAGGTCGTTCATGCTGAGGTAGGTACGGTTGAGTGCGGCCAGTTGCGGGGGCAGCTCGCCGACGCGGGTGGGCTGCACGCCCATCGCGTCGACCAGACAGGGCACCTCGACGGTCCCCCGGGCGGGGAGGTTGCTGATCAGGCCGTGGTTGGGCACGTTCCCGTAGATGGTCCTGGGCGTGCCCGTGGTGATGCTGTGGATGATCTGCGGGGCGTACTCCATGGTGCCGTCGACCGGTAGCGGCTCTCCGGCGGCCAGGGCGTCGCGGGTCCGCTCGTAGATGGCCACGTTCTCGTCGACGATGTCCAGGTAGGCGCCGATGGGCAGGCGCAGCCGCTCGATCTCGCTGTCGTGGCCCAGGTACCAGGGCACGTACTCGGAGGAGTGCTCGCTGGTCTCGGTCGGGTAGTAGCCCAGCCGCCGGTACATGTCGACGCGGACGCGGCGGCGCAGCTGCTCGTCCGCGGCGATCAGGGCGTCGAGGCGGGGGTACAGGTCAACGCCGTCGTGCTCGAACCGCAGCACCCACGCCTGGTGGTTGACGCCCGCGGCCCGGTAGGTCACCTGTTCGAACGGCACGCCCACCAGGTCGGACAGGTCGCGCATCGTCCAGTAGACCGAGTGGCACAGCCCCACCACGCGGGTGAGCCCGGTGGCCTCGGCCAGGTATTGGACGTTCATCGCCATCGGGTTGGTGTAGTTGAGCAGCCATGCCTCGGGGCAGACGGCGGCGATGTCCTCGCCCAGGGCCTTCAGCAGGGGGAACGTACGCAGCGCGCGGAAGATGCCGCCGACGCCGAGGGTGTCGCCGATGGTCTGGCGCACGCCGTACCGGGCGGGGATCTCGAAGTCGGTGCGGGTCGCCTCGCCCATGCCGACCTGGACGATGTTGATGACGAAGTCGGCGCCGGTGAGCGCTTCGCGCCGGTCGGCGTGCGCGGTGATCAGCGGGCTCGCCCCGCGCTCGGCGGCGATGTGCCGGGCGGCGGCGGTCGCGGTGCTCAGGCGCTCGTCGTCGATGTCGTGCAGGGCGATGCGGGCCTCCTTCAGCTCGGCGAACGCGAACAGGTCCGCCAGGAGGCCCTGGGTGAAGACGACGCTCCCGGCGCCGATGAATGCGATCTTCGGGGTGTTCATGTCGGCTGCTGATCCTTGCTGGGGACGTGTGCGACGGCCTCATCCCAGGTGGGCTGGGCCGGGGTGCCGCCTTGGGCACGGGTGGACAGGGCGCCGCAGACGGCGGCGAGGTCCAGGGCTCGGGCGGGGGGCAGTCCGGCCAGGGTCGCGGCGATGAAGCCGGCGTCGAAGCTGTCGCCCGCGCCGACCGCGTCCACGGGTGTGACAGTGATGCCGCGGGTGGTGACGAGCGTGCGCCCGTCGTGGCAGAGGGCGCCGTCCGCGCCGTTCTTGACCACCACCAGCGGACCCCGCGCGGCGAGCGCGGCGGCGGCCCCCTCCAAAGACCCGTCCATGGAGCGCGCGAGGTGACGTGCCTCGTGCGCGTTGGGGAGCAGGATGTCGGTCTCGGCGAGTACGGCGGCCAGCCCCGACGGATCCCACAACCCGGCGGGGTCGTCGTTGGTGTCGAGCGAGGTCGTGGCGCCGTGGCCCCGCGCGGTGCGCAACAGGCCGGGCAGCGCCTTCGCCAGCCCCGGCATGAGGAAGTAGGAGGCGGCGTGCACGTGCCGGGTGGTGGCCAGCAGCGACTCGGGCACGTCGTCTCCGCCGGTGGCGGTCAGGGTGCCGGGTGCGGTCAGGATCGCGCGGTCGCCGCCGTCGCGGGTGAGCACGACGGTGAGCGGGGTGGACAGCTTCGGATCCACGCGCAGCGCCTCGGTGTCGACCCCGCGCGCGTTCAGGGCGTCGCGGACGTAGCGGCCGGCGTCGTCTTCGCCGACACGCCCGGCGAACGCGACGCGCAGGCCCAGGCGCGCGGCTCCGCAGGCCATGATCGCCGCGGAGCCGCCGAGGGTGAGCGCGCCGGCGCCGACCAGTTGCTCGCGCTGCTCGAAGGCGAGCGGGGCGTCCAGGGGGCCGAGGACGACGTCGGGGTTGGCGTCGCCGATGACAAGCAGGTCGAACATGGACTTCCTGTAGCTGGAGATGGATTTCAGCCCTTGAGGCCGCTGGAGGTGATGGACCGGATGAAGGACTTCTGGGCGCCGACGAAGGCGAGCAGCACCGGCAGGACCGTGATGACGTTCCCGGCCATGACCGCCGCCCACTGCGTGTGGTGCCTGCCCTGGAAGGTGGCCAGGCCCAGTTGCAGGGTGTACTGGGTGTCGTGGTTGATGGCGATCAGCGGCCAGGTCAGATCGTTCCAGGTGGACAGGAACGTCAGGATCGCCACGGTGCTCAGCGCGGGCCGCGACAGCGGCAGCACGATGCGGAACAACACCCGCAGCCGCGAGCAGCCGTCCATCCAGGCGGCCTCCTCCAGCTCCCTGGGCAGCGAGAGGAAGAACTGCCGCAGCAGGAACACCGCGAACGGCGTGACCAGCGACGGCACGATCAGCGCGCCCAGCGTGTCGATGAGCCCGAAGCTCTTCATGACCAGGAACGTCGGGATCATCGTCAGCTGGAACGGGATGGCCATCGTGGCCAGCATCAGCACCAGCAGGACGCGGGAGCCGAAGAACCGCATGCGGGCGAAGGCGTAGCCGCCGAGCGCGCCGAACACCAGGTTGGACACGACCGCGACACCGGAGACGATGAGCGAGTTGACGAACCAGCGCGGGAACAGCGCGTTGTTGAGCACGTACCGGTAGCCGCCCAGGTTGATTCCTGACGGCCATAGCGCGGGCGGGAACCGGTTGATCTCGGCGTTGGTCATCACGGAGCTGATCAGCAGCCAGACCAGCGGGATCGCGAAGACCAGCGCGAGCGGCGCCAGCAGCAGGTGCCAGGGGCTGAAGGGCAGCCGCGCGCGGCCCGGGCGGCGCACGCCCGCGTGCGCGGCGCGGCGTTGGGTGGTGGCGGTCGCCGTCATCGGGTGGCTCCTTCGAGGCGCTGGCGCTCGCGGCTGCGGATCACGCGCAACCCGGCGGCGATCACGAACAGGGCCACGGCGAGGACGTATGCGGCGGCGGCTCCGTAACCGGCCGTGAAGTTCTTGAACGCCTGCTCCCAGATGAAGTAGACGATCACCGTGGTGGCGCCGAGCGGGCCGCCCTTGGTCGTCACGTACACCAGGTCGAAGACCTGCAGGGCGTTGATGGTCTGCCAGAGCACCAGGAACACGCTGACCGGCGTGAGCGTGGGCAGGGTGACGTGGCGCAACAGGTGCCACCGCCCGGCACCGTCCAGCCGCGCCGCCTCGATCAGCGGCTGCGGTACGTCCTGGAGGGCCGCGAGGTATACCACCACGCAGAACCCGAGGCCGCTCCACAGGCTGACGGCCACCAGGACGGGCAGGGCCTGGGCGGGGTCGGTGAAGAACCCCTGGGGAGAGACGCCGAGCCAGTGCAGCACCGAGTTGGCCGCCCCGAACTGCGGGTCCAGGATGAACGAGAACAGCGTCCCCTGTGCCGTGGCCGAGATGACGAACGGCACGACGAACAGCGTGCGGTAGAGGCCGACGAACCTGATCCGCCGGTTCAGCGCGAGGGCGAGGGCGAGTCCCAGCACGATGCTGAGCGGTACGTACAGGACCGTGTAGAGCAGCGTGTTGCGTACGGCCTGGCCGAAGTGCGGGTCCTTGGTCAGCGCGTAGTAGTTGTCCAGCCCCACCCAGCGGCTGGGCGTGACCAGGTCGTCGGCCTGGAAGGACAGCAGGAACGACCAGACCGTGGGCACGATGCTGAGCCCGAGGATGATCAGGACGGCGGGGGTGATGAACGTCCAGGCGGTCGCCGACTCCTGGCGGCGGGCCTGGCGCCGGGCCCGTTGCCGCAGCTCGTGGCCGGAGATGGTGATGGGGGTGGGCAGAGACGACATGCGAGGCTCCTCAACGCGGGATGAGCAGGGCGGCGTTGGCCTCTTCGGCACAGGTGCGCAGCGCTTCGGCGGGGGTGCTCCTGCCGAGCAGCACGGCGATGACGGCCTGCCCGAGCGCCTGGGAGATCTGCGGGTAGGCGGGGTGCGTGGGGCGTACCCGGGCCGTCTCCAGCGTCTTGACGAACACCGGCAGGCCCTCGGTCTCCGCCTCCGGCTTGCGCCAGGCGGGCAACTGCTGGGTGGAGCGGCTCAGCGGCAGGCTGCCCGCCTCCACGTCCCAGCGCACGTCCTGCGTGGGTTGCATGAGCCAGGTCAGGAAGGTACGGCTGGCCTTCACGCGCGCTTCACCGTTGTCGAACATGGTCCAGGTGTCGGGGCCCGAGATCGTGATCGGCCGCCCGCTGAAGGTGGGCAGGGGCACCACCTGATAGTCGATCTTGGCGGTCTGGATGTCGGGCAGCTGCCACGGGCCGGTGACCGACATCCCCATCAGGCCGGACAGGAACACCTGGTACATCTGCTCGCTGCCGGGCTTGGGGTCGATGTAGACGCTCTTGTCCTTGGCGAGCGACTCCACCACCTGTAGCGCCTGTACGCCCACGTCGGCGAACCCGATGCCGCGCCCGTCCTTGCCGATCACGTCGCCGCCCAGGTCCCAGATCAGCGGCCACAGCCGCCAGACCGTGTCCTCGTCGGCCGCGCCCGGCCAGCCCGTGCCGAACCGGCCGCGGCTCGCGTCGGTCAGCCGCTTGGCCGTCTCGATGAACTCCGGCCATTTCCAGCCCGGCTGGGGCAGCGGCACCCCGGCGTCGCGGAACACCTTCTTGTTGCAGACCACGGCCAGCGAGTCGAGCAGCGCGGGAGCCGCGCGTACCCGGCCGTTGATCGTGACGGCGGCCCGCGCCGGCGCCCAGAAGTCGTTCCACGGCGTGGGACCGGACTCGACCATGCTGGTCAGGTCCACCACCTGCGGGCTGCGTGCGACGTTCGCCAGGTCCGAGCCGAAGATATAGGCGATGTCAGGGTAGGAGCCGGACGCGAGCGCTGCGGTGATCTTCTGCAGCATCGCGTCGGCCAGCACTCCCCCGCCCATGTCCACCCGGATGTCGGGGTGGGCCCGCTCGAAGTCGGCCACCAGTCGCGCCATGGCCTCTTTGGCGGTGTCGGTCTGGCCGTGCCAGAGCTCGATCGTGACCCGCCCGTCGGCGCCGACACCGTCGCCGGCGCCGCTCGCGCACCCGGCCAGCGCCGTTCCCGCCACCGCCGAGAGCGCCAGGGCATATCCGCCGCGCAACACGTCCCGGCGGGAGGGCGGTGGGGCAACGCGCTCCATCTTTACCTCCAAAAACCGTGGGTCAGGAGACCGTTCAGCAGGTTTTGCGGACGTATCCGCTGGCGCCCTTGGGCGAGACGTCCACGTCGCGCTGGACGATGCTCAGCTTGGTGCCCCAGCCCGAGCACGCCTTCTTCAGGCCCGACGCGGTGTACTCGATCACGATCACGTTGTTGCCGAACGCCGCCGTGTAGTCGCCGCACTCGTCCCAGGTGCCGCACTCTTCGGCGACCGCGAAGTCGAGCCCGTTCGCGACGCGCGATCCGGCCAGTTCCGAGGTGTTCTTCTGGGCGATGGCCACGCCCTGGGCGTGGGCGTGGGTGCTGAGCAGCCGGATGTAGGCCTGGGCGTTCGAGGCCGTCAGCAGCTTCTTCGAGCGGGTGTAGCTGTCGTAGTTGTCGGGCTCGATGGCCTGGTAGCCCTTGGCCTTGCAGCCGTCGATCCAGCCGTTCACCTTCGCGGCGACCCGCTTGCGCTTGGCGTCGGTCCGCAGGTCCAGCAGCGCCTCGCCCCAGTCCTCGTCGATGACCACCTTGCCGTTGGCGTCACGCAGCAGCAGGTCGGAGTCCCAGTCGTCCTCCTCGCCCGGCTGGACCTGGAAGGCGTTGACGTAGCAGATGTTGTACAGCCCCGCGGCGGGCGCGGCGCCCCGGTCCCTGCTGACCACGGTGACCCCGGCCGGCGGCGTGTACGCGCCGCCGATCTGGTAGTCGAACCCGGCATGTACGGGGGGCAGGGTCACCGCGGCCGCCGAGGCGGTCGAGGGGACGGCGACCAAGGCGGCCGAAAGGGCCACGGCAGCGCCTAAGCATCTACGGGTGGGGCTCATCGTCGCGTCTCCAGACGATAGGGGGTACGTCCCCGCCTCGGACGCTGACAGCGATCCTGGCGACTTAGTCCGGGCTTGTGGCGGTGGCCACTTACCGGCTAGGCGTACCTCTGGGGCCGGTGCTCGATACCGGCGTTCCTCGGAGTAAATCGAGCACCAACGCTCCTGTCAAGAGTCCGGAGCTGCTCACTTCTGGCACATTCAGCGCAGCATTGCACAGGGGATACGTCACCGCAGTGCGGAGCAGCCTACCGGTGCGCGGAAGCCGGGGCGGGGCGATCAGTCCGCCCGTACATGCCGTCAAACCCACCCATCTGCTCGCCCGCACCCGCCGTCAGACCCGCCCGTTGCGGAGCAGAATGCCGAGCGCGCCGACGGTCGTGTAGCCGCGCCAGTCCAGGACGCCCGCCGGTGAGATCTTGGCGTAGTCGACGGTCCAGCCGCCGTCGTCCTTCTGCATCCCGGCCAGGCGGTAGAGGTCGGCCTCGATCACCTCCGGGGCGAACAGGGCCCGCACCGGACGGTCCGGGAACGGCGCGAAGTCCAGCGGGCGCAGCATCTCGTGCTCGGTGCCGCCTTCGACGCGCACCTGGCCGCCGGCCGGCAGGTACGCGCCCAGCCGCTCGAGCAGCCCGGCGGCCTCCGGGTGGGTGTCGTGCACGGCGTCCAGGAAGCGCAGCGCGAAGGCGAGTATGTACGCGGGCGGCTGCCGGTCGAGGGCGGCGATCGTGTCCAGGCAGTACCGGGTGGCCCGCTCCAGCCACGGATGTGCGGCCACGTCGGGCAGGTGGGCGGCGACGCGGTGCGCGACGGCCGCGGTGACGGAGGTGATCTGCAGCGAGGACACCGTACTGTCGGCGCCCGCCCACCAGGGGGCGTTGCCGGCGTTCGAGGTGCGGGGCAGCGCGAACGGCAGCCCGCCGTCGGGCAGCGAGACCGACTCCAGCCAGTCGCACAGCTCGCTCGCCCGCGGGCAGGCGGCCGGTGCGACGTCCTCGAACACCTCGAAGGCGTGCAGCGCGGCCCCCGGCTGACTCTCGGGCGAGCGCAGGTCGGGCTCCAGGCCCCAGCCGTAGCCGCCGTCCGGATTGCGGTAGCCGTCGAGCGCGGCCAGCACGGCGGCCGGATCGCGCTCGCCCATCAGAAGCTGGAAGCGACGGCGGTCCAGGACCCGTGCGTGGGTGGCCATGAAGTCGGCGGCCACGGAAAGATCGATGTTCATGCGTTCATCATGACCCGGTCACCGTGCCCCGGTCTTGAAGGAAACAGCCATGCTCACGCCTGGTCTAGCATGGGACAAAAGGGGCTATAGGTGCCCCTGTGTCTGTATGAGGGTGACCGTTGGGCCAGGAGCTTCTCTTCGACCACGCAGCATTGAGCGGCGCCGGGCGGCACATGAAGGACTCCGCTGCCCTGTTCCGGCGCCATGCCGACAACCTGCTCCTGTCCGTGGGCGGCAGCGGCGGGTCGGCGTTCGGCGGCACCCTTCTGGGCGCGGCCGTGGACCAGCTCAACGAGCTGCTCCACCAGGCGTGCGGGCAGACGCACCACAACCTGCACGCCACCGGCACGGGCATCGAGGTGATGGCCGACGACCTGCGCAAGGGCGTGGCCGCCGCGGAGGAGGCCGTCCGGGCGACGGGTTCGTGAGGCGGGCCTCATGCCGGTGACCCTCACGCCCGAGCTGGAGCCGGGGTTCCGGCTGCTCGGTGTGAAATGGCCGAAAGAGGACGAGGACGGCATCCGTACGTGCGCGACGGCGTACCGTACATGCGCCACCTCCCTGCAGCGCGAGGTGAGCCCCGCGGCGCACGGGGCCGTCGCGCGCGCCGGCACGAACAACGCCGGCGACCACATCAACGCGGTCAACGCCTATTGGGCCGACTACAGCGAGCCCGGCTCCGGTCACCTGGACAGCCTCGCGGCCTCGCTGCACGCCATGGCGGACGCCCATGACCTGCTCGCCCGGCTCATCGAGATGCTCAAGCTGCTGCTGAAGCTGCTCGCGATGTACGTGCTCATCGCCCTGACCTGGGCGCTGGCCTCGGCGGTGATCTCGGGCGGGCTCGCCGCGCTGCGGGCGCGGGCCACTGTCGGGATGCTGCGCACCTTCGCCAGGCAGGCCGTGGCCACCCTGCGCCGCAAGCTGGAGCGCTACTTCGGCCGGACGCTGATCCGGGCGCTGGAGACCCGCCTGCGCCGCCTGCTGGGCGCCAAGCCGCCCAAGTTCCCGGCCGTGGCCACGGCCTCGCGGCTCAAGAAGGCGCTGGGGCCCGCCGGAATGCTGGCGGCGTCCGGAGGCGCCCTGTTCCTGGACGAGGAACGGCCGGAGCGTCACCCGCACGACCCGCCGATTCCCCCCAAGGGCGCCCCGTTCACCGGGGAATACCGTATCGGCCCGCCCCAGGACCCTGGCATCCACTTCGACGATCCCTGGCCGTACGACCCCGACGCCAAGCCCACCGCTGAGGACTACGCGAACTGGTACAAGTGGCGGGGCCTCATGCACGGCGAGGAGGCGATGCCGGGCTGGGACGACGCCGCCGCCACGGTCAAGCACTATCTGGACGGTTCCGGCGCCGACTTCGAGGTTGACTACCAGAAGGCGTACGACGAGGACGAGAGCGTCCGCCAGTCGGTCGACGCGGCGGTCCGCCAGGCGCAGGAGCAGGCCGAGCGGCTCTACCGGGAGAGCGGCAAATCGGAGTTCCAGATGACCGGCCAGCCGCTCAAGGCCAAGACCGAGACGGACAACTGGAACGGCGCCCTGGGCAGCCACTCGATCTGGGGCAGCGGGAACGTCCGGATCGACGGGAACCAGGCGACGATGGAGATCACCGTCCACGCCCACGACCGGTACAACTTCAACAAGTACGACGACAACGGCGCCAAGACCGGGTGGATCAACCAGGAGAACGGTCGTTTCGAGGAGCTCGGCTGGGCCAGGTCGTACACCACGCGCGGGCAGCTGACCCGCACCGTGACGTGGACCATCCCCTCCCATTGACGGTCGCAACCATTCTTAGGAAACTTTCCTAAACGATTCTCGCCGACCCAGGAGCCCTGTATGAACGCGAGAAAATGGTCCGCCTCGGCCGCGACGCTCACCCTCACCATCGGGCTGGAGCTCGGCCTGGGACCCAGCGCCTTCGCCGCCCCCACCGGCTGCAGCTACCAGCTCAACACCGCGGAGCGGTGGGCCTCCAGCTACTGCACCTCGGGCACCGGTGAGCACCGGATCCACGTCCTGCAGCGGCACTTCCTGCCGGAGGTCGGGCTCATCCCCATCGAGGGCCCGTGGGCGCCCGCCGGAGCCACCTCGTACACCGGCATCAGCCCGCACACGACGATCAGCGTGTGGATCGACACCCGCGGCTGAGACCGTGAAGGGGGCGTGCCCCGAAAGGCACGCCCCCGCCGGTCACGGTCCGTACGCCTTGACCTCCAGGAGGCCGACGGAGCTGGTGCCGTTGCCGGTCATCAGCACCCGCAGGCGGGTGGTGTTCGTCGCGGTGAAGTTGACGGTGTTGTACTGGTTCTTGGCCAGCCCGTACGCGCTCGCGCCGGGCACGTCGACATAGGCGCTGCCGTTCCAGTACTGGAGCTTCCAGGACGCGGGCATGTCGATGCCCTCGTCATCGTCGAAGAAGTACACCTCCGCCTTGTTCAGGTTCTGGGCCGAGGACCAGGTCAGGTCCACCCACTGCTGCCCGGTCTCCGGCCAGCAGCCCCAGCGCGGGTTCACGGTGTCGTTGGAGGAGGGCGGGTCGATCCCGTCGTTGACGGCGGCGACGCTCTCCCAGGAGGAGGTGTTCGACGCCGACGGGGTCGCCGAGGCGGCCAGGTTGCCGCTCGGCGGCTGCTGGGTGCCGCCGCGGTTGAACATCTTGATCTCGGTGAGCCCGGTCTTGGCCCCCGAGGCGTTGGTGGCCAGCACCCGTACCCGCTGGGCGCTGATCGCCGGGAACTGCACCACGTTGTAGTTCGCCCGCGGCGCCGACGGGCTCTTGGCCTGGCTGGGCACGCTGACCCAGGTGCTGCCGTTGTAGTACTGGATGTCGTACGAGGCGGGTGCCCGGTAGGTGGCGCTGGCCGGGCGGCTGTCCTTGAAGTAGAGCCGGACCTCGTTGAGCGTGCGGGCGGCCCCGAAGTTCACCTCGTACCAGTCCTGACTGGCGCCCGTGCCGCCCCAGAACGGCTCGTTGATCGGGAAGCCGTCGACCGCGCCCGCGGCGCTGCTGCCCGACGCGGTGGAGGAGGTCGAGACGCTCGCCCCCTGAGCCAGGTTGGTCAGGTTGGCGGTCAGGTCGACCCCGGCCTTGGCCAGCAGGTCCACCATCCGGGCGCTGCTCTGCGTCACCTGCGCGGGCGCCTGCAGCCCGGGCGAGGACACGTGGTAGGTGACCGTGCCGCTCGTGGTGACGTCACCGGTGGCGGGGTCCCAGGTGAACGGCACCAGCGAGTTGACCGTGGCGACCCTGCTGCCGTTGATGAAGATCGAGTAGCCCTCGGGCACGCCCGGATAACGGACCACGCCGTCCGCCGGGTCGTCCCAGACGATGGTCAGGTCGGCGTTGCGGTAGCGCAGGTTGTTGACGGTGAAGTTGGGCCAGCCGATGTTGATCGGCGAGAGCTCCACCTTCGCGTCGTTGCGCGGGCGCAGCCCGGCCACGTCCTCGATCACGGTCCAGTTGCTGCTGCCCAGGATGTTGTGGTGGATCCAGGAGCGGTAGGTGATCGAGGAGCCGTTCCAGTCGGCCCAGAACTCGTTGGCGTCGGGGTACTGGGTGTTGCCGTTGATGTACTGGGCCCAGGCGTTCCAGTACAGCAGCTTCTTGTACCAGGTGGCGTCGATCCACGAGTTGGAGTAGTTCCGCAGCACCGAGGAGAGCAGGCGGAACTGCACGGTGGAGTTGATCGTGGAGAAGTTGTTGCTACCGGTGCCCGAGGCCGCCTTGTCGGCCTGGTTGGCCGTGTAGAAGGGGAAGATCGGATACTGCGCCGGATCGTCGAACAGGCGCAGCGCCTGCTTGTACGTCGCGGTGTTGGGGATGGCGCCGACGGCGAACGGGTAGTAGTTGTTGATCTCCTTCCACGGCACCCACTCGTTGGTGGACTTCAGCCGGTGCTCGAACAGCTGCCGGTTGGGGTTCCACAGCACGTTGACGATGGCGTTCTGGATCTGCGTGGCGAGCGTGCGCATCTCGGTGGCCTTGGCGGTGTTGCCGACCGCCTCGTACGCCTGCGCGGCGGCCAGCGCGCCACTGTACTGGTAGGCCGACTCGGCGCGGTCCATGTTGCCGGGCTTCCAGTGGAAGGAGACGGCGTCGGCATCGTTGCCGGTCAGGGCGCCCCAGTCGTACTCGATGAGCTTGTTGTTGTCGTGGTCGTAGTACGACAGCTGGCCCTTGACGTCCCCCTCGGCGTAGCGCGCCAGGTTGGCGGCGATCGCCGGCTGGCCGCCGTGGATCTGGTAGCTCTTCCACGCCGCCTCGGCGATGTACTGGGTGTAGCTGTTGGACCAGTTCTCGGGATCGCCCGGATTGTCGAGGAAGCGGCCGTTCTTGGAGATCTGCCCGACGCTCAGCCAGTCGCCGTAGGAGTAGATCGGGTTGCGCAGGTACTTCAGGTCGTCGATGTGCATGGGCTGGGTGAGCGCGATGGCGTTGTTGTAGCCCAGCACGCCTTCGGTCGAGGTGGGGAACTGGAACGTCTGCCCGGGAATGTCGGCGTCGAGGTTGTTGAAGCGCATCAGCCACCAGCGGTAGTAGATGTTCTTCTTGATGGCCGGCTCGGGCACGTCGATGTAGGGCACGTTCTGCGCCCACCACAGGTTGTAGGCCCGTACGTGGGTGGCGAAGGCGGTGGCGTTGGTGTATCCCGCGTAGGCGTCGTACTCGGTCCGCGACTCGGGGATCTCGTTGGTGACGAAGCCCATGACCACCTTGGCGGTCACGGTCCCTCCGGCCGGGATCGTCACGGACCTGTTCAGGCCGCCGCTGGAGACGGTGAAGCCGTCACCCGTCAGCCGGGGATAGATCGTGGTGAGGTTGTTGTAGGCGTTGACCTGCCCGGTCAGCTCGCTGCCGCTCCCCGAGGTGGCGTACGGGGAGGTGGCCCGCAGCTGCAGCGTGGTCGAGCTGGAGCCGCCGTTCGTGATCGACAGGTTCGTCACGGCGACGTTGTTGTTGGTGATGAACTTCGTCTGGTTCACCGTGATGGAGCCGCTGGTGTGCACGCTCTTCCAGTAGCTCGGCGCCTGCCAGCGGGAGTTGACCTGCTCGGTGAAGGTGCCCGGCGTGATGGCCACGGTGTAGGCGTCGTTGTTGCTGATGCTCTCCCAGTACGCCACCTGGCCGGCGAAGCCGAGCGTGCCCGGTGTGTGGGTCTTCATGAACAGGGCGCGTCCGCGGGACATCAGCCAGGTTCCGGCCGGGTCGTTGCCGGGGCGGGCCAGCAGCCGGTCCATCCAGAAGTCCGTGCCCGAGCTCTCCGCGTCGTAGATGGCCTGCATCATGTTGCCGGTCGTGTACGAACCGGGCGCGGCCGGGATCGACGGGCCGTTGAAGGTGGGGTATCCGATGGTCTGGGCAGCCTGCGCGGGAGCGCCTAAGACGAGTGATCCCGCGATGAGCAGGAGGGCCGTGATGATTCTTCTCATGCAGAGTGATCCGATCCGATCGAACGCTTGGGGGTGTGATCGAACCTAGCGCTTGGTTGTGGTAGCGCTAACAATCCTTTCTGTCGAATCGGTGAAATAAAAGGTTTTCGGCAACGTAAACCGATATAAGGGCCCTGTCAATCGGCGTGGCAGCCTGCCTTGGCGAGCGTTGCGAAAAGGTTTTCGGCTGTTTTCGGCTTTCGGCAGGTCGTCAGGCCAGGCGAGCGAGCTGCTCGGCCGTCACCCGGCCGCGCATCGGGCGTCCCCGCATGAAGTGTTCAAGGTCGGTGATCGCGTACTCGCCGAGCCGCCGCAACTCACGCCCCTGCGCGCCCGCCACGTGCGGGGTGACGAGCACGTTGGGCAGGCCGAAGAGGGGATGGCCCGGAGGCAGCGGCTCGGGTTCGGTCACGTCGAGCACGGCCGAGACGCGACCGGACGCGCACGCCCTGGTGAGCGCCTCGGTGTCGATCAGCGAGCCACGGGCGGTGTTGATCACGACGGCCCGGTCCGGCAGGAGCCCGAGGCGGCGCTCGTCCAGCAGATGCCGGGTCTCGGCGAGGGCCGGAGCGTGCACGGTGACCAGGTCACTGCGCCGGCACAGCTCGTCCACGTCCACCAGCTCGGCCCCCATTTCGGCCGCCTCCTCCGGTGAGACGTAGGGGTCGGACAGCAGGATGTCGACCTCGAAGTCGCGCAGCCGCCGCAGCACGTGCCGGCCCACCCGGGAGGCCCCGATCACGCCCACGGTGCAGTCGTACAGGCCGGTGCCCGCGCCCTGCTGCCAGGCGGACCGGTCGGCGCCGGCCGCGTAGTGACCGGCCCGTTCGAAGACCCGTTTCGCGCCGAGCACCAGCATGGCGATGGTGTACTCGGCGACGGGCACGGCGTTCGCCTCCGCGGCGGACGACACGAGGATCCCCCGCTCGAACACGACGGGATCGACGATCGCCTTGACGGAGCCGGCGGCGTGGACGACGGCCCGCAGGCCGGGCGCCGCCTTCAGCACCTCGGCGTCGATCCGCGGGCAGCCCCATCCGGTCAGCAGGAACTCCGCCCCGGCCAGGGCCCGCGCCGCCGCCTCTCCCTCGAACGAGGTGAACGTCACCGTCGCGTCGACCTCCACCGACTGCCGCAACCGTTCGATGAGGTCGGCGGGGAAGACGTCGTGGAAGGCCCAGGGCGCGATGGCGAAGACCGCGACGGGTGACCGTGACATCAGGCAGGCTCCTCAGGTGGGTGAACGGTTACGCGGGGTGCCACTTCACGTGCGGTCTCGGTGAGGCGGGGCGCCACCTCACGCGGGATGCCGGTAGGGAGACCGTCGCCGTCACTTCACGTCGGGTTCTTCCCGCCGCCGGCGACGCGGACGCAGGTGGGGGTCTCGGTGAGGCGGACCGTCGCCGTGTCGCCGCCCGGCAGGTCGAGGGTGACCTGGTCGCCGTCGACCCGCACCTCCGGGGGCGGCGCCTCGGCCGTGCCGGTGAGCAGGACAAGGCTGACGTACACGGCGGTTCCGCCCGGGTGGGCGTCCGCGAGCACGTACGGGGTGGCCGAGTGCCGTCCGAAGGCGTTCGCGCCCGTCGCGGTCGCCACCCCGGCCGTCGTGTAGCCGTGCAGCCCGCGCACCACGCTGACCAGCCCGTCCGCCCGCCGAGCCGACGCCCAGAGCTCGCCGCCGCGCGCCGTGGGCGGCGCCTCCCCGGCGATGGCGTGGCCACCGTCCCTGACCTGGTGTCCGGCGGGCGCGGTGACCCGGTGGATCCGTACCTCGGCCGCCCCGTCCACCACCGAGGCCGTCACCACGTGGACCGGCCCGGCCGGGAGGTCGTCGCGGTAGGCGGAGGCGGCGAACCGGTCGCCCGTCGTGAGCGGCTCGATGCGCCGCCTGCGGGAGACGGCCCCGTCCGGCGCGACGACGACCACCTCCCCGTCGACGCCGACCACTGCCCTGTCGAAACCGACCGCCTGCCCTTCGGCTCCGGCAGCCTTCCCTTCGAGACCGGCTCCCGCCCCTTCGTTGCCGGCCGTCTCTCCTTCGCCGCCAGTCACCTCGGCCAGGTTGGGGCCGGTGTGACTGGTATAGGCGAGCTTGAGATAGTGCGGATCCGGCACCCCTGACGGGTCCTGAATCCGGTCCCGGTCACTGCCGTGGTTGACCAGCCGGACCACGCCGTCCTCGCAGGTGGCGTGCAGCAGCCACCCCGGCGGGCGCATCGTCACCGCCTGGTCCGCCAGGTCGATCGGCGCCGGGACCTCGGCGTCCGTCCATACCGGGTGTTCGGGGGGCAGCAGCAGGCCGAGGAACGCCTTGCTGGCCCAGTAGGGCGAGCCCGGCCCCGAGTAGCTCTGCGTGACCGGCAGGAACGTGTCGTACCAGCCGAGCGTCAGCAGCCCCTGCTCATCCGGCACCCCCCGCTCGACGAAGTGACGCAGCACCCCACCGGCGATCCGCCGGGTCCGGCCGGGCGGGAGCGGCGAGGAGCCGGTCAGCGCGCCCAGCCAGAGCGGCGCGACCGTGGCGAACCGGTAGGTCAGCGACCGCCCCTGGTGCACGGGCCCGCCGTCGGCGGCGAACAGGTGCTGGTACTGGCCCAGGAAGGCCCGGAGCCGCTCGCTATAACGTTCCAGGCGGGCCGCGTCCCCGGCCATCCTGGCCCACAGCAGCGGGTAGAGGTGCAGAGCCCAGCCGGCGTAGTAGTCGAAGTTCTTGCCCGCGCCGTCGGAGTACCAGCCGTCCCCGACGTACCAGTCCTCGATCCGCTCCAGGCCGCCGGTGATCTCGTCAGGCTTGTACGGCCCGCCCACCTCGGCCAGGAACTGCTCGACGACCACCCGGAACAGCACCCAGTTGTTGTCCGGTGTCCGCCTGCCGACGAAGCCCGCCAGCCAGGCCACCACCCGCTCCTGCTCGGCTGGGGACAGCCGGTCGTACAGCCAGGGCCGGGTCTCGTGCAGGGCCAGCGCGATCGAGGCCGCTTCGACCAGCGGCTGGGACATGTCGGTCAGCGGCGGCCAGGCGTACGGGTGCGCCGGGTCGGTCCCCGCCACGAGTCCCCGGGCGTACCGCTCGAGGAGAGCGGGCGGCACCGCGCCGCCCGCCCCGGCGATCCGGAACGCGGCCAGCAGGAACGTGCGGGCGTACCCCTCCAGGCCGTCACTCACCGGCCCCGACCGGCTCTCCCTGCCCGGCATGCGGTACTGCGCGAAGTCGTCGGTGGCGTACGGCACCACGGATTCCAGCAGGTGATCCGCCACGGCCTCCCAGTGCGCCCGGGTCCAGCCGGTGTAGGCGGACAATGCGGTATCGGCAGGTGGGAGGCGCAGCGATGACATAAGCGGATAATACGGCTCGCGATCAACGAGCCCGGGGAGGGGTGCTGTCGCGCAGGATCACCCGCGTCCCGATCAGCTGGGGGCCGAGTGGACGTGCGGGTGGGCGACGTCGTGGGTGTGCAGGTGGCCGCACATGCCCCAGCGGGCTTCGGGTGGGGATTCGAGCAGCGTGGCCTCGCCCAGGTGCGTCCCGTCGCCGCGTTCCAGCGCGTCGAGCACCTCGGCGGTGTGGCGGGTCTGCCGGGCGACGGTGTCCTCCCAGGTACGCCGCCAGCCCGCGACCCTGGGACGTACCAGCGCGACCGCGCTGTCATAGAACTCCCGCAACGGTCCCGGATCCCCGTCGGCCAAGCTCTCGGACAGCCGCAGGAACCCCGCCACCGCCAGATCACGGCGATGCCGCACAGCCTCCTCCGCGCCCGCACCGGAAGGCAGCGTGGCCGCCTCCCGGTATCGGGCCGCGTCCGCCACGATCTCCGGTGGGAACGTCATCACCGCGTCACCCGCCTCGGGCAGCCCGGCGTTCTGCATCACCACGACCACCTCCAGACCGCCCCGGTTGATCGCCCGGTGGATCGTGCCCGGCGTGAACCACACCGTCGAACCGCCGCTCAGCTCCGTCTCCCGGAAACCGCGCGGGTCGAGGGTCTGCAACGCGCCACTGCCGCCTATGACGACGTACGCCTCGGTGGAGGCGGTGTGCATATGCGGCGTACCGCCCTCCAGACCATCGGAACACGCGCCCGAGTAGACCGACAACCGGGTGACCGAGGTCCCGCCGGGGAACGTCATGCTCGCACCCCCAACACGGCACGCCCCTGGTCGGCCAGGTGCCGGGTGCCTTCCTCGCCGTGGTCTCCGACGGCCACCACGACCCCGTACCGGAAGCCGACCGTCTCCCTGTCCGCCACCCGCGCCTCCTCGCTGAAGATTCCATGGTCCCCTCGCGCCAGGCGACCGGCCGATAAACCCGACCATAACGGGAAACGGTCACACCCGGGTGGTCGCAGACTCAGGACCGGAGCGGCGGCGTGGTCGGTGCCACGGGAGCGTTCGGCGCGCCCGGCAGTCGCGCGCCGGAGGGCAACAGCGGCTCGCACGCCTTGACCGCCGCCCCGTACTTGCTGGAGAGGACATCGACGCGTTCGCCCTTGATGTCGAGGTTGATCAGCCCGTCCGAGGACACCGCGACCTCGGGAAAGTCGGGCAACCCCTTCGCACGCATGCACTCGGTGAACGCCTTGCCGTCCCCGTCGGAGGTGTGGCCCGGAGCGGACAGCACACCTCCACCCACGGCCGCGGCAACGGCCGCGGCGGCGAGGATCACGTTCCTGATCGTTGAGCCGAACATGATGGCTCCTCCGTTCTGTCGGTGAAGCCAGCAAAGCCGGAGCGCGGTTACAGGCGTGGAACGGCGGCGGTTACCCCGCTGTAACCGCCGGCGCGGCATCCTGGGGAGATCATGAGGGTGTTGATGGTCGAAGATCACGAGGAGCTGGCCCAGACGGTGGCCGCCGGGCTGCGCCGCGAGGGTATGGCCGTCGACGTGGTGCTGGACGGCGACGCCGCGCTCGAACGGACCTCGGCCAACCACTACGACGTGGTCATCCTCGACCGCGACCTGCCTGGACTGCACGGCGACGACGTGTGCAGGTCGCTCGTGGGGGCGGGCTACCCGGCGCGGGTGCTGATGCTCACCGCCGCCGGGACGATCGATGACAAAGTGACCGGGCTGGGCGTCGGCGCCGACGATTACCTGCCCAAGCCGTTCGCCTTCGCCGAGTTGGTCGCCCGGATCCGGGCGCTGGCCAGACGGTCGAGCCCGGCCCTGCCGCCGGTGCTCGTCCACGGCGACCTGCGTCTCGACCCGGCCACCCGAATCGCCACCCGCGACGGGCACCGGCTGCCATTGAGTCCCAAGGAGTTCGCCGTACTGGAGCTGCTACTGGCCGCCAGGGGTGCCGTGGTCTCCGCCGAACAGCTCCTGGAGCAGGGCTGGGACGAGTTCGCCGACCCGTTCACGCAGACGGTGAAGGTGACGATCAGCCGGTTGCGCCGCAAGCTGGGCGATCCGCCGCTGATCGAGACGGTCCCGCAGGCCGGGTACCGATTGTGAGGCGGGCGTTTGTGAGACGGCCGGTTGTGGGGCGACCCTTTGTGGGGCGACCGGTTATGAGGTGGTGTTTATGAAGCGGACCGCCCGGCTGCGTCTGACCCTCCTGTACAGCGGTCTGTTCCTGCTGGCCGCGGTGGCGCTGGTCGCCCTCATCTACTTCCTGGTGGTGTACTCGCCCTTCCCGGGGCCGCCCGCCGCTCCCCCTGCGCCCGGGGGGATCGACCTGCCCGTACTGGAGCCTCAGGTGAAGGGGCAGCAGGCCGAGAGCCTGCGTCGGCTGCTGGTCAACTCACTGATCGCGCTGGCGGTGATGGCGTTCGCGTCGGTACTTCTGGGCAGACTCACCGCCGGTCGCGTACTGCGGCCACTGCACGACATGACGGCCACCGTCCGGCACATCACGGCCGAACAGCTCGACCGGCGGCTGGCGGCCTCCGGGCCGGACGACGAGCTCAAGGAGCTGGCCGACACCTTCGACGAGCTGCTGGATCGGCTGGAGGCCGCGTTCACGGCGCAGCGGCGGTTCGTGGCCAACGCCTCCCACGAGCTGCGTACCCCGCTGACGCTGCAGCAGGCCATGGTCGAGATCGCGCTCGCCGATCCGGCGGCCGACGTCGGATCATTGCGGACCGTACTGGAACGGCTGCTGGCCAACGGCAAACACCAGGAACGGCTCATCGAAGCCCTGCTCATCCTGGCCCGCAGCCAGCAAGGACTGCACCACCGGCAGCCCCTCGACCTGGCCGCGATCACCGGGCAGGCCCTCGACCAGCGTGGCGACCAGGGCGTCCGCGTCGAGTACGCACTGCACCCGGCCCCCGCGTCCGGCGACCGCGCCCTGCTCGACCGCCTGGTCACCAACCTCCTGGACAACGCCGCGCGACACAACATCCCAAACGGCCCAACCCCGGACGGCTCGCCCCCACGCGGCTGGATCAAGGTGGCGACCGCCGTGGAGTCCGGTCGGCCCACCCTGAGGATCTCCAACAGCGGCCCGGTGATCCCGCCCGACCGGGTCCAGACGCTCCTGCAGCCCTTCCAGCGTCTGGAGACCGGCCGGAGAGCCACGGGCGACGGCCTTGGGCTGGGCCTGTCGATCGTCGCCGCCATCGTCGAGGCCCACCACGGCACGCTGGAAGTCCATGCTCTCCCGGCCGGCGGGCTGGAGGTGACCGTCACCCTGGCGGGCTCGGCTTCCTAGAGCCGCAGGTCATGTTCCTGGGGCTCCTCAACCCCCGGTCATGTTCCTAGAGGTTCCTCAACCGCAGGTCACGCCGAGGCGGCCAGCCAGCGGCGTACGTCCGCCATGGCCGTACCGTCACTGTCGGCGTCGATGCCCGCCGCGAGGTCCGCGATCGTGATGCCCGCCAGCGCGCCGGACCAGGCCTCCTGCGCCGAGGCCATCGCGCGGGCGATCGCGCACGGCCGGTCACACCGTTCGGCCGGTACGGCCAGCGGCCCCTGCTGCCGGATCTCCGTGCACCGGTAGGCGGGCGCGTCGCCGTCGATGGCCTGGACCACCTCCAGCACGGTGATCGCGGCGGCCGGCCGGGTGAGGAGGTAGCCGCCGACCTGCCCGGCCGTAGACCGTACGATGCCCGCTCGGGAGAGCGCCTGGAGGTGCTTGGCCAGATACGCCGGCGGGGTGCCGTGCAGCTCCGCGAGCCGCGCCGCCGGCACCGGATCCTGGCCCTGGCTGAGCGTGACGCAGCTGTGCAGCGCCCACTCCACTCCGTTGGACATCTTCATGTCAGACAGCCTACCCATTCCGGACAATGAATGTCCGTGATAGAACTCGGATGGCAAATATCCGAGATCAACTGGGAGCCCCCATGACGCGTACCGCCCTCGGCGCGGCCGCCGTCGCGCTGTTCGTCGCCGCGGCGAACCTGCGACCCGCGATCGCCGCCGTGTCCCCTCTGGTGGACCGCATCCGAACCGACCTCGACCTGTCCGCCACGGGAGTGGCGCTGCTGACGACCATCCCGACGCTGGCCATGGGGGTCTGCGCGCCCCTGGCCGCCGTGGTCGGCCGCAGATTCGGGCTGCGGCTCGGCGTGCTGTTCGGGCTGGCCGTCATCGCCGTGGCGACGGCGGCCCGCGTCTTCGGCGGCTCCGCCTGGCTGCAGCTGATCTGCGCAGCGGCCGTCGGCGCCGGGATCGCGATCGCGCAGACGCTGTTGCCGGCCGTGGTCAAGACGCGCTTCGCCGACCGCGCGGGCCTGGTCACCGGCATCTACACCGCCGGCCTCGGTCTGGGCGGCGCGGTCGCGGCCGGGGTGACCGCGCCGCTCGCCGACGCCATCGGCTCCTGGCCGGGCGCGCTGGCCTCCTGGTTGGTGCTCGCGGTGGGGGGCATGGCGATCTGGTCGGCCTCCCGCACCTCCCTGGCCCTCGACAGCACCCCAGCCCTCATGGGTACGAACCGGACCGGCGCAGGCCAGACCGGCACGAGCCAGACCGGCACGAGCCAGACCGGCACGAGCCAGACGGCGGCTCCAGCGGGGCCTGTCACCAAAGGGCTGCCCTGGCGGAGCGGCTTGGCCTGGCGCATCACCGTGCTGTCCGCCGTCAACTCCGCCCTGTACTACTGCGAACTCGCCTGGATCGTCCCCCTGCTCCACGAGGACGGGCACCGTGACGCCACCGGCGCGGGCGTGCTGCTGACCGCGATGATCTCCATCCAGGTAGTCGCCATGCTGGCCGTACCGGCGCTGCTGGGTGAAGGGCGGGACAGGCGCGCCGGGCTGGTCCTGACGACGACGTTGACAGCGATCGGGTTCGCGGGGCTGGCGGCGGCTCCGGCGACGGCCACCTGGGTGTGGATCGCCGCCCTGGGCGTGGGTCACGGCGGGCTGTTCACGCTCGTCCTGACGCTGCCCGTGGTGGTGAGCCGCGACGCCGCCGAGGCCGGGCGGATCAGCGCGATGGCGTTCTTCGTCGGCTACGCCTGCGCCGCGCTGGCGCCCGTGCTGGTGGGAGCGCTACGTGACGCGACAGGAGACTTCCACCTGGCGTTCGGCCTGCTCAGCGGGCTGACCGCCGCGATGCTGCTCCCCATCGCCCGGCTACGTGAGGGCGGGCGCACGGAAGTGACCGGCCCAACAGCGAGCGCCCGGGATTTGTGAGGCGTCACAGATTTGACAGCGCGGATTTACCGCCCGGTCCAATTCACAGAATGACCTTCGCGGCTCATCGTTTGTCTGCACCTCGAACTCCTCACCCCCCACCAACCCCTCGCCGAAGGAGTCTCCATGGTCCGACGGATGTTGACCGTGCTCGCAGCGGCCGCCCTGGTGTTAGGTCTCGCCCCCGCCGCCCAGGCCGCGCAGAGCGACGTGTACGTGGCCCTCGGCGACTCGGCTGCCTCGGGACCGCTCGTGCCCAACCAGGTCATCCCCGACCTCGGCTGCTGGCGCTCCGACCACAACTACGCCCACCTGACGGCGCAGGCCATCGGCGCCCGTACGTTCCGCGACGTCACGTGCTCCGGCGCCGACACCGGCGACATGTACCAGCGGCAGAGCACGGATCTCGGCTCGGTCGCGCCGCAGCTGGACGCGCTCAGCCAGGACACCACCCTCGTCACCGTGCAGATCGGGGCGAACGACGTCGGCCTGACGGGCTTCATCGAGGACTGCCTGAACCTGCTGCCGCCGCCCGTCGGAGACGCCTGCAACGACGACTACATCGTGGACGGCCAGGACAGCTGGCGGGTGAAGACGGACGCGCTGCGCTCGCGCCTGACCACGCTCATGGACGACATCCGGGCCCGCGCCCCGCAGGCCCGGATCTTCATGGTCGGCTACGCCACCTACGCCCCGCCGAACGGCTGCTACCCGCGCGTCCCGATCATCAAGGCCGACGCCAACTACATCCGCGCCACCCTCAAGTACTTCAACCAGATGCTGGCCGAGCAGGCGTCCGCCGCCGGTGTCGGCTTCATCGACCTGCAGACCCCGAGCGTCGGCCACGACCCGTGCGCGTCGCCGGGGGTGCGGTGGATCGAGCCGTACGTCCCGGCCGCGCCCGCCGCCCCCTTCCACCCGAACGCGCTCGGCATGAGCAACTTCGCCACCGTGGTCACGGCCGCCGTCTCAGGCGTCTAACCAGTCCAACCCGAGCCGGCGACGCGCGGCCAGCGCCGCGCCGATCCGCTGGAGATGCGCGGGGTCGACGGGATCCAGCCCGGTCAGGCTGACGGCCCTGCGCAGGCGGTAGTCGACCGTGTTCGGGTGTACATGCAGGAGTGAGGCCGACCGCCGCCGATCGAGTCCCGTGTCCAGGTACACCTTGAGCGTCCTGAGCAGGTCGGGATTGCCCAGCAGCGGATCGAGCAGCCCGGCCAGGGCCGCCGTCGCCTCGCTGGACCGGGTGAGCTGGTATTCGAGCAGCACGTCGGCCAGCCGGTACGCGCCGGGCGGCCGCTGGAAGAGCCGCACCACCTCCAGCACCTCTTCCGCGAGCTTGGCCGCGGCCGGCACCCCGGCGGGCGGCGCGAGCTCGGCGGCGACCCACACCGGCACCCCAGCGGCCTTGCTCATGTCGGCGCGAGTAGCGGCGGCCATCTCACCGACATGAGCAAGGCGCCCGTCAAGCGGACCGCAGGGCACCAGCACGAGCCCGCCCGTGGTGTCGAGCACCGACAGCACCGGCTCCGCGGCGTGCCGGCGCAGCGCGGTGGTGATCCGGTGCAGCTTGCGCCGCCCGGCGATGGACCCGCCCGGCTCGTCGGAGTCCTCGTCGGCGTGCCGGCCCGCCGCGACGGCCAGCACGAGGTAGCGCCGCGCGAGCCGTACCCCTGCCAGAGCCGCGCTGTCGCCCGCGAGCAGCGCGGACACCGTCGCGTGCATGGTGTGCTGCTCGTGACTGAGCATGCTCTCGCGCTCTTCCAGGTACGCCGTGCACACGGCGCCCGTCACCGCCTGCGTGTAGACGAGGATGAGCCGGTTGGCCGCCAGGACGTCCTCGAAGTCGGCCGGCGTCGCGGCGGCGAACAGGTGCTCCCACACCATCCGCGCCCCACGGGCGTAGGCGTTGAGCAGGTCGTCCAGCGGCACTCCCTCCCGGGCCCGGCGCGCGGACGAGGAGCGCAACGGCGCCAGCTCCGCCCTGGTCGGCGGGCGGCCGTCGCGGAACATCCGGGAGATCAGCCGCAGGTTGTCCTCGGTGATCCGGGTGATGTCGCCGTCGAGCTCTTCCCTGGGCAAGCGCCGGTAGATAGGGATCTCCTCGGCGAAGCTCCGCACCAGTCGCCTGGCCAGTTTGGTGGTCTGGCGATCAAGCGTCTCATGTACGGGGCGGCCGGCCAGAGTAAGGGGGCACGCCACCGTCAAACCATGCCAAAACGGACGCATTTCCGCAATGGACAGGGCCTCACGAACGCCATTGCAAGCCTCTGACCTTGACTGACTTTGCGCTGACGGCCATTAGTCACATACGTTTACAGACTCATGCAAGCGTAAGTAAAGGCGGTCACTCTATGAATTTCAGCGAGTACGTCGTCTCACGCTGGGACACCCTCTCGCTGGCCGCCGGGGAACACGCCCTCGTCGTCGGCGTCGCCATCGGCGTCTCCACGGCAGTCGGCGTCGGCATCGGGCTGCTCGCCCACGACCTTCCGAAAACCCGGGGATTCTCGCTGGCGATCTCCGCCGCGATCCTGACGGTCCCCTCCCTCGCCCTGCTCACCCTGCTCATCCCGATCACCGGACTCGGCTGGGGATCCACGCTGGTCGCGCTGACCGCGTACGCGTTCCTGCCGATCATCAGGAACACGGTGGCCGGGCTGCGCGGCGTCGACTCCGCCATGGTGGAGGCCGGACGTGGGATGGGCATGAGCCGGACCCGCGTCCTGTTGAAAGTGCGGCTGCCACTGGCCTGGCCGCTGATCCTCACCGGGGTGCGCGTGGCCACGCAGATGCTCATCGGCATCGCGGCCATCGCCGCCTACGTCGACGGCCCCGGCCTCGGCACGCAGATCTTCGAAGGCCTGTCCCGGCTGGGCTCGGTGAACGCGCTGAACGCGACGCTCGCCGGCACGCTCGGCATCGTGGTCATCGCCGTCCTGTTCGACCTGTTCTTCTTCGCCGTACGTCAACTGACCATTCCTAGGGGGCTTCGTGTTCGATCGTGACACCGGAGGCGCAAGCATCGAGCTGCGGGCGTTGACCAAGCACTACCCGGGACAGCCCGCGCCGGCGGTGGACCACGTCGACCTCGACATCCCCGCCGGCGAGCTCGTGGTCTTCGTCGGCCCGTCAGGCTGCGGCAAGACGACCACGATGAAGATGATCAACCGCCTGGTCGAGCCCACCTCGGGCGAGATCCGCATCGGCGGCGACGACGTGCTGAGCCTGCATCCCGACGAGCTCCGCAGGCACATCGGCTATGCCATCCAGCAGGTGGGGCTGTTCCCGCATCTGACCATCGGCCAGAACATCGGCCTGGTGCCGAAGCTGCTCGGCTGGACCCCCGCCAAGACCGCCGACCGGGTGGAGGAATTGCTCTCCCTGGTCAACCTGGAGCCGTCGGCCTACCACGACCGCTACCCCCGCGAGCTGTCCGGCGGGCAGCAGCAGCGCGTGGGCGTCGCCAGGGCGCTGGCCGCCGATCCCCCCGTGATGCTGATGGACGAGCCCTTCGGCGCGACCGACCCCATCACCCGCGAACATCTGCAGAACGAGTTCGTCAAGCTCCAGAAGCAGCTGCGTAAGACGATCATCTTCGTCACGCACGACTTCGAGGAGGCCATCAAGCTCGGCGACCGCATCGCCGTGCTCAAGGAGCGATCGCACATCGCCCAGTACGACACCCCCGCGAACATCCTGGCCAACCCGGCGGACGACTACGTCGCCGGCTTCATCGGCCAGGACGCCACGCTCAAGCGCCTCGCGCTGCTGCGCGTGGCGGACGTGGAGTGCCGGCAGCAGCCGGGCAGCGCGAACCTGCCGCAGATCACCGCGGACGCCAGCCTGCGCGAGGCTCTGGACGTCATGCTCGCGCACGGCACCGACCGCTGCGGCTCGCCGTCCGGCGTCCTCACCTACAACGCGCTGTGCGAGGCCGTGGGAACCGAACCCGCACCCGCCCCTCGACTGAAGTCGGTGGGCTCCGGACCGAAGCCGGCGAGCGCCGCGCCCGTGCCGGACACCGCCCGAGAGGAGGCGGTCGGCAGGTGACCACCGCGACACTCGGCGCGGACCGGACCCGCCCACTCGGGCGCCTGACAGGTCTGCGGTATGTCATCACCCCCATCGCCCTCTGCGGCGTACTGATCGCCCTGTACGCCTGGCTCGGCGCGCAGAATTTGGACTCGATCGAGAGCCGCAGCCTCACCCGTGAGGTCCTCCTGGCCAAGGCCGTGGAGCACATCCAGATGACGCTCGTGGCGACCGCGCTCGTGGTGGTCATCGCGATCCCTCTGGGCATCGTCGCCTCGCGGGCCCGCAACCGGCTGATCACCCCCATCATCCTCACCCTGGCCAACCTGGGCCAGGCGATCCCGGCCATCGGGCTGCTCGTGCTGTGCACGTTCCTGCTGGGGGTCGGCTTCCAGACCGCCCTGGTCGGCCTGGTCGCCTACGCGGTGCTGCCCGTACTGCGCAACACGATGGTCGGCGTGCAGCAGGTCGACCCCGCGCTCATCGAGGCCGCGCGCGGCATGGGAATGACCAAGGGACAGGTGCTCCGCCGCGTGGAGCTCAAGCTGGCCGTGCCGGCCATCCTCGCCGGGCTGCGGACCGCGCTCGTGCTGACCGTCGGCGTCGCCACGCTCGGCGCGTTCGTCGCCGCGGGCGGCTTCGGCGAGCTGATCATCAACGGGCTCAAGCTGAACCGCATGCCCGTGACCATCGCGGGCGCCGTGCTGACGGCGAGCATCGCCTTCTTCATCGACTGGCTCGGCGGGCTCGCCGAGAACCTGCTCAAGCCGCGCGGCATCTGACTCCCCCTCTCATACCGCAAGTACCGTAAGCCCAGCTTCAAGAGGTGTTTTTCGTATGCGTGTCCGCAAGACGTTCACCCTGCTCACCGCCGCCGCCCTGACTCTGACCGCCACGAGCGCCTGTGGCTCGGGCGGGGAGGTCGAGGCCGCCAGCGCGGGCAATGAGCTGTCCGGCGCCAAGTTCGTCGTCGGGTCCAAGGACTTCACCGAGAACATCGTGCTCGGCCAGATCGCCGTGCAGCTGCTCAAGGCGCACGGGGCCGAGGTCGTGGACAAGACCAACCTCGGCGGCACCGTGCCGAACCGGCAGGCGCTGACGTCCAAGGCGATCGACATGTACTGGGACTACTCGGGCACCGGCTGGATCGAGCACCTGAAGAACGCCACTCCCATCCCGGACTCGGCCAAGCAGTTCAAGGCCACCGCGGAGGAGGACCTGGCGAAGAACAAGATCCGCTGGATCGGGCCGACGCCGCTGAACAACACCTACGCGCTGGCGATCCGCTCCGAGAAGGCCCAGCAGCTGGGCGTCAAGACGGTCTCCGACGTGGCGAAACTCGCCAAGACCAACCCGAACGAGGCGTCGTTGTGCGTCGAGTCGGAGTTCTCGACCCGCGACGACGGGCTGCCGGGGCTGTCCAAGGCGTACGACCTGAACATCCCGAAGAACAAGATCAGCCAGCTGGACACCGGTGTCGTCTACACCGAGACCGACAAGGGCCAGACCTGCAACTTCGGCGAGGTGTACACCACCGACGGACGCATCTCCGCGCTCGGCCTGACCGTGCTGCAGGACGACAAGCGCTTCTTCCCGATCTACAACGCCGCGGTCAACGTACGGGACGAGACCTACCAGAAGTACCCGGCGCTGGAGAAGGTGCTCAAGCCGGTGATCGCCAAGCTGGACGACACGACCATGCGCAAGCTCAACGCCCAGGTCGACGTCGACGGCGAGGAGCCGAACAAGGTCACCGCCGACTGGCTCAAGACCGCCGGCTTCCTCGGTAAGTCAGCCGCATAGCAAGTCATCGCCACCGGCCGCGCAGCCAGCCGATCGTGGCCCGGCGTGAGTGCTCGCGCCGCTCCCTCAGGTGCGGGGCGTGCGGCCGGTGGCGTGCATGATCTCCGGCCTACCCCATGGCCGCCCCGAGCACCCCTCAGCCCAGCAACTCGACCGTGCCCGCCTCGCCGTCCACCCGGACCCGGTCGCCGTCGTGCAGCCGCATCGTCGCGTTCCCCGTGCCGACCACCGCCGGTATGCCCAGCTCGCGGGCCACGATCGAGGCGTGCGACAGCGGCGCCCCCATGTCCGTGACCACGGCGGCGGCGCGCGGGAACATCGGGGTCCAGCCGATGTTGGTCAGCGTCGTCACCAGGATCTCGCCGGGCTTGAGCCGGTCGCCGTCCTCAGGCGAGGAGATCACCCGGGCGACGCCCTCGACGATGCCCGGCGCGCCAGGGAAGCCGGTGACCGTGTCGCTGACGGGCGCGCTCCCGCCGCGCGCGTCGTAGATGTCGCCGCGCCGGTCGGGGTCGGCGGCCCAGCGCACCGGGTCGAAGTGGCCGACGATCAGCGTCGGGTACGGCGGCAGCGCCGCGTACATCTCGTAGGTCGCCCGCCGGGCCGGAACCCGCTCCAACGCGGACGTGTCGCCGCGCAGGAGGCCGAGGATCTCCTCCAGGTAGAGGAAGAACAGGTCGTCGCCGTGCCCCGTGAGCTCCCCGGCCCGCAGCACGAAGGCGCGCAGCACCCAGAACGCCCGCATGTTCTCCGATCGGGCGGTCTCGCGGTCGCGGACGACCTTGTTCCACCTGGTGACCCGGTCGCGCATCCTGGCTTCCTTGCGGGGGTAACGCTGGGCGAAGCGTGCCCACGCCTCCTCGCGCGCCTTCTTCTGGCGGGCGAGGAGGGCCTCGGTGTCGGCGCTCACGTCACGGAGCCCGGCCAGCTGAGCGTCGATCCACGCCGGATCCTCGCCGGGACGCGGAATGAAGACCTCGAACTCGTGGGGCCCCCGATGCCCGTACAGCTGGGCGAAGGTGTCCCGGTCGATCTCTCCCCTGGCCAGCCTGCCCAGCCCGATGACCGGGCCGAGGCTGGCCAGTTCGCCGTCGATGTTGACGCCGGTGAGCATGGCTTCGGCGTCGACGTCGCCCATCATCTTGCGCAGCTTGTCGCGGGTGTAGACGAGTGTGGCCCCGCCCTGCCGGCCGGCGGCCTCCAGCATGCGGCAGCTGGTGACGACGTACGGCTCGATCTCGCGCTCCCACAGGGCGGCCAGCTCGGGGCCGGTCTCCATGGTGGCGACGCGGGCGCGCAGCTCCTCCGCTTGCCGCCGCGCGGTGGCGAGGAAGGCGGGCATGCCTTTGAGGTTCGTACGGACGCGCTTCTGGATGTCGATCCCCAGCGGCACGACCTTCTTGAGGATCTCCCAGCGGGAGACCTTCAGCAGCGGCACGTCGAGGCCGGGCGGCAGCTTGCCGAAGATCTGCTCGACGGCGCTCAGCCGTGACCGCATGCCGAGCGAGACGGCCATCGTGTACATGACGCTCAGGTTCATGTAGAAACGGCCGCCGATGTTGCCGACCAGGTCGAATCCGGGCAGCGCCGAGGCGGCCATCGCCTCATGGATGAACAAGCGGACGAACGACCAGGTCACGGGCGTCATCACGTCGGGGATGGCCTCGCCGAGGTTGCCGCCGGTCCACAGGTTCTCGCCCTTGAGGCTGTCGTTCCACTCCTCGACCGGCTGCTTGAGGCCGGTGATCGGGCGGGCCTGGACGATGAAGAATGAGCCGTCGCGCCTGGCCCATTCGACGTCCATCGGCGTGCCGTACAGCTCCTCGATGCGCGAGCCGACCCCGGCCAGCTCGGCGGCCTGCGCCGGGTCGAGGACGGCCCGGCGCCGCAGCTCCTCAGGCACGGGCTCCTCGTGCGTGCCGGACGGCGTGCGTACGGTCATGACGGTCTTGTCGCCGATCCGCGACTCGGTGACGGCGCCGTGGCGGACCACGACGGTGTCGGGGGTGACCTGGCCGCCGACGACCGCCTCGCCCAGGCCCCAGGAGGCGTTGATGACGATCTCGTCGCGGGCGCCGTTGACCGGGTTCGCGGTGAACATGACGCCGGCCGCGTCGGCGTCCACGAGCTCCTGCACGACGACGGCCAGCGCCACGTCGTCGTGCGGCACGCCGTTCTGCTCGCGGTAGGCGATGGCGCGGGCGTTCCAGAGCGACGCCCAGCAGCGCTTGACGGCGTCGAGCAGCGCCTCGCCCCTGATGTTGAGGTAGGTGTCCTGCTGTCCGGCGAACGACATGCCGGGCAGGTCTTCGGCCGTGGCGGACGAGCGGACGGCCACCGGCACGTCGTCGCCCATCGCCTCATATGCCGTGCGGATCTCCGCGGCGACGGCGGCGGGCATGTCGTGCCCGGCGAACAGGGCGGCGATCCCGGCGGCATCGCCGGCGGCGGCCGCGTCGAGAATCCGGTCGCGGAAGTCCGCGGCGAAGGCCCGGTAGGCCTCGGTGGTGATGTGGAAACCGCCGGGAACGGGCAGTCCCGCCCTGGTCAGCCTGGCCAGGGAAGCGCCCTTTCCGCCCACTGTCGCGAGGTCCGCGGCGGCATCGTCGAGAGGGAGTAGCACCCTCACGTGACACGCTCCTTAGCGCCCAGGGAGAGCGCGAGCTTCCGCTCCGCGATCTCCTCCATGGTGTCGAGATAGCCGAGAGTGGCCAGCCTGACGGCCCGCGCGTCGTCGTCCGACAGCGTGGCGCCGGTGCCCATCGCGCGGACGCCGGTGTCGGCGACCAGCTCGACGAGCCGGTCCTCCGGCATCCGCATCTGCTCGGGCATCATGTTCTGCGTGAGCAGGAACCCGTAGATGACCGAGGCGAGGGTCGCGAGGTGCTCGGCGGGAGTCAGGTCCGAGCGGAGCACATCCCGCCCGGCCAGGTCCTGGAGGTAGGTCCCGAACGCGGCGCCCAGATCGAGCGTGCTCTGGCTGCTCTTCTTCTGCCTGCTGAGCTTGCCGAACACCTCCGAGTCGTCCAGGATCAGCGCCCTCATCAACGGCCGGCGCAAGAGCCCGCCGACCAGCTCCCGGAGCAACTCGCGCAGGTCCGCGGGCGCGCGCTCGCGGACCTCACGCACCAGAAGGACCCGCTCACGGCGGATCAGCGCCGCGAAGAGCATCTCGCGGGTCTTCCAGTGCAGGTAGATCGTGCCCTTGGCGACCTCTGCCTGCCGGGCCACGTCGTCGATGGTCGTCTTGTCGTAGCCCCAGCGCAGGCACAGCTCGGCGGCGGCGTCGAGAATCCGGTGCGCCCGCTCCAGCTGACGCTTCGGATCCTGCGGGGGCCGTCCCACTCTGGCCATCTCGTCTCACCTCAAATGTTTGACTAGATGAGACTATGCAGTCATTTAATTAACCGCAAGTTCACCCCAGCTTCGCCAGGAGCTCTTCGGCGTCGGCCGCGAACGTCGAGTCGTCGGTGCCGGCGGCGAGCCGGAGCATCCGCCTGGCCACGGTGAGGTCGCCGTGGGCGTACCGGATCTCCCCCAGGCGGAAGGCGGCCTCGGCGACCAGCTCGGGCTGCTCGGTCAACCCCAAGGTGAGCTCGTAGTAGCGCACGGCCCCGTCGCGGTCGTTCAGCCAGTAACAGAGCTCCCCCAGATGCGCGGCCGCCATGCCCGACTCGGTGTCTCCCGAGTCGATGACCCGCTGGTACCAGCCGAGCGCCTCCGGGAAGTCCCGCTCCCGCTTGGCCAGCGCCCCCAGGTACATCGCCCCGAGCGCGCTGACGTGCCCCGTGCCCGAGTTCACCGCCTGGATGTACCACTTGCGGGCCTCGTCCTCGTCCTCGTCGTGGTAGCTGTGGCCGAGCGCGACCATCGCCCTGGCCGCCAGCTCCTCGTCGCCCGCGCCCAGCACCCGCTCGTACACCTGCCTGCCCTCGGCCACCTCTCCGGTCCCGACCAGGGCCTGGGCCAGCACGCTCAGGGCGGTGGGCTCACCGCCCTCGGCCGCCTCCCGCAGCGTGCGCAACGACGCCTCGGTGTCGCCCTGGCGACCCTGGAGCATGCCGAGCAGGCTGCCGAACACCGACCGCACCGGGCTGTCGGCGTCCCCCGCCTGCTGTTCGGCCAGGCTGTAGAAGGCGGCGGAGTCGCCCTCGGCGTCGAGGAGTGCCAGCAGCCTGCCGCCCGCGACGAACCGCACATCGGGATCCTCGTGTTCGTTCAGCCGCTCGTAGACGGCCCGCGCCCGCTCCGTCTCACCGAGCTCGGCGAGCCGCTCGGCCACCCCCAGCTCGGTGAAGGCGTCGGAGCCGACCAGCTCGTAGTAGAGGTGGACGGCCTCGGGGTCGTCGCAGAGCTCCGCGAGCTCCCTGGCCTTGGCGCCGGCGTGCGGCCCCAAATGCGCCAGCACCTGTACGGCCAGCGCGTGCTCGCCCCGCTCGTACGCCTGGTAGGCCAGGGTGTTCAGGTTGTCCAGGGCGGTCTGGGCCAGCGCGGACCCAGTCCCCGCCGCGGCGCCGAACGCCTCGGCCGCCCCGAGCAGGTCACCGTCCTCGTGCAGCCAGCAGCCGAGCTGGATGCCGCCCCTGGCCGCGGCGTCGGCCTCACCCGACTCGACGGCCAGCCGCGCCTGCCCGACGGCCGCCGCCTTGTCGCCCAGCGCGTGCAGGGCCTCCGCGAGATCGGCGCGCATGCCGGGGATCTGCTGACCGGTGTCGATCCCCTTGCGGTACAGGTCGACCGCGCCCGCCAGGTCACCCGTCGCCTTGCGCGCGTCGCCCCACACCCAGTAGCCCATGGCCACCGTCTCGGGATCGCCGGTGCCGACGGCCAGCTCGGCCTCGGCGGCGATGGCCGCGTACTCCTGCCGCTGGAGCAGGTTGACGAGCAGGTGGCACCGGCAGGCGAGATCGCCGGCCGCGGCGCCACGTTCGAGCACGTCACCAGCGCCCGTCAGGTCGCCGCGCTCCTCCAGCAGGGCGGCCAGCTCGACGGCGGTGGCCGGCAGCGCGGCCCGCAGCGCCTCGGCGGCTCCGTCCAGGTCGCCGCGCCGGCGTCGGACGACGGAGACGTTGCGCCACGCCATGAGGGCGATCTCGTCGTCGCCGCTCTCGGTCGCGGGCAGGAAGCACAGCTCGGCCTGGCTGTGCTGACCGTCCCCGGCCAGCTCGGCGCCGAGCCCGAGACCGGCGCGCGCGGCCCACTGGGGGTCGCCCACCTCGATGACCAGTTGGTAGAGCGCCCTGGCGAAGTCCTCGTCGCGGCTCGCCCTGGCCATCTCCAGCGTCTCGGCGAACGCGTCGTCGGTGGGGAACCCGCTCGCCTCGGCTCGGCTCGCGGGGAACTCGCTCGCCTCGGTGAGCGCTCCTTCCGCAAGGACCCCGGCTGTCGCGGTCGCGTGGGATTCCGTCAGCAGACGGCGTACCTCGGCTATGTCGCCGGCGTCCAGCGCGAGCAGGAGCCCCGCCATCGGCGCCGACCCGGTCAGCTCGGTCAGCGCCGCCAGCGCGCCCTGCCGGTCGCCCTCGGCGGCCAGTACCCACGGCCGTTCCTCCGGCGACGCCGTACCGAGCCGGACCCGGGCCGTGGCCGCGGCCCGCGGGTCCGCGTCCTGGGCCGCCGCGCGTTCGTAGGCCGAGCGGGCGCCCTCCGGGTCACCCGCCTCCTCCAGGTGGCGCCCGGCCTCCAGCAGCGTGGCCCCCGCCGCCTCAGGATCGATCGCCACGGCCCGCTCGAACGCCGCCCGCGCGCCCTCGAGGTCGCCGGTCCGCGCGAGGAGCCCGCCCAGCAGGCACTCGGCCTCCGCCGCCTCCTCGTCCGGCCCGGTCCGCACCGCGGTGGCCGCCGCCACGAGGGCTCCGTCCAGGTCGCCGCCGTCACGCAGCAGCCGGGCCAGCCGCGGGGCCGCCGCCACCTCGCCGAACGCCTCCCGCAGCACCTCACGGGCCTCGCCGGGCAGGCCGGTCGCGACCAGGATCTCCCCCAGCCGCAGCGCGGCCTCAGCCACATGCGCCCCGTCGTCCCCGGCGAGTATCTCTCGGTACGTCCGCGCCGCCGCGTCGAGGTCGCCGAGCGCGTGCCAGGCCCGGCCGAGGTCGCGCCGCGCGACGGCGGCGAGGCGCTCGTCAGGACCGGCCACCGCCTGCTGCCAGGCGGCGATCGCACCGTGCGCGTCACCGGCGTCGTGGCGCAGGGCGGCGAGGTAGCAGGCCGCCTCCTGCCGGAAGTCCGGGTGACCGACGCCGACCAGCAGGGACAGCGACCCGTCGGCAGCGGCCGTCTCGCCCTGCCGCCGCCACGCGTGCGCGGCCTGCAGAGCGAGCATGGACGCCATCCACGACCTGCCGTCATCAGCGATCGCCTCGAACGCCGCAGCCGCCGCACGGAAGTCACGGTCGAGCAGGAGCCGGGCGTAGCTTCCCGTCTCCCCCTCTTCCGGGTGAGACTCCGGAACGCGGCCGAACGCGGCCCGCGCGCCGTCGAGGTCGTCGATCCGTACCCGGGTGAGCCCGAGCAGCCACGCGTGACGCGGCGCCTGGACCGGATCGCCCTCGGCGACGAGCCGCTCATGCAGGCGGCACGCGGCCAGCAGGTCACCCTGGCGCTCGAACAGCCCGAGCAGCGCGCCCACCGCCTCGAGCCGGAGCCCCCGATGGCCGGTCTCCATCGCGGCGGTCAGCGCCGCCCGCGCCTCCGCCAGGTCATGCTCGCGCGTACCCGCGTCCACATCCCCGTCGGAGTCCTGACCGAAACCCTCAGCGCCGCCCTCGCCGGACTCGTTCACGCGCTCACCGAGCAGCTCACCCAGCCCGTACGCCACCCACGCCGCCAGCACCGGATGCCCGTCGGCCCGCGCCCGGCGCAGCAGCGCGACCGCCTCCTCGCTCTGGCCCTGGTTCACCAGGACGTCCTTGAAGATGGTGGCCGTATAGGAGAGCGCGAGCGGGTCACCCGAGTCGGCCGCCGCGTGGAACAGCCGGGCCGCGTCCGACAGGTCGTACCCGATGGAGGCCAGCACCTGCGCGAACACCGCGGTGCCGATGGCGGCCGTCGCGGGGTGTTCCATGGCCTCGCGGTAGCGGACCAGCCCCTCCTCCCTGCCCAGGCGCTGGTGGTCGATGACCGCCCGCAGCACCGGGTGCGGTTCGTCGCCCGATTCGCGCAGCAGATGCAGGAAGAACTCGGCGCTGAAGCCCTGCAGCAGGTCGTCGCCCTCGGCGACGTACGACAGCAGCTCGTCGGCCTGCTCCCGATCACCTTCGCCCAGTTCCAGCTCGGCCAGCGTCATCATGGCCCGGACCGACTGCGTGGCGGCGCCGGAGTCGATGGCGCCGCGCAGCAGCCGTCGCGCCCCGGCCAGGTCGCCCGCCTGCAGGTGGCGCAGCGCCTCGTCGACGTCCAGGAGCGCCTGTTCCTCCACCGGGTCGGCGAGCGGCTGCTGCCGTGCCGCGTGGTCGAGCAGCAGCGCGGCCTTGAACGCCGCGTCGGGGTCGTCGTGCTCGGCCGCCTCGGCCACGAGCGCCATGACGCTCTCCCGCTCGTCCGGGTGCCGGTCGAGCAGCAGGCCGAGCAGCGTGATGGAGATCGAGGACCAGTCCGACTCCCCCGCCTCCAGTACGGCCCGCAGCGCCGCGAGCGCTTCGGTCACCTCTCCGGCCTCGGTGTGCATCTGCGCCAGGCACGCCTGGGCCTCGACGGCGTACTCCCGCTGGCCGCTGGCGACCACCCGGTGGAAGATCGCCTTCGTCGCCGCCACGTCGCCGAGCTGCGCGGTCACCTTGGCCTGCTCGATGAGCGCGGGCAGCCGCTCCTCGGGCCTGGGGTCCTCGGCGGCCTCGGCGTAGGAGGCGGCGGCCTCGGCGTACTCGCCGAGATCGACCAGGACCGCGCCGAGCAGCCGGTGGGCGGTGGCCAGGTGGTCGGGGTGTCCCACGGCGATCGCGTGCTCGCACACCTCGCGGGCGGCCGCGAGATCCCCCTCGTCGGCGTGGATCCGGTAGAGCCGGAACGCCGACAGCGACACCACATCGGGATCGCCGCAGGTCAGCAGCTCACGGTAGTCGTCCTCGCTGTCCGCCAGCTCGAACAGGTCACGCGCCGTACCCGGATCTTGGGGGGCGAAGTCGGGCAGCTCCAGCTGGGCGGCCATCGCGGCCACGGCGGGACTGTCGCACCGGCGCGCCCGCTCCAGCGCCTCCTTCGCGCCCTCGACATCGCCCAGCTCGGTCAGGACGAGCACCAGCGCCGTCTCGGCGAGCGCGGCCACCTCGAAGTCGGCGCCGTCGCAGGCGATCATCAGCACCCGGTGCGCGGCGGGCCATTCGCGGGCGGCGACCAGCATCATGCCCATGGCGATGGCCGAGCGCTGCCCGAAGACCGGGTCGCCGGAAAGGATCACCGACCGGTGGGCGGCCTCCGCGCCGTCGAGATCGCCCTGCTCCTCCAGCAGACAGGCCAGCAGGTGTGACGCCTCGGGATCGCCGGTGGCGGCGATCTCCCTGAACAGCACGGCCGCCGCGTCGGGATCCCCCGCTTCCCAGCACTTCATCGCCGCGGCCAGCTGCTCTGACTCCATATTGCACTCCCCAGTCATTTAATACTGTGAAAAAGCTACACATGTGTCGCTCTGGTCACAGCACGTTCCCCGATCTCGGGACCTTCCGACCATCCCGGTTCGGAGCGCCGTAGCGTAGGGGCCATGGCTAAAGCGTTCTGGATCGACCAGGAGTTCGACAGGGATCGTGACGGGCGCTATGCCGTACACGTGCGCAAGAACCTCGAAGAGTTCGAGTGGGGCGACATCGCGCCGGTCAGGTTCGCCTGCGCGGCCTGGCGGCTGGCCACGCCGCCGTCGCTGAACCCCGGCTACGTGCGCTGGGACCGCCGCATCCTTGAGGCGACCTGCCACCGCAACACGTGGGACGGCACGCTCAACGCGCGGATCCGGCTGGTCTCGCCGCTGCCCGAGGAGCTCACCCGCTCACGGGCCTGGTGGCGCGACCGCGGCTGGCTGGGCTGGCAGGAGACGTTCGGGCAGTATGTCGAGCCGACGCAGCAGGACCTGGCCAGGATCCCGTTCCTGCGAGCGACGCTGCTGGTCGAGGTGCCGGTGCCGCTCGACGACCTGCCGCCGGAACCCGAGGGCCCGCATGACGAGGTCGAGCAGAGCGCGGCGCGGGCCCTGGCGGTGCTGGTCCGCGAGCTGAACCAGCTGGTCACCCCCATCCTCGACCAACTCGGCTGACAGCATGCCCGCCACATAACTGGGTAGCGGGGGGCGCATGAGAATGGTGCGCGCCGTGCTATCGATTTCGTCGCTCGCGGGCTGTGCCGTGCTGTCGATTTCGCTGACCGCGGGCTGCGCGGTGGACGCGACCGCCCCGGCCCGCACGGCCGAGCGCTTCCACGCCGCCCTCGCCGCGCACCAGGAGGACGCCGCCTGCGCGCTGCTCTCCCAGCAGACCGCGGAGAAGCTGCCCGACCCCGGCCAGACGTGCGCCGACGCGCTGCGCGAGCTCAAGCTGGGCGCCGCCGGACCGGTCACCTCGGCGCAGGTCTGGGGCGACGACGCCCAGGTACGGCTGGCGGGCGACACGCTCTTCCTCCACCACTACCAGGACGGGTGGCGGGTCACGGCCGCGAGCTGCCGCCCGCAGGGAGACCGCCCCTATGACTGCGAGGTGGAGAGCTGATGCGGGTGATGTTCACGATCACGCTCATCGTCATCGCGACCGGTTTGATCTGGTTCTTCACGACAGGACTGGTCCGCCTATGAAGCAGAAGATCAAGGAGAACGGGCTGTCGCTGGCGTTCCTGGTGATGTTCCTGCTGACGCTGGCCGGGCAGGCCATCGCGGGGACGGGCCAGTTCAACGACCAGCAGCTGGTCAATGGCGGGGAACCGGTGTCGGTCTTCACGTACGTGACGTCCTCGGACTTCGCCGTGGACGTGGCCGAGAACTGGCAGTCCGAATACCTGCAGTTCTTCCTGTTCATCACGATGACGATCTGGCTGGTGCAGAAGGGTTCGCCGGAGTCCAAGGATCCCAAGGAGGCGGGTCTGGAATCGGACGAGAAGCAACTCGTCGGCCGCCACGCCCGGCCCGACTCCCCGGCCTGGGCGAGGGCCGGCGGGCTTCGGCTCCAGCTGTACAGCAACTCGCTCGGGCTGGTGATGGGGATCGTCTTCGTGCTGTCGTGGCTGGCGCAGTCGGTGGCCGGGGTGGCGGCGTACAACTCGCAGCGGCTGCTCGACCTGCGGGATCCGGTCTCGTGGGGCGCCTATTTCACCTCGCCGGAGTTCTGGAACCGGAGCCTGCAGAACTGGCAGTCGGAGTTGCTCGCCGTGCTTTCCATGGTGGCGCTGTCGATCTACCTGCGGCAGCGGGGATCGCCGGAGTCCAAGCCGGTGGGCGCGCCGCACTCCTGGACCGGCGTCGAGGGCTGATGGGTTGCCAGGGTCGAGGTCTGATCGATCGCCGGGCTCCACGCCTGATCGGGCACCGCGCTCCCTGGCTAACCGGTCACCGCGCTCCCTAGCTGGTCGGTCGCCGGGCTCCACGGCTCACCGGTGACGACCGCGACGATGCGGGTGCCCGGCTGGAAGACGCCCTGCCGTACCAGGTCGAAGACGCCGTAGAGCATCTTCCCGACATACACCCCCTCGACCCGATATTTCGCGACGAAGTCATCGAGAACCGGGGTTGAGCGGGCGTAGCCCCCGAAGTGGTAGTCCAGGTTGACCGACCAGTTCGGCCACACGCGCCCGTAAGCCTCGCGCTGCAGGCGCGCCACCTCATCCTCAAGGAACCCGGCCCCCTTGAGCACCGCGAACCCGATCGCCCGCCGGCCCTCCGGCAACCCGGCGGCGATCCCGGCCAGGGTGCCGCCGGTGCCGACCGCGCAGCAGATCACGTCGTAGTCGCCGCCGATCTCGCCGGGCAGTTCGGCGCACCCGCGTACGGCCGCCGCGTTGCTGCCCCCCTCCGGCAGGATCGCCACGTCACCCCACTGCTCGCGCAGCGCGGCCTGCACCTCGGGGGTGTGCTTGCGGCGGTATGTCCCCCGGTCGAGATAGGTGAGCCGCATGCCGCAGGACTCCGCGTACGCCAGCGACGGGTTGAGCGGCAACGTCTCCTCACCCCGGATCACCCCGATCGTCGCGAACCCATCCCGGCGCCCGGCCGCCGCGACAGCCCTGATGTGACCGGAGTAGGCACCGCCGAACGTGAGCACGCGAGGATGGCCCAGGTTGTACTTGAGCTTGCGGGCCTTGTTGTCGTCGCGGACCAGGAAGACCCGGACAGAGGCGAGCGCCGGATCCACCAACTCCTCCATGGCGCTAGTCTACGGTCGGACCTTTGTTGAGGAGTGTTGGATTATGCGCGTTGTCGATGCTTTTCGGGCCGCCTTCGGCGCCGACCCGCGGACGGTCTGGCACGCGCCCGGCCGCGTCAACCTGATCGGCGAGCACACCGACTACAACGACGGCTTCGTCCTGCCCTTCGCGGTGCCGTGGGGCGTCACGGCGGCCGTCAGCCCGCGCGAGGACGCCACGATCCGGCTGCTGTCCCTGCAGTCGTCCGGCGACCCGCTGGTGATCTCCAGTCACGAGGAGTCGCAGGGCTGGAGCCGCTACGTGGTCGGCGTCCTGGCGATGCTGGGCGACCGGGTGCGCGGCGCCGACATCGCCATCGACGGCGACGTGCCCCAGGGCGCCGGGCTCAGTTCGAGCGCCGCGCTGGAGGTGGCCATCGCCTCGGCCCTCAACGACCTGTACGACCTGGGCATGACGCCCATGGAGCTCGCCCTGCTCAGCCAGCGGGCGGAGAACGACTTCGTCGGCATGCCGTGCGGCATCATGGACCAGGCGGCGTCCGCGCTGAGCGCCGAGGGGCACGCGCTGTTCCTCGACTGCCGCTCGCTCGGCTCCCGCAACATCCCGCTCGACCTGGCCGCGCACGGGCTGACCATCCTCATCATCGACACGCAGGTGCACCACGAGCACGCGGGCGGCGAGTACGCCAAGCGCCGCGCGGAGTGCGAGTCGGCGGCCCGCAAGCTGGGGGTCGCGGCGCTGCGCGACGTCACGGACCTGGCCGGGGCCCTCGACCAGCTGCAGGGCGCCGAGCGCAAGCGCACGATGCACGTCGTCACGGAGAACCACCGCGTCGAGGCACTCATCGGCCTGCTCAGGGCCGGGGCGATCACGGAGATCGGGGCGCTGCTGAACGCCTCCCACCTGTCGCTGCGCGACCAGTACGAGGTGTCGTCGCCGGAGCTGGACCTGGCCGTGGAGGCGTCGCTGCGCGGCGGCGCCCGGGGCGCCCGCATGACGGGGGGCGGCTTCGGCGGCTCGGCGATCGCGCTGGTGTCCGACGAGCGCCTGGAGGCCGTGAAGGAGTCGGTGAGCGCGGCTTACGCCGAGCGCGGCTGGCAGGCCCCTCGCTTCCTCCCCGCCACCCCCTCTTCGGGTGCTCGGCGTATTTCCTGACTTCTCTTTAGATCAACATCTTTTGTTACGGCAGGCCCGGTGGGCCCCACCCGCCAACCGGGGCCGGGGCCCGTCCAGGGGCACGCTCCTCCGGTGGAGATGGCTGGGCGCCGTGACGTGCGTCTTCTTGGCCCCGGCCGTGGTCAGTCCGACCCACCGCACAGAGCCGGGCCCGTCCAGAGGCACGCTCCTCCGGTTCACCGGCTCGCCGCCGCAACGTGCGCACGGACATCTTCTGCGTGGTCTTCGGGAACCCCTCTGATTACAAGGGCGGGAAGTTCGGCGGGCGGCGTTCCAGGAAGCTCGCGACGCCCTCGGCGAAGTCCGGGCGGTTGAAGGAGGCGAGCATCTCCTGGGTCGCCGTCTTGGCCGCCTCGTCCAGGGTGATGTCCCAGTCGTTCCAGACCTGACGCTTGATGACGGCCATGGAGGCCGGGGAGCTGTGGGTGGCGAGCTCCAGGGCGTACTCCTGGGCTGTGGCGAGCAGCGCGTCGCCCGGGACCGAGCGGTTGGCCAGGCCGAGCTCGTAGGCCTCCGCGCCGGTGAAGACCCGCCCCGACAGGAGGATGTCCATGGCTCTCTGCTGGCCCATGAGGCGGGGCAGGATCCACGACAGGCCGTATTCGGCGATCAGGCCGCGGCGCGGGAAGGCCGTGGTCCATTTGGCGTCCTCGGCCGTGAAGATCAGGTCGCAGGCCAGCGCGTGGACCACACCCAGACCGGCGCAGGCGCCGTTGACGGCGGCGATGATCGGCTTGGCGATGGTCGTGGGGAAGGTGTTGGGGCGCGGGTCCGGCGTCTCGTCGTAGTCTCCAGTCTGGATGGCGCTGAGCGTCTGGAAGTCGGCGCCCGAGCAGAATCCCTTGCCCGCGCCGGTCACCACGATGGCCCGCACGTTCGGGTCCTTCTCGGCCTCCTGGAGGAGGTCGAAGTAACACCGGCCCATCGCGTCCGTCCAGGCGTTGAGCCGGTCGGGACGGTTGAAGGTCAGGGTGAGCACGCCTTGATCGGCCGAGGAGAGAACGAGTTCCGCCATAGGGCAACAGAATCATATTCTAGCGATGAAGGGCAAGACAACCCTCCGACCAGCGGGCGAAGCGAACGAAAGCAGAGGTCAGAGTGGGTTGCTGGAGTTGGGGGAGGTGGAACACAAGACGAACCTCCGGTCAGCCAGCGTGGTGGACGAAGGCTGGGGTCATCGTGGGGTTGTCGTAGTAGCGGTGGAAGACGCGTGTGGTGCCGCCGGAGATGGGCGGCACGATCCACGACCAGTCGGCCGGGCACACGCGCCCCGCCTTCTCCTCCCGTCCCAGGTGGGTGAGGAACCGGTTCGACTCCGTGTGGTGGTCGGTCATCGTCACCCCCGCCTGCTCGAACGAGTGCAACACGGCCACGTTCAGCTGGACCAGCGCGTGGTCCCGCCACAGCGACCGGTCGGAGGCGGTGTTCAGCCCGAGCCGCCCGGCGACCACGGGCAGTTGGTCGTAGCGGTCGGTGTCGGCGAGGTTGCGAGCGCCGATCTCCGCCCCCATGTACCAGCCGTTGAAGGGCGCGCACGGATAGCAGAGCCCGCCGATCTCCAGGCACATGCCGGAAATGGCCGGCACGGCATGCCAGCGCAGCCCCAGGTCGGCGAACCACGGATGGTCCGGATGCGTGAGGGGCACCTCCAGCACCGCGTCGCCCGGCAGATTGCACAGCAGCCTCTGCCCGCGCCCTGGCTGGATGACCAGGGGCAGCACATCGAACCTGCCGCCCTTCCCGCCCCGCCAGCCCAGCCGCCTGACCTTCTCGGTGAAGTCGACATAGCGGGGATCCCCGACGATCGACCCGTCGCGCATGCGATACCCGGCGTACCGGATGAGCTGCTCGTTCAGCACCCGGGGTCCGCGCCGCTCAGGCGTGTCCGGCGGGAACACGGTGATCGTCGGCCGGATCTTGCCCTCACCCGTCGCGTCGCGCAGATGAGCCACGCACTCTAGGGCCACGCCCTCGGCGCTGGTCACTTGCCTGCGGTCGCGTACCCGTAACGAGCGCCAGTAGAGCCGCCCGATGCAGCGGCTGCTGTTGCGCCAGGCCACCCTGGCACCGAACTGCAACTCCTCGAAGGTATGGGCATAAGTCCCATGACGGGCGATCTCCTTGGCGACCTCACGCAGACGCGCGTGCACGCCACCCGCGTCGGGATTCTCGGCGTGGAAGAGCCTGATGAAGCGCTCCGCCTCGCGAATGTCGATCGTTCGCTCGATGAGCGTCTGTACGGCGATGGCATCGAAGGGACGTAGGGACCTGATCCAGGTACGCACGCAGTAACCAGCACTTTTCCATCAACGGAGCGCCCCGCCGATTCCGGGTCGGCGGCACCTCCTGGCAGGCGGCGCCCTCTCCACACCGCCTTCACGACGTGCCCGCAGCTCCTGCCATCCTTCACCGTCCACAGCCGTTTGTCCCGGCAAATCGAAAATCCCGTGACCTTACGACTACAAAGCGTGAAAGACGCTATCCGCCGGGCCGCCGCACCAGGTCGAGCCGCATCGCCACCACCACCGCCGAGGTCCGGTCGGAGACGCCCAGCTTGCCGTACGCCCGCAGCAGATGCGTCTTGACCGTGGCCTCCCCGATGAACAGCCGCCGGCCGATCTCCCCATTGGTCAGCCCCTCCGCGACCAGTTCCAGCACCTGCCGCTCCCGCGCCGACAGGCGCCACCCTTCGGGTCCGGCCTTGTGCCAGGTCGCCAGGCGGGCGGACACCGACGGCGACAGGACGGTCTCGCCGCCCGCCACCGCCCGTACCGCGGCCGCCAGGTCGGCTCGTGACACGTCCTTCAGCAGGTACCCGGCGGCGCCGGCCGACATGGCACGCTCTATGTCCGCGTCGTTCTCGTACGTGGTCAGCACGATCACCCGGTAGCCCGCGCCCAGCCGCCGGATCGCGGTCACTCCGTCGCAGCCCGGCATGCGCAGGTCCATGAGGATCACGTCGGGCCGCAGCCGTGGCGCGACCGCGAGAGCCTCTTCACCGGATCCGGCCTCGCCGACCACCTCGATGTCCGGTTCGGCGACGAGCATCCCGCGCAGGCCCTCGCGGACCATCGGGTGGTCGTCGACGATCAGCACGGCGAGCATGGCAACTCCACCGTGACCGTCGTGCCCGACCCAGGAGCGGCCGCCACGGTGACGGTCCCGCCGAGCCGCGCCACCCGGACACGCATGGTCCGCAGGCCGTACCCGTCACGGGTGGTGGACGGCTCAAAGCCGTCACCATCGTCACTCACCGACAACCGCACCGCTCTGTCCCCGGAGTCGCTCACCGACAACCGCTCTGCCGCGCCCCCGGAGTCGGTCACCGACGGCAGCACCGCCGTGTCCCCGTAGTCGGTCACCGACGGCAGCACCTCCGTGTCCCCGTAGTCCAGCGCCAGCCGTGCGGACCGAGCGCGGGCATGCTTGCGCACGTTCGCGAGCCCTTCCTGAGCAACCCGCACCAGCACCGCCTCGGCCGTGGCGGGCAGCGCGATGGGCTCGCCCCTGACGGTCACCTCCACCGGCACCTCGAACCCCTCCCCCAACCGGCGCAGCGCCTGCCCCAGTGACGTGCCGTCGAGCGCGGGCGGGGCGAGCGCCGCGATGAGCGCCCGCGTCTCGGCCAGGTTCTCCTTCGCCGTCTGTACGGCCAGCGCCACGTGCCGCTCGGCCCCCCGACCGGCCTCAGCGGCCTGGAGGAGCATGATGATGCTGGTGAACCCCTGGGCCAGAGTGTCGTGGATGTCGCCCGCCAGCCGCTCGCGCTCCGCCAGGACCCCGGCCTCCCTGCTGACCTCCGCCAGCTCCTCCCGGGTGCGGTCGAGCTCTTCGATCAGCTCGGCGCGTTCGCGGTTCTGCTGGTACAGCCGGCTGATGAACGTGCCGAGCAGCGCGCTCGCCGGCAGTCCGACGGCCAGGGCGAGGAGGGTCATCAGCGGATCCGCCCCGGCCGTCGTCAGTCCGTTGATCATCGGCGCGGCGAAGAACGCCGCCGTCAGCACCACGGCGTGCGCCACCCGCAGCGACATGAACGCCATCGGCACCAGCGCGGACAGCGCTATCCCCGCCGCCGACTCCAGCAGCCCGGCTCCGGTGACCAGGACGAGCACGCTCGCCGCGTACCACCAGCTCTCCCGCACGGGGATGGCGTCCGCGCGGACGGCTCTGCGGCCGAACAGGACGTAGGAGAGGGCCATCAGGAGCACCAGTCCGACGGCGATGGGCGGGCCGCCGTCCGCCACCATCGCGATGACGGTGGTGATGAGCACCACCGCGAAGTACGCGTCCCAGAACGGATAGGAACGCAGCCAGGCGTTCTCGGCCCGCGCCGCCACGGGACTCCCCATGATCTGCAGTTTTACCCCCTCATGGCTATATGTCCACCGATCGGTGGATACCCCGGCGACGCCGGAACCGTGATCGTCATGGTCATGAACAAGCACACCTACCGCACGGTCATGCTCGCCCTGTCGCTCGTCTTCGCCGCGCTGATCGCCATTCTGGCCCTCCTCGGCAGCGGCGCCATCGGCCTGGTCGCCGGGATCGGCGGCGTCCTCCTCGGCCTCGGCTGGGCGCTCTACGGAGTGCTGACCGGCAAGCGGGACACCGCGGTCTAGCCGCAACAAGAAACCCCCTCCCCGGAGACCCGGGAAGGGGGTTCAGCCTTGCTCCCGCGATAGGACTCGGACCAGGCATCGCTGGCAAAAGTACTTATTCAGTGACGTAGGTGCGACGGCTGCTAGGTCGAGGGCTCCCGGGCACTGTGCTCCCCGAGCAGCCGATCGATCATCGCCAGCAACAACGGTTGCAACCGATCCAGCGGGGCGTCACCGCGCACAATGATGTCGGCGTACTGCCGGGACGGCTCGATATACAGCGCGTGCCCGACCCGAGCGCTCTCCCGGTAGTAATTAGCGATCATCTCCGGCTCGCTCAGTCCGCGCGGCTCCTTCATGTCCCGCAGCAGCCGACGCAGCGCACGCTCGTCCGCGTCGAGTTCGACGAAGAGCCGCAGATCGAGCCGTTCGCGCACCGCTGCGACATGCAAGATCATGAGCCCTTCGACAAGCAGCACGTCCGGCGCTACTACGTCGCTGGTCCGGCTGTCGAGGTCGCGCAGGAAAGCGAGCCAGTCGACCGACTCGGGCCGGTTGTAGTCGAAGGTCACCTCACCGGTCGTGGGGGAGACGAAAGTCGGGCCGCGATCGACGTCGTGACACATGTACGGGTCGCTGGTGAGCACGTCTACGGTGCGTCCGGATTGCTCGACGGCGGTACGCAACCAGGTGGCGATCGTAGTCTTGCCTGACGCGGAGCCGCCGGCGATGCCGACGACGAGTGGGTGCGCCACGTGGTCTCCAAGGCCGATCGGACAAGATCAGATCAGCCTATCTCCGGGCACGTGCCATCTGGCCGCTTCGTCGATCTGCACGGGAAGTGACGGCGCGTGCTGCGGGGATCACAAGAAGGGCGGGCATCGGGAACCGCTGGAAGGTACGAGAGCTCCGCCACTGCTTCGTCTCGATCCTGAGCGATGGGGACGTCTCGGTGGAACGCATCGCCGATCTCGTCGGGCACTCGACGCCCACCACCACGCAACCGTCTACCGACACCCGATCAGACCGGTCATCGTCCATGGCGCTGAGACCATGGAAGCCGTCTTCGGCGACGCTGACCAAACCGGGTAGTGGCTCCCGGAACGACTCAGGCCCCTCATCCTTGATCCCGGAGAGGGGCCTGAGCTCTGCCTACCTCGGCCTTGCCGAAGCTCCCGCGATAGGACTCGAACCTATAACCTGCCGGTTAACAGCCGGCTGCTCTGCCGTTGAGCTACGCGGGATCGTACGTTCGCGCTGATCGGCGGGCCTTGCGAGCCGCTCCCCTGGGCGCAGGAATAGATTAGCGCACTCGAGGAGTGCGTGTCGCATCGTCATTCGGGTAGGCCCGGAGACAGCGGAGGTGCAATATGCGTTATCGGATGACATTCGCCATTGGTCTCGCCGTCGGCTATGTCCTGGGCAGCCGGGCCGGACGCGAACGCTATGAGCAGATCAAACGGGCCGCCCAACGCGTTGCCGACAGCCCCAGGTTCCAGGAGACCGCGGGCGTGATGGGCGCCCAGCTGTCGAAGGCGGCCGGAGTGGCCAAGTCGAAGGTGGGGGACACACTCCAGCATCGGATCCCGTTCCTCAACGGCCACGACCACCACGACACCGGCACCGGCTGGCCCGGCGAAGAGGTCGAGCAGGCCGGCCAGAAGAAGACCGACCAAACCGGCATTCCGCACTGACGCGGAACTTGACGCGGAACTGCCGCGAGCAACGCCGGGCCCCGGGCATGAGCGCAGGACGAACCACCGCCCATGCCCGGGGCACCCGCGTGCCACCCCACTCACAAGCCCGGGGTCCCACTCCACTCACAAGCCCGGGGTCCCACCCCACTCACAAGCCCGGCGCGCACGCATGTCCCGCTCGTCTACCGGGCGCCCGAACTCATGCCGCCCGCGCGATCCGGCTCCTCAGACCCCCATGCTGCGCCGTACGCCCTCAAGGGCCTGTTCGGCCTGTGCGCGTACGCCCGGGTCGTTCGGATCGAGGCCGTCGTCGAAGACGAGGGTCCACCCCAGTACCTCACCGCCGGGCGGACGCCTGGCCACCAGCCGTACCCCGCCACGACCGGGCAGGTCCACGTGCTTGTTCACCACGATGGTGGCGTTGACCCGCTCCCGGACCGTCTCGGGCAGCAGCCGCGGCTCCGGCAGCTCCACGCGGTGCCGCTCGCCGGACATGGTGAGGATGTTCAGCCCCTCCTCGTCCCAGGCGGCCCGGTCGATCGTCTCGTACGGCACGCGGATCCCGCCGGGCAGGTGCAGCGCTAGATTGGTGGCCACCACGTGCCCGTCGCCGGTGGCGGCGAAGGTCAGCACCCGCTCCCCCGGCTCGGTGACCAGGGCCTTGCGGACGTCGGCGGGCAGGCGGCGAAGAAAACTCATTCCTTCACGCTATCGGCGAGCAGGTCGAGGGTGAGCGCGGCACTCCAGGAGAAGTCCCGGCACCCCCGGCCGCTGCCGTCGAACGGGTCGAAGCACTCGCGGAACCCCGCCTGCCTGACGAGGCGGAGCGTGCCGTTGGCGAGTTGCCGGCCGAGCGAGCCGAGCGCGTGGACGTCGGCCGCCCGGCGCAGCAGCCAGTTGGTGTTCACCCAGGACGGGCCGCGCCAGTAGCGGGTGCGGTCGAACTGGGCGGCGCGGATCTCGCAGCTGGGCACCGGATAGCCCGTGGCGCCCATGAACCTGGCCGATTCGAGCATCTCGATGGCCGCGTGGACGCGGTCGCTGGGCAGCTCGGGGTCGAGCAGCGGGCCGAAGCCGCCGACCGTGCAGACCCGGATCAACCGGTCGGCCCGTAGGTCGCGGGCGTAGAAGCAGCCGTCCCACAGGCGGTCGAGGAGCGCCGACCTGATGCGCTGGGCCTGCTCGGCGTGGGGCACCGGGTCGGCGCGGGCCAGCGGCGCCAGCTCGGCCATGGCCTGGCAGGAGGCGAGCCAGATCCCGTTGAACATCGGGTCCTCGACGGCGAACGGGTGCTCGTCGCGCAGGTATTCGGCTCGGTAGCCGGCGTTGCGGTAGCGCAGCGCCAGCCAGACGTAGCGGTCGTGGTCGCTGTCGGGGTAACGCTGCTCGAGTTCGACAGTGCGGTAGCCGTACCTGATCTCGGGCAGCGCGGCGAGCGGTTGGTCCCAGGCCGGGCTGTCGTCCATGCCCGACTCCCAGGGGTGCACGATCGCCGCGAGCCCCGAGCCGCCCAGGTCGCGCGCGGCGGCCAGGTAGGCGTGCTGGGCGGCCAGCGCCGGAAACGCCCGCCTGACGAAGTCGGCGTCGCCGGTGTGCCGGTAGAGCCACCACAGGGCCAGCGCGTGCAGCGGCGGCGAGGTGAGGCCCGAGGTGAGCACGCGCGGCGCGGCGTCGTGATCCTGTGAGCGCCAGACCGAAGGGCCCGGGAAGTACGCCTCGGGGGTGTGGAAGACGATGTGCGGCACCATGCCGGTCGCCCACTGACCGGCCAGCAAACTGAGCAGCTCGGCACGAGCCCGGTCAGGCCGGTGCCTGGCCAGGCCGATCACCACGAACGCCGAGTCCCAGCTCCACTGGTGCGGGTAGAGACCTGGGGCGGGAACGGTGGAGGTTCCCGTCCAGTTCGCCTCGAGCACGGACAGTGCCTCGCGCCCGAGCGCGGCGTCGTCGACCGCGGGCCGCGCCTCCATCAACCCACTATGCGCCGCTAGGCCGTAGGAAAGCTACGTCCGGGCCCACTTGGAGACGAGCATGATGCCGAAGGCCACGGCTCCGATGATGAGTCCCCACTTGATCAGCGTGAAGACGAAGCCCACGAGGGGGCCGATGAGGATGAACACGGCGATGATCGCCAGGATTGCGAGAAGTATGCGTCCCATGTCTCTGACGTTACGAGATCGTTCAAGCGGATTGCAGGTGAGGCAGGGTTGAATCAGGGACAAGTCAGGGTCTCCCCTACTCTCGGAACCAACCGGCATACTTCCCGGAACCAACCGGCCTCCTCCCGGAACCAACCGGTCGGTTTTGCCGTTTAGCCGGTAGACAACGGGGCGCGGGGGCCCGTATCACGGGGAGCGTGATGAGTCTGGGACCACCCATGAGCAGGGAGGGTGCGGAGTACGCACTGCGCGCCCGAGCCGACGAGCGCGACCGCATCTCCGGCGACCTGCTCGATCTTGAAGCCCACACCACCTACCAGTTACTCAAGGGCGCCTCCTTACGCGGCCCGACCCAGACCCGCTGGGCCGCCGCGCAGGGCGCCATCGCCGCGCTGTGGGCGCTTTATGACACCTATCGGGGGGTGTTACGCGCGGCTGAGCAGGTCAAGGGCGCCCGCGGCCGCCTCGGCGCGGAGCAGCTCGCCACCCTGACCGAGTTGCTGTCGGGCCGCTCGGTGGTGCTGAAGGCCGCCGCCAAGCCCGTCGAGGAACGATCCCTCCTCCCCCAGGCGGACGAGCGGCTCACCCTGGACGAGACGGTCGCCCGGATGGACGCGGCCTTCCAGCAGGCCACGGACGTACTGACGGAGATCGACACGGTCTGGTCCGCGGCGTTACCCCGCCTCGACGCCGCCGACGCCGAGCTGCGCGCGGTCGGCGATCTGCGGCGGCAGCTCGGCGAGAGCCTTGACCTGACCCAGACGGAGACCGATCTGCGGCGGATGCGGACCGCCGTACTCGAAGATCCGCTCGGCTCGGCGCCGCCGGAGCACGAACTGGAGCGCGTCACCCGCCTCCTGGCGAGCACCCGCGCGGACCTGGAGCGCGCGCTACAGGTCAGTCAGGAGTACGGCAGGCGGCGCGAGGAGCTGGTGGCCGCGCTGGACCGGGTACGCGCGGCCGAGAGCGAGGCCAGGGTGGCCCACGGCAGGGTCGTGGTGAAGATAGCCCTGCCGCCGCAGGCACAGCCGCGGAGCAAGGTTGACGCGCTGGCCGACGAACTGGACGCGCTCGACGCCGCGCCCGGCACCTGGCTCGACCGGGCCGGGCGGCTGACGGCCCTGGAGCAGGGCGCCCAGCAGGCCGCCCAGCAGGCACGGGCCACGGCGACGGCGCTGATGGGGCTGCTCGGCAGGCGTGATGAGCTACGCGGGCGGCTCGGCGCGTGCCAGGCGATGGCGGTGCGCAAGGGCCTGGCGGAGGACCCGGGCGCGACTGAGCTGTACGAGCGGGCGCGGCTGCTGCTGTGGAGCGCTCCCTGCGATCTGACGAAGGCGGCACAAGCCGTCGACCTGTATCAGCGTGCGATCCACGGAGGTGGCCGATGACCCGATGCGCCCAGCCAGGCTGTACGGGCACGATCGAAGATGGCTACTGCGACCTGTGCGGCCACGCGGCGGCGGCCGCCGTGCCCGCCGCGGCCTCGACCCCGGCGACGGCGTCGAGCCCCTCGGACTCGCCTGACACCCGGCCGGTGAGCAGGCAGATGACCGGCCCGCTGAGCAGTGGCCGGTCACGGCCGGGCGTGCTGGGCGAGCTCGCCGACCTGCCGTCGGTGCCCTACCGGGACCCGGCCACCGCGATCATGGCCAATCCCATGGTGCCCGAGGAGAAGCGGTTCTGCGCCAACCCGGCGTGCGGCGAGCCGGTCGGCCGCTCCAGGCAGGGGCGCGCCGGGCTGCCCGACGGGTTCTGCCCGCACTGCCGTACCTCGTTCTCCTTCACCCCGAAGCTGGCCAAGGACGACCTGGTGGCCGGCCAGTACCGGGTGCTGGGCTGCCTGGCGCACGGCGGCCTCGGCTGGATCTACCTGGCCGCCGACGAGAACCTCGACGGCCGCTGGGTGGTGCTCAAGGGCCTGCTGAACACCGCCGACGCCGAGGCGCTGGCGGCGGCGGAGGCCGAGCGGAAGTTCCTCACCACGGTCGACCACCCGAACATCGTCAAGATCATCAACTTCCAGCGCTCCGGCGGCCTCGGCTACATCGTCATGGAGTACGTCGGCGGCCAGTCGCTGCACGAGCTGCGCCGCCAGGGACCGCTGCCGCTGCGCGAGACGCTCATGTACGGACGGGAGATCCTGCGCGCGTTCGGCTACCTGCACCAGCACGACCTGGTCTACTGCGACCTCAAGCCGGCCAACGTGATCAGGGTCGGCAATCGGCTCAAGCTCATCGACCTGGGCGCGGTCCAGCGCGTCGGCTCGCCGCCGGGCACCTCCTGGGCCACGGTCGGCTACCACGCGCCCGAGCTGGAGACCCAGCCCTCGTCCGTCGCCTCCGACCTGTACACGGTGGCCAGGACGCTGGCGGTGCTGACCATCCCGTCGTTCAGCCCGGCCAAGGGCGGGGTGGAGAACCCGCTGCCGGCGGACTGCGGCAACGAGTCGTTCGCGCGGTTGCTGCGCCGGGCGACCGCCCCCGATCCCGCCGCCAGGTTCCAGAGCGCGGAGGAGATGGAGGAACAGCTCGTCGGCGTGCTGCGCGAGATCAGCGCGCTGGCGGAGGGGGTGCCGTACCCGGCGCAGTCCGCGCTGTTCGGGCCCGAGCGGCTCGCGGCGGGGGCGGCGCTGGCCGCCGACCGCGGGCGGGTGTTCGCCGGGCTCGACCCGCTGGAGGCGGCGGCCGCGCTGCCGGTGCCGCTGGCCGATCCCGCCGACCCGGCGGCGGGCGCGCTGGCGGGCCTCGTCGGCCGCGATCCCGACGTGCTGGTCAGCCAGGTCGAGGGGATGGCCCGGACGCCCGAGACACTGCTGACCAAGGCCCGGCTGCTCGCCGAGCAGGGCTCGGACCAGGCGCTCTCCGCGCTGGACGAGGCGGGGCGGACGCTGCCCGGCGATTGGCGGGTGACCTGGTACCGGGCGGTCCACCTGCTGGCCTCGGGTCAGGCCGACCGGGCGGCGCCGATCTTCGACGAGTGCTTCTCGCTGCTGCCCGGCGAGTGCGCGCCCAAGCTGGGGCTGGCGTTCGCGCTGGAGTGCATGAACGGCGACCCGGTCCGCTGGTACGAGAGCGTGTGGCGTACCGACCGCTCCTACGTGAGCGCCGCGTTCGGGCTGGCCAGGGCGGGCCGGATCGCGGTGCTCGACGAGGTGCCGACCACGTCGAGCCACCGCGTGGCCGCGCAGCTCGCGGTCGTGGCCGCGGTGGCCAGAACGACGGGGGCGGCCGACCCGGGCAAGCCGAACGAGCTGTCGGCCGCGGCCGACCGCCTCGACGACCTCACCGACCTCGACCCGCGCCGCCGCGAACTGCTCATCGCCGAGCTGCTGGAGAGCGCGCTGACCTGGCTCGACAACAACAAACCACCGGGCGGCCTGAAGCTGGCGGGCGCCGAGTTCACCGAACCCGGCCTACGCAAGCGGCTGGAGGGCATCTTCCGCCGCCTGGCCGTGGCCGCGAGCTCCCGCCAGGAGCGCCAGGCCCTCGTCGACCAGGCCAACGCCGTCCGGCCCCGGACGTGGGTGTGATGGACGACACCGCCGCTCCAAAGGCGGACGTCCGGTGCCCGGTCTGCGAGACCCCTGTGTTCGCCGGCGACTCCTTCTGCGAGGCGTGCGGGCATCCACTCGGAGCACCTGCCTGTACGTCCTGCGGCGCCCCCGCCGTTGACGCGGAGGGCTACTGCGAGCGGTGCGGCGTGCGCCAGCCCACCAGCCGCGACCACGCGGAGCTCGAACTCGACGGCGGTACGGCGGGCGTGACCGACAAAGGCCTGCGCCGCAGCCGCAACGAGGACGCCATGGCGCTGCTGTCCACGGACACGCGGACCGTGGTCGTCGTCTGCGACGGCGTGGGCAGCTCGCCGCGCGCGGACGAGGCGTCGGCGGCCGCGGTGGAGACGGCCTGCGCCGCCCTGGCCAGGGGCGTCTCAACCGAGGAGGCGTTCGGCCTGGCCAGCCGGGCCGTGGGCAAGCTGGCCACTTCGGTGGACGACGCCCCCGCCTGCACCTACGTCTCGGCGGTGGTCGAAGGCGGCCGGATCACGCTCGCCTGGGCGGGGGACTCCCGCGCGTACTGGCTGTCCACCGGCCCCCGGCCGACCAGAACCAACCCGGTCGAAACCGACCCTCCCCCCCATGCCCGGCCGGTCGAGACCGGCCTTCCCACCGACACCCGGCCCGTCGAGACCGATCTTTCCGCGGGCAGCCCGCCGGTCGAGGCGAGCGCTGACACCCGGCCGGTCGGGGTTCTTCCGGCGGCCGCCATCCGGTCCGCCGTGACCGGTCAGGTCGTCGGTACCCAGTTGACCGTGGACGACGCCGCGCCGACGGGTGAGATCACCGCCTGGCTCGGCGCCGACTACGGCGACGTGCGCCCGCACGTCCGCGTACTGGAGCCGGAGACCCCGGGCCTGCTGCTCGTGTGCAGCGACGGTCTGTGGCGCTACCTCGACGGCTACACCTTCCCTTCCACCGGCAGCCCTCTGGACATGACCCGCGCGATGCTGCGACACGCGCTCGACTCCGGCGGGCAAGACAACGTGACCATCGTCCTGATCCCTCTAGGAGACGCACATGGGTGACCAGCCCACTTTCACCCTGCACATCGACCAGAACAAGTACCTCCCGATCGACGGGCGCGAGGTGCACGCCATCCTCACGATCAACTCCACCGGCACGGTGACCACCGAATCCGCCACCCCGGCCGAGGCCGCCGAGGTGATCATCATCGACACGTCCGGGTCGATGAGCGGCGGCAAGATCAGAGAGGCCCGGGCCGCCGCCGCGACGGCCGTGCAGACCCTGCGCGACGGCGTGCACTTCGCGGTCATCGCCGGGACCGACCGGGCCCGTGTCGTCTACCCGAACGGCCCCCAGCTGGTCAGGGCCAGTGCGGCCACCCGGGCCGAGGCGCAGCGGGCCATCGGCAAGCTCTCCGCCGGCGGCGGCACCTCGATCGGCCAGTGGCTGCAGCTGGCGGCCCAGCTGCTGTCGGCCCACCCGAACGCGATCAGGCACGCCATCCTGATGACCGACGGCCAGAACAACGAGCGCGCCGACGTGTTCGCCGGCGCGCTGGCCCGCTGCGAGGGCGCGTTCGTCTGCGACAGCCTCGGCGTCGGCGACGACTGGGTGCCCGCCGAGCTGCGCAAGGTCGCCGAGGCGCTGCTGGGTACGTTTGACTTCGTCCGGAACCAGGGTGACCTGGCCGACTTCTTCCGCAAGCTCACCCAGACCTCGATGAGCAAGACCGTGGCCGAGCTGGTGATGCGGGTGTGGGTGCCGCAGACGGCGACGCTCAAGTGGGTCAAGCAGGTCTCCCCCACGCTGCTCGACCTGACCGGCAAGCGCACCGACGTCAACCCGCTGACCGGCGACTACCCGACCGGCTCGTGGGGCACCGAGGACCGCGAGTACCACCTGTGCGTGGAGGTGCCGCCCGGCCAGATCGGCAGCGAGATCCGCGCGGGCTGGGTGAAACTGCTCCGTCCCGACACCCAGGAGGTCTTCGCCAGTGGCAACGTGCTCGCCCAGTGGACCGACGACCTGGCCCAGTCCACCCGGATCAACGGGAAGGTCGCCCACTACACCGGCCAGGCCGAGCTGCACGAGCTGATCCAGGACGGGCTGAGCGCCCGCGCGGCCGGCGACGTCGAGAGGGCGACGGCCCGCCTGGCCAAGGCCAAACAGCTCGCCGCCGACTCGGGACGCGAGGACACGGCCCGGCTGCTCGACAAGGTCGTCGAGGTGGATCCGGCCTCCGGCACCGCCCGGCTGCGCAAGAACGTCGACAAGGCCGACGCGATCGAGCTCGACACCGGCTCGGTGCGTACCAGCAAGCTGCGCAAGAACGGGGAGGGCAGCTGATGGCGACCTGCCCCCAGGGCCACACGTCGGGCGACGACGAATACTGCGACGTCTGCGGCCTCCAGCTGGCCGCCTCCCCGCCACCGGTCACGTCGTCCGCCGCGCCGGCCGCGCCCGCCGGTGTCGGCTCCGGCGCGGCGGTGGAAGAATGTCCCGTCTGCCAGACGCCGCGTGCCGGGCAGTTCTGCGAGGTGTGCGGCCACGACTACTCCGGCACCGCGCCCACCATGGCGCCGCCGGTGGCCGGAGCTCGCTGGGAGGCGGTCACCGCCGCCGACCGCGCCTACTACGAGAAGGTGATCGCCGAGGGCGGCCCCGATGCCGACGCCGTCGCCTTCCCGCCGTACTGCCCCGAACGGTCCTTCGCGCTGTCCGGCGAGCAGGTACGCATCGGCCGCCGCAGCCGGGGCCGCGACCTGCGGCCGGAGATCGACCTGACCGGGCCGCCCGAGGATCCCGGCGTGTCCCATCTGCACGCCGTGCTGCTCGCCGGGCACGACGGCTCGTGGACGCTCGTCGACCCGGGCTCCTCCAACGGCACCCAGGTCAACGGCAGGCCGGTGGCGGTCAACGTGCCGGTCCGGGTGGGCGCGGGCGACCGCATCCACGTCGGCGCCTGGACCGTCATCACGATCCGCGAAGGCACGCCGTGACCGGCGAGGGGGCCGCCACGACTACCTTCACGACCTGCGAGGGGGCATTATGACCATCGTCCAGGCCAGGCCGTCAGGCCAGGTCGGGCTGGCACCGCCGGGGGCTCCGGCGCACCGGAGTGTGCCGGGGAGGATCCGGGTCATCTCCGGCATCACCGTGGCCTCCCTGGCGCTGCTCTTCGCCGCGCTGGCGGCCGGGAGCGTGAGCGCGCGCGACGGGCTGACGGTGATCGGCCGGGACGCGGGCCCCCAGGTGGTCGCCACCGCCGGCCTGTATCTCGGGCTGAGCGACATGGACGCGCAGGTCGCCGACGCGCTGCTGATGGGCAAGGACTACGCCTCGCAGCGCCAGGCCGCCATCGCCCAGTACGAGCGGCGGCGCTCCGAGGCCAACCAGGCGCTGCTGAAGGCGTTCGAGCTGTCCGGCGACAACCCCGCCGAGCGGCAGACCGTCCAGTCCGTGCTCGACGGCCTCGGCCGATACGAGCGGCTGGCCGGGCAGGCGCTGCTGCTCGACACCCAGTCCGGTCACGCGGCCGGGCCGCCGCCGCAGAAAGTGGTCGAGGTGTACCGGCAGGCCACCGACCTGATGCGGCTGGTCCTGCTCCCGCAGGCGTACAACCTGACGCTGGAGAGCGGCACGATCGTGCGGAGCACCTATGACGAGAAGAGCGTCATGGTGCCGGTCGTACGGTTCGCGGTGATCGTGGCCGGGCTGCTGGCCCTGGCCTGCCTGATCTGGCTGCAGGTCTTCCTGGCACGGCGCTTCCGCCGGGTGTTCGGGCCGGCGCTGCTGGCCGCGACCGTCGTGACCGTCGTCGCGCTGCTCGCCGGGGTGAACGTGCTCGGCCGGGACACGCAAGAGCTGCGCACCGCCAAGGCCGACGGCTTCGACTCGGTGCTCACGCTGGCCAGGGCCCGCGCGATCAGCAACAGCCTGCACGGCGACCAGAGCCGGTTCCTGCTCGACAAGGGGCGGGCCGACACCTACGAGCACACCTTCCTCGACAAGTCCCAGTCGGTGATCTATCTGGAGGCCGGGAACCTCGACACCTACCAGGCCAAGGTGGCGCAGGGCGCCAAGCACTTCCTCGGCCTGCTGGGCACCGAGCTCGGCGGGAGCGACGGCCGGCGGGCGCTCGAGGCGTACACACGCTTCCAGGACGCCGACGCCAAGTTCCGCGCGCTGGCGGCCAGCGGCCAGGCCGGCCAGGCCGTGTCGGCCAGGCTGGGGACGGTGCGCGAGTCCTTCGACGCCTACGACCAGGCGCTGCTGAAGCTCGCCGAGCAGCATGAGGCGGTGTTCAAGCGGGCCACGGACGCCGGCGAGAGCGCGCTCGACAACCTGTGGCGGCTGCTCCCGTTCGCGATCGGCGGCCTCGGCCTGCTGGTCATCGCCGGGGTGTGGCCACGGCTCAAGGAGTACCGATGAAGCGGCTGCTACCGGCGGTGCTGGTCCTGACCACGCTGCTGGCCGGGGCCTGCGGCATGGGCGGCGCGGAGTCGATCGTGGACAAGGACGCGATCGTCATCGGGGTCCGCCCCGACCTGCCGTCGGTCGGCGTACGCAAGTCCAACGGCACCTTCGAGGGCTTCGACGTGGACGTGGCCCGCTACATCGCCCAGAAGCTCGGCAAGGACTTCACCTTCATCCCGGTGCTGGCCTCCGACCGGGAGAAGGTCCTGCTCAACGGCAAGGCCGACCTCGTGCTGGCGACGTACACGATCAGCCAGGACCGCAAGGCGAAGGTCCTGTTCGCCGGGCCGTACCACATCTCCTACCAGGACATCCTGGTACGGCCGGACGAGCCGTCGATCAAGAACGTCCGTGACCTCAAGGGCCACAAGATCTGCCAGGTGAAGGGCTCGAACGCGACCCAGCGGGTCCTGGAGGAGCGCAAGGTGGCGGCGGAGGTGGTGCCGGTGGACGACTACGCGGCCTGCCTGGCGGCGCTCAAGGACCGCCGGTTGGACGCGATCACCACCAACGACGTCATCCTGGCCGGTCTGGCCGTCCAGGACGGCAGCGGGCTGCGGCTGGTCAACGCCCAGTTCAACGAGCAGCGGACCGGGGTCGGCATGCACAAGGGCGACGTCGCGGGGTGCGAGGCGGTCAACCGGGCGATCACCACCATGTACCAGGACGGGACGGCCTCGAAACTGCTGCACAAGTGGTTCGGCAAGGCCGGCCTGAACCTCAGCACCATCGCGGTGCCGCAGTTCGAGGGCTGCTCCTGAAGCTGCGTAGACGAACGAACGGCGGGCCCGGGGAGAACCCCGGGCCCGCCGTTCGTCGCCACGCGAGTCGATCAATCCAGATAGTCACGCAGCATCTGCGCCCTGGTCGGGTGGCGGAGCTTGGCCAGCGTCTTCGACTCGATCTGCCGGATGCGCTCCCGGGTGACGCCGAATTCCCTGCCCACCTCCTCCAGCGTGCGCGGATGCCCGTCGGCCAGGCCGAAGCGGAGCTGGATGATGCGCTGCTCACGGTCCGACAGCGTCGCCAGGATGTCGTCGAGCTGGTCCTGCAGCATGATGAAGGCCGCCGCCTCCATGGGCACGACCGCGTCGGCGTCCTCGATGAAGTCACCGAGGTCGGAGTCTTCCTCACCGATCGGCGACTGCAGTGACACCGGCTCCTGGGCGATGCGCTGGATCTCCACCACACGATCGACCGGGAGGTCCATCTCCTTGGCGATCTCCTCGGGCGCGGGCTCACGGCCGAGGTCCTGGTGGAGCTGCCGCTGCACTCTGACGAGCTTGTTGATCGTCTCCACCATGTGTACCGGAATGCGAATGGTGCGCGCCTGGTCGGCTATCGCACGGGTGATCGCCTGCCGGATCCACCAGGTGGCGTAAGTGGAGAACTTGTATCCCTTGGTGTAGTCGAACTTCTCCACCGCGCGGATGAGCCCGAGGTTGCCTTCCTGGATGAGATCGAGGAAGAGCATTCCACGGCCCACATAACGTTTGGCGATCGAGACGACGAGCCTGAGATTCGCCTCGATGAGGCGCTGTTTCGCCCGAGTGCCCTGCCAGACGAGCTCCCTGAACTCGGGAAAGGCCAGACGCGACACTCCGCTGGCCAGCTTGTCCTCGGCGAACAGACCGGCTTCGATCGATTTGGCGAGCTCCACCTCCTCTTCGGCTGTCAGCAGCGGCACCCGGCCGATCTCCCGCAGGTAGATACGGACTAGATCGCTGGTCGGCGCCCGCTTGCCTACGTCTTCCTCGTCGGCGCGGGTGGTCTCTTCCTCTCCCTGGGGTTCGAGAACCTCCACGCCGTTCTCCGCGAGCATCCGCACGACGCGTTCCAACGCGTCGGACGGCAACTCTGAGCGGTCAAGCGCGGCTGCGACGTCATCGACGGTTACGCTTCCGCGCTCCCTTCCCTTCGCGACGAGGTCCGCCACTTGATCTACGGATGGCGGTCCACTTGGCAGTACCGATGCACCCACGGGACACAGTCTGCAGTATTGGTTCCGTAAAATGGCAGACCCATTTTTGTAACCGAAGGTAAGGCCGTGGCCCTTACCAAATTGAGATCGCTTAAAGGTTTAGCGGCACTTTGATCAGGAAAGTAAAGTCAATTACGCGGTCGAGTAAGGAGTGTCCGGGGCGGGGTTGTCGCCGGACACCAGGCGTAGCCTGCCCGGATGCCTTCTGACACCGCTGTCCTACGCGACCGGTGAAGGATTTCGCCACCGCTATCTGGATTCAACAAGTTCCCGACATCTTCTGCTCGGGAACTCTCGAACGAGCCGTTACAGGGACCATTCGCGGCTCGTCATCCGCCGATGGGCTACGTCAAAGCGGGTGCGCACGGTCCCGCCGAAACCCTGAGCCGGTTGCCGCGGCTGCCCGTGAAAGCGTCCCCAAACCCCTCAGCTGCCTGCGGCCCGGTCGCGGAGCACTCTGCGCTGCTGCTCCAGCGCCACCAGCTCGCCGAACAGCCGGTTGTAGTCCTGCTGCTCATCCACCGGGTTGAGCCGCTGGATGCGCGACTTGACCTGAGCGATCGCCCGGTCGACCGCGATGGCCTCGATCGCCGCCAGCATGGCCGCCCCGTAGCGCTCCTCGGTGTGGGAGTCGGCCCGGATCGCCTCGACCGCGAACCGGGTCACCAGCGCCCGCGTCACGTCGTCATGGCACTGCTCCAGCAGCCGGTCGACCCACTCGCGGCCGCCGTGGCCCGCCGACGCGGCGCCGCCCGCCGCGGTGATCACCTGGTGCACCAGCACGTGGTCGGGCGCGGTGAACGCCCGCGGGTCGAGCGCGTCGAAGCGGGGACCGAGCAGCGCGGGCCGCTGGATGGCCAGCTTGAGCAGCTCGCCCTCGACCCGCACGTTGGGATCGACGGGCGCGGCCTGCGGCGCCCGCCGCGGGCGACCCTGCTGGGCGCCGCCGACCTCGGCGATGCGCTGCATGACGAACCGCTCGTCCATGAAGCCGAGCCATCGGTCGAGGTCGATCGCGTAGCGCTTGCGCAGGCCGACGTCCTTGATCCCGGCCACGATCGGCGCCGCCGCGTCGAGCGCGGCGATCTTGCCCTCGTTGCTGCGCAGGTCGTAGCGGGAGATCGTGCTGCGGATGGCGAACTGGAACAGCGGCTCGCGGCTGGCGATCAGGTCGCGCACGGCCGCGTCGCCCTGCTTGACGCGCAGGTCGCACGGATCGAGCCCGTCAGGCTGCACGGCCACGTAGGTCTGGGTGACGAACTTCTGCTCGTCGGCGAACGCCCGGAGCGCCGCCTTCTGCCCGGCCGCGTCGCCGTCGAAGGTGAAGATCACTTCGCCACGGAACTCCGCCTGGTCGAGCAGGAAGCGCCGCAGGATCTTGATGTGCTCCTCGCCGAACGAAGTGCCGCAGGTGGCGACCGCCGTCGGCACCCCGGCCAGGTGGCAGGACATGACGTCGGTGTAGCCCTCGACGATGACCGCCTGGGACCGCTTGGAGATCTCCCGCTTGGCCAGGTCGATGCCGTAGAGCACCTGGCTCTTCTTGTAGAGCGGGGAGTCGGGGGTGTTGAGGTATTTCGGCCCGTCGTCGGAGTCGAGCAGCTTACGGGCCCCGAACCCGATCACGTCACCCGTCGCGTCGCGGATCGGCCAGATCAGCCGCCCGCGGAAGCGGTCCATCGGCCCTCGCCGGCCCTCCTTGGCCAACCCGCCCTTGACGATCTCGTCGGCGGTGAAGCCGCGCCCCAGGAGATGCCGCGTCAACCCTTCCCATTCGTTGGGCGCGTAGCCCACGCCGAACATCTCGGCGTCGGCCCGCTCGAACCCCCGCTCCGACAGGAATCGCCGGCCGGGCGCGGCCTCGGGGCCGAGCAGCTTGTCGGCGTAGAACTCGGCGGCGGCCTTGTGCGCCTCGATCAGCCGGGCCCGCTCGCCGTGGTCGCGCCGCGGCACGTAGCCGCCCTGGTCGTACTGAAGCTGGATCCCGGCACGCTGGGCCAGCCGCTCGACCGCCTCGCCGAACGTCAGGTGCTCGATCTTCTCGACGAACGTGATGACGTCGCCGCCCTCGGTGCAGCCGAAGCAGAAATACATGCCGCGCTCGGGCGTGACGTTGAAGGATGGGCTCTTCTCGTCATGGAACGGGCACAACCCCTTGAGGTTGCCGCCGCCCGCGTTGCGCAACTGGATGTGTTCGCCGATCACATCGGCGATGGGCGATCGCTCACGAACGAGCGCGATATCGACGTCACGGATCCTGCCAGCCACGCCGGTGAGTCTATTCCCGAGCTACGACAACCGTCCCCACCCGGGCTCATGACTGCCCTCCGTGAGGTGACGGTGACCTGGCGGTAAGAGGATGTCACCGTCGCGTCGCGAAAGGCGGAAATCTGTCGGGAGCACTTCCCCGGTCGGCTACAAAGGTAAATGTTTGCGGTGGACACGTCGACACGGGTGGAGATCATGCGAGCGGGGCATCTCGGACGTTGGGCGGCTTTAGCGGGCGCCGCGCTGCTGGCGAGCGCCTGCTCGCCACAAGCCACCGGAGTGGCGGGCGTCAGCGCGCAGTCACCGGCCACGCCCCCGGCGAGCGCGAGCCCGTCCGTCACCGCCACCATCCCCTCACAGACACCGACCGCCGACCCCCAGTCGGCCGAGACCCCGCCCAAGGGTGAGGACCCGGTCAAGATCCCGCCACCGAAGCTGTCGAAGTACACCTACGCCTTCCCCGTCCAGGGCTGCCGGACGACCTACCAGCGCCAGCTGCTCGTGCTCCCGAAGACGGTGATCTGGGCGGGCAAGGGCTGCGCCTTCGTGGCGCCGGTGGACGGCGTGGTCGACGAGGTCAACACCCTGAACAAGTGGTCGCCCACCACCGACGTGGGCGCCTACCGCGAGGGCCGCTTCGTCACGATCATCGGCGACGACGGCGTCCGCTACCTCGGCGGCCATCTCGACGCCGTGGCCGACGGCCTCAAGCCGGGCGTACGGGTGAAGGTCGGACAGATGCTCGGCCGGGTCGGCAACTCGGGCAACGCCCGCGACACCGCCACGAACCTCTATTTCGCGATCTCCTGGAAGACCGGCCCCGCCTACTGGTGGGTGCGCCGGGGCATGGTGAACCCCTGGGACTACCTCGACGCCTGGCAGACCGGCAACAAGACGCTGTCGCCGAAGAAGGAGACGCTGAAGATGCGCGGCCGGCTGGGCGAGACGCCGCCGTGCGCCGTTCAGTGCGCGTCGAAGAAGGTGGTGGAGCCCAAGAAGAAGAAAAAGAAGACCCACGCCACGCCGACTCCTACGGTGATCATCGTCAATCCGACGTGAGCTTCATCGCCGGTCCGACGTCAGCTCCTTCGGGTCCACGGTAACTCCGGAGCGGATGAGCTGCTGGATCTCGCTGACGACGTCCCAGACGTTGACGTTCATGCCGGCGACGACCTTGCCCTCGCGCAGCCAGTAGGCGACGAACTCCAGGTCGGGGACCGAACCCCGGTAGACGACCTCGTCGTAGCCCTGGATGTCGCCGGAGAACTCCATGCCCAGGTCGTACTGGTCTGTATAGAAGTACGGCACGCGGTCGTAGGAGACCTCCTGGCCCAGCATGGACCTGGCCGCGGCGGGGCCGCCGTTCAGCGCGTTGGCCCAGTGCTCGACTCGGATGCGCCGGCCGTACAGGGGATGGAAGGACTCGGCGACGTCGCCCGCGGCGAACACGTCGGGATGCGAGGTGCGCAGCGCGGCGTCCGTGAGGATGCCGCTCCCGACCTCCAGCCCGGCGTCCCGGGCCAGCCCGACCTCGGGCTCCGCGCCGATGCCGACGATGACGAGGTCGGCGGTCAGGCGCTCGCCGGAGCTGAGCCGCACGCCGGTCTCGGTGATCTCCGCGGCGCCGGTGCCGGTGCGCACGTCGACGCCGTTGCGCCGGTGCAGCCCGGCGAAGACCTCGCCGAGTTCGGGCCCGAGTGGCCGATACAGCGGCGTGGGGTCGGGTTCGACGATCGTGACCTCGCACCCGGCCTTGCGGGCGGCCGCGGCGGTCTCCAGCCCGATCCAGCCCGCGCCGACCACGATCACCCGCTCGGCGCCGGCCAGGCGCGCCTTGAGCGCCTCACTGTCCTCGACCGTGCGCAGGCAGAGGCCCGGTCCGGGCAGGCGCCGCGGCCTCGCCCCCGTCGCGATCAGCAGCTTGTGGTACGGCTGGCGCGAGCCGTCGGAGAGCCGGACCGCGTGCTGGTCGAGCTCCAGGCGCGTGACCCGCAGGCCGGTCCTGAGGTCCACGCCGTTGTCGGCGTACCAGTCGGCGCCATGGACGAAGATCTTCTCCCGCTCGCTCTTGCCCTGCAGGTATTCCTTCGACAAGGGCGGTCTCTCGTAGGGGCGTTCGGACTCCGCGCCGATCAGCACGATCTCGTCGTCGGAGCCCTCTTCCCGCAACGTCTGCGCCGCCTTGGCCCCCGCCAGTCCCGCGCCGACGATCACATATGTAGCCATGGCCGCAGTATCCGCCCGCCGGGGGTCATCGGGAAAGACGCTTGTGCCAGGCGATGGCGGACGTGTCGGTGAGAGAGGCGATCTGGTCGATGACCACCCGGACGCGGCCGGCGTCGTCGGGCGCGCCGAGGTAGGTGGGCCGGAAAGCGGGCTCCAGGGTGGCGGGCGCGCCGAGCGTGATCAGGGAGGCCAGCTCGGTGATGAGGTCGCGCTGCCTGGCCTGGTTGGCGTGGTGGTCCTCGGTGGTCATCACGTAGTGGGCGGTGATGCCCTTGAGCAGCGCGCACTCCAGCCGGGTGGCCGGGGGGACGACGAGCTCCGCGCGGTGCCGCGAGGCGTACGCGTCCTTGGTGGCGGTCTGGGCGGATCGGCAGAAGCGGCCGATGAGACCGCTCGTCAGCGCCTTGAGCCCGGCCAGGTCGGCGAAGGTGGCTTCGAAGCGGCGCGGCCAGAGCGGGGTGGCGATCAGTGCGGCGAAGACGGCCTCGAGCTCGGCGAGGTCGGCAGTGGGCGCGTACCAGGTGCGGGTTGTCTCGCAGACCGCGCGGCGCTCGGCGGCCGACAGGAGCGCCTCGGGCGTGACGTGGCCGGAGTGCAGCGCGTCCTCCAGGTCGTGGACGGAGTAGGCGACGTCGTCGGCCCAGTCCATGATCTGCGCCTCGAAGCTCACCCGGCCGTCGGGAGCACCGTCCCTGATCCATTCGAAGACCGGCAGGTCGTCGTCGTAGACTCCGAACTTCGGCGATCTGTCACAGGTCCACGGATATTTGATGGAGGCGTCGAGCGCGGCCCTGGTGAGGTTGAGCCCGGCGCTGCGGCCGTCCTCGGTGAGGACCTTGGCCTCCAGCCGGGTGAGCAGGCGCAGGCTCTGCGCGTTGCCCTCGAAGCCGCCGCACGAGGTGGACAGCTGGTTGAGCGCCACCTCGCCGTTGTGACCGAACGGCGGATGGCCCAGATCGTGCGCCAGGCAGGCGGTCTCCACCAGGTCGGGGTCGACGCCGAGCGTCGCGCCCATCTCCCGGCCGACCTGGGCGCATTCGAGCGAGTGGGTGAGCCGGGTGCGCGGGATGTGCTGGCCGCCGCCGAGCGTCTCGCCGGGCCCCACGACCTGCGTCTTCGCGGCCAGCCTGCGCAGCGCGGAGCTGTGCAGGACCCTGGCGCGGTCGCGTTCGAACGCGCTGCGCTCCGGGTTGCCGGGAGGTTCCGGCACCCACCGTGCCTGGTCGTGTTCGTCGTAACGGGCCATAAGAGCTGTGATTTTATCCAGTTTCCGGTCTCCGCTAGTGTCGACCCTCGCGAGAACCCCATTCCCCGGGAGCCCCTCCTCCATGACCACAGCGTTCCGGGCCGTGCTGGCCTTCGCCCTGCTTGCCGGCTTCTACGTGCTGGTCGGCCTCGTGCTGGTCGCGGCCGTCTTCTTCGATGTGCTGCTGCTGGTCGACTTCCACGTCAACGGCCTCAAGTACGCGGTCATCCTGACCCTGGCGGGGGCCGCGCTCGTGCGCGCCCTGATCATGGTCAGCCGCCGCAAGGACGGCGAGCAGCCGGGCGTGCTGGTCACCCGCGAGCACGAGCCCGCGCTCTGGCAGATGGTCGACGACCTGTCCCAGCGCGTCCGTACGGCGCCACCCGACGAGATCCGCCTGGTGCCCGAGGTCAACGCGGCCGTGGCGGAGGACACCCGCTTCCTCGGCATGAAGGCCACCAGACGGCGCATGTACATCGGGCTGCCGTTGCTGCAGACCCTCACGGTCGACGAGATGCGCGCGGTGCTCGGCCACGAGCTGGGCCACTACAGCGGCGCCCACACCCGCCTGGGCGCGCCGGTCTACCGGGGCCGGGAGGGGCTGATCGCGACCGTCGAGGGCCTGGCCGGCAACCCGTACGTCCAGCGGCTGTTCACGTACTACGCCAAGCTCTACATGCTCGTCTCCCAGAGCGTGTCGCGCGGGCAGGAGCTGGAGGCCGACCGGTTCGCGGTGGCCATCGGCGGCCGCCAGGCGATGTCGGAGGCGCTGCGCAAGATCCACAGCACGGCGACCGCCTGGAAGATCTACGCCGAGGGCTACCTGTCGATGACCGGGGCGGGCGGCAACCGGCCCGCGGCGGTGTTCGGCGGGTTCCACGCGCTGATGAGCGATCCGGCCAGGCAGGCCGAGGTGGCCAAGCTCGGCGAGGAGCCGCGGGAGACCTCCCTCTACGACTCCCACCCGAGCCTGGCCGACCGGCTGGCCGCCATCGAGCTGCTTCCGGAGCCGGAGCACGTACCCGACCCGCGCTCGGCCCTCACGCTGCTGCGCGACGCGAACGTGGCGGTGCAGGCGGTCGAGCAGTCGATGTGGACGCCGGAGGCGCTCACGGGGCTGCGGGCGGTGTCGTGGGAGGAGCTGGTGTCCCAGGGCATGTACGCGGCCCGCAACGCCGAGGCGCTCAACGACCTGGCGCTGGCCGGGCAGCGGGTGCTGGGCGCCACCCGGCCCTACCTCGACGCGGCCTTCGAGGTGATCGCCAGGGGACGGCGGCCCGAGCTGGAGGAGAAGCTGCGCGAGCTGGGCTGGAACCCGTCGGAGACGCTGCTGGCCGGGGTGCTCGGGCAGGCGCTGGAGGCGGTGCTGATCCAGCACGGCCAGGCCCGGTGGACGCTGTCGTGGGCGGGGCCGGCGCGGCTGCTGTTCGACGACGGCGAGGAGGTGGCGCTGTCGGAGTACGCGGCCCAGGTCGCGGCCAACCCGTCCGCCGTTCCCGGGCTCCGGAAGTGGCTGGGCGACCTGGGCATGCGTCACGACTACGTGCCCGCCACGCTGGAGCAGGCGGAGGCGACCGTCTCGCCCGGTTGACCACGATGGTCCCCACAGGGACACCAGCCACGACGGGCCGTCTCCATCCCCTCCCCCGCAGGGGGAATCTCACCCAAAGGACCCCCACCACAACGGGCCGTCACAGGGATCGAGGCGGTCGGGTGATCCCCCTTCGGGAGAGGAAGATCTGACGGTCCGTCGTGGGTGGTGTCTGGGGGTACCCCCTTCGGCTGCCTACCGGGTGTCGGAGTCGCATTCGGCGAAGGCCGCGCGGCCGGCCTCCAGGCGGGCGACCGGGATGCGGAACGGCGAGCACGAGACGTAGTCGAGCCCGGCCTGGTGGCAGAAGTGCACCGAGTCGGGATCGCCCCCGTGCTCGCCGCAGATGCCGAGCTTGAGGTCGGGGCGGGCCGCGCGGCCCTCCTCGACGGCGATCGTGACCAGGCGCCCGACACCGTCGCGGTCGAGGGTCTCGAACGGCGAGACCCCGAACATGCCGAGCTCCAGGTAGCGGGAGAAGAACGCGGCCTCCACGTCGTCCCGCGAGAAGCCCCAGGTCATCTGGGTCAGGTCGTTGGTGCCGAAGGAGAAGAACTGAGCCGCCTCGGCGACCTGGCCCGCGGTGAGCGCCGCCCTGGGCGTCTCGATCATGGTGCCGATCAGGGCCTCGACGCCGAGGTCCGCGAGGATCCCGGCGGCCTCCTCGCGGACGGCCTCCAGCTCCTGTACGGCGGCCACGAGCGGGATCATGATCTCCGGTTTGGCTCCCGGCACCTCCTTGGCCGCCTGGGCGATGGCGCGTACCTGCATGGCGAACAGGCCGGGGATGACCAGGCCGAGCCGCACACCACGCAGCCCGAGCATGGGGTTCTGCTCGTGCAGCCTCTTGACGGCGACCAGCAGCTTGCGGTCCTTGTCCGAGGCGTCCCCGGTGGCCACCTTGACCGACAGGTCGGTGAGGTCCGGCAGGAACTCGTGCAACGGCGGGTCGATGAGCCGGACCGTGACCGGCTGACCCTCCATAGCCTGAAATATCCCGACGAAGTCAGCTTTCTGGAGGGGCTCCAGCGCGTCCAGCGCCGCCTGGCGCTCCTCGTCGCCCGAGGCCAGCACCAGGTCCTCGACGAGCTGCCTGCGCTCGCCCAGGAACATGTGCTCCGTACGGCACAGCCCGATCCCCTCACCGCCGAAGCGGCGCGCCCTGGCCGCGTCGTCGGGCGTGTCGGCGTTGGCCCGCACGCCCAGCCGGCGTACCTCGTCGGCCCGCCGCATGATCCGGTCCACGGCCCGGACCAGGTCGTCGTCGGGCTCCCGGCCCTCGAAGTACTCGACCACGGCCGAGTCCACCACGGGCACCTCGCCGAGGAAGACCTCGCCGGTCGTGCCGTCGATGGAGATGAGGTCGCCCTCGTTCACCACGATGTCGCCCGGCGCGGTGAACCTGCGCTCGCCGATCGACACCTCCAGCTCCTCGGCGCCGCAGACGCAGGTCTTGCCCATGCCGCGGGCGACCACGGCGGCGTGTGAGGTCTTGCCGCCGCGGCTGGTCAGGATGCCGCGCGCGGCGATCATCCCGGACAGGTCGTCCGGGTTGGTCTCGCGGCGCACCAGGATGACGTCCTCGCCCTGGCCGGCCAGCTCGACGGCGCGCTCGGAGGAGAACACGACCTTGCCGACGGCGGCTCCCGGCGAGGCGTTCATGCCCTTGGCGATCTTCTTCTTCTCGGTGCCCGAGTCGAAGCGCGGGAACATCAGCTGCGCCAGCTGGTCGCCCGTCACCCGCGTGACGGCCTCGTCGAGCGTGATGAGGCCCTGGTCGACGAGCTGGGTGGCGATGCAGAACGCGGCGGCCGCGGTGCGCTTGCCGACCCTGGTCTGCAGCATCCAGAGCTTGCCGCGCTCGATCGTGAACTCGATGTCGCACAGGTCGCGGTAGTGGTTCTCCAGCGTCTCCATGATCCGCAGGAGCTCGTCGTACGAGCTCTTGTCGAGGCGTTCCAGCTCCTGGAGCGGGATCGTGTTGCGGATGCCGGCGACGACGTCCTCGCCCTGGGCGTTCTGCAGGTAGTCGCCGTAGATGCCCTGCTGACCGGAGCCGGGGTCGCGGGTGAAGGCGACGCCGGTGCCCGAGTCGTTGCCGACGTTGCCGAAGACCATGGCCACGATGTTGACCGCGGTGCCGAGGTCGGCGGGGATGCGTTCCTGGCGGCGGTAAAGGATGGCGCGCGGGGCGTTCCAGGAGTCGAAGACGGCCATGACGGCCAGGCGCATCTGCTCGCGCGGGTCGGCGGGGAAGTCCTTGCCCGTCTGGTCGCGCACGATGCCCTTGAACGTCTCCACCAGGCCCTGCAGCTCGGCCGCGCCAAGGTCGGTGTCCTGCCGGTCGCCCTTCAGCGATTCGAGCGCCTGCTCGAACAGCTCGCCGTCGATGTCGAGCACGGTCTTGCCGAACATTTGGATGAGCCTGCGGTAGGAGTCCCAGGCGAAGCGGTCGTTGCCGCCGGCCTGCTTGGCCAGGCCGTGCACGGACTCGTCGTTCAGCCCGATGTTGAGGACGGTCTCCATCATGCCGGGCATCGAGAACTTCGCGCCGGAGCGGACGCTGACGAGCAGCGGGTCGTCGGCCTGGCCGAGCGTCTTGCCCATCCGCTTCTCCATCGCGGTCAGGTGCTCGGCCACCTCCCGCTCCAGGCCGTCGGGGACCGCGCCCTCGGCCAGATAGTGGCGGCATGCCTCGGAGGTGATCGTGAACCCGGGAGGGACGGGCAGCCCGAGATTGGTCATTTCGGCGAGGTTTGCTCCCTTGCCGCCGAGAAGATCCTTGAGATCCTTGTTGCCCTCGGTGAAGTCGTAAACGTACTTGGCCACCACAGCTCCAATCAACGCCTCTGGTTCGGACTCTACCGGCGATAATCATGATGAAACTGCACTCATCGGTTAAGTCAACGTTTCAGCTGGTGAAGGGCCTATCACCGGTCTAATCCAATTTATGTTCTGTTTGACCAAGAATTGGTTTATACCAATTGGTATAAACCAATTCTTGAAAGATCCAGAAGTAAGGTTCACAATCAGGAGCACCCCCTAGCAGGAGGCGCCCGATGGCCACTCCTACCAAGCCCCAGCGTTCGGCCCGCCTGGTCGCCGGATCGGCCAAGGCCGCGCAGGGCTCCGCGCGCTACCTGGACGAGCGCCTCGGGCTGGCCGGCTGGCTCGGCCCGAACCTGCGCAAGCTCTTTCCGAGCCACTGGTCGTTCCTGCTCGGCGAGTTCGCCCTGTACTCGTTCGTCCTGCTCGTGCTGACGGGCACGTTCCTGGTCTTCTTCTACAAGCCCAACCCCGACGTGGCCTTCGCCTCGGTACGCGAGCTCAGCCTGGACATCAGGGGCGGCCTGCTGGTGCGCCAGATGCACCACTGGGCGGCGACGATCTTCGTGCTGTCGATCGTGGCCCACCTGTTCCGCGTCTTCTTCACCGCCGCCTTCCGCAAGCCGCGGGAGCTGAGCTGGATGACCGGCGTGCTGCTGTTCGGGCTGGTGCTGTTCGAGTCGTTCCTGGGCGTCTCACTGCCCGCCGACCAGCTCGCCATGACCGGCCTGCGGGAGGCTCAGGGCCTGCTGCTGTCGATCCCGCTCGTCGGCGGCTACCTGTCGGCGTTCGTCTTCGACGGCGGCTTTCCCGGCCAGGTCATCCCGCGCCTGTTCGTGACGCACGTGCTGCTGGTGCCGGGCATCCTGCTGGCGCTCGTGCCGCTGCACGGGATCGTCCTGACCTGGCGGCAGAAGCACACCGAGCACCGCACGCCGGCGTCGGACGAGACGCGGGTCACGGGCGGCCCGTTCTTCCCGTACTTCGCCGTCAAGAACGGCGCCACCACGCTGTTCACGATGGCCGTCATCACGCTGCTGGCCACCTTCGTCCGGGTCAACCCGGTGTGGGAGCACGGGGCGTACCAGCCCGGCGGCTGGCCGCCGTCGGCTCAGCCGTTCTGGTATTCCGGCGTTCTGGAAGGCGCGTTACGCCTGACGCCGCCCTGGGAGATCACCGTCGGCGGCTTCGTCCTGCAGGTCGGCCTCTGGATCCCGATGCTGGTCCTGGCCGCCTTCTTCACGGTCCTGCTGTTCTATCCGTTCCTGGAGCGCCGCTTCACCGGGGACCGCCGCGTGCACAACCTCCTGGACCGCCCCTCGCACGCGCCCGTCCGCACGGCGCTCGGGGCGGCGGTGATCACGTTCTTCACGGTGCTGTGGGCCGGGACGTGGGTCTCGGAGACCCCGCCGGACCCGAAGGCGCCGATGCCGCTGCTCGCGGCACCGCACGAGACCTACCTCTGGATCGTGTACGGGCTGCGCGTGGCGATCTTCGTCCTGCCCCCGATCGCGTACGCCATCACCCTGGCGGTGTGCCGAAGCCGCACCCGCCGCTGATGCCCCTGCCCACCTGCTCCAACGGCATCGACCCCGCCCACGGTCCAGGAAGGACCGCGAACGGGGTCAACAATGCGCACGTCGCGGCGGCCGACCCCGTAAACCGCAGGAGCGTGCCCCTGGACGGGGCCCGGCCACGTATGGCGGGTGGGGCTGGCCGCTGCCGGCCGTAAAAGAAAACTAGTCGTTCAGGTGCTGGCGGAGGTAGGAGTCGACGGCGTCGAGGGAGATGCGCTGCTGAGCCATCGTGTCACGCTCGCGGATCGTGACCGCCTGGTCCTCGAGCGTGTCGAAGTCGACCGTGATGCAGAACGGCGTGCCGATCTCGTCCTGGCGCCGGTAGCGGCGGCCGATCGCGCCCGCGTCGTCGAACTCGACGTTCCACCGCCGGCGCAGCTGCGCGGCCAGGTCGCGGGCCTTCGGCGACAGGTCGGCGTTGCGCGACAGCGGCAGCACCGCGGCCTTGACCGGGGCGAGCCGGTGGTCGAGCCGCATCACCGTGCGCTTCTCCATGACCCCCTTGGCGTTGGGCGCCTCGTCCTCGCTGTAGGCGTCGAGCAGGAACGTCAGCGTGGCCCGGTCGACACCCGCCGCCGGCTCGATGACGTAGGGCACGTAGCGCTCGCCCGTGTCCTGCTCGAAGAAGCTCAGGTCGACGCCCGACGCCTTGGAGTGGGCGGTCAGGTCGAAGTCGGTGCGGTTGGCGATGCCCTCGAGCTCACCCCACTCACCGCCCGCGAAGTTGAAGCGGTATTCGACGTCGACCGTGCGCTTGCTGTAGTGGGACAGCTTCTCCTTGGGGTGCTCGTAGAGCCGGAGGTTGTCCTTGTTGATGCCCAGATCGGAGTACCAGCGGAAGCGCTCGTCGATCCAGTATTGGTGCCACTCCTCGTCGCTGCCCGGCTTGACGAAGAACTCCATCTCCATCTGCTCGAACTCGCGGGTGCGGAAGATGAAGTTGCCCGGCGTGATCTCGTTGCGGAAGGACTTGCCGACCTGGCCGATGCCGAACGGGATCTTCTTACGCGCCGACTGCTGCACGTTGAGGTAGTTGATGAAGATGCCCTGCGCGGTCTCCGGGCGCAGGTAGGCCAGACCCGACTCGTCCTCGATCGGGCCGAGGTAGGTCTTGAGCAGGCCGCTGAACTGCTTCGGGTCGGTGAAGGCGCCCTTGTTGCCGCAGTTGGGGCAGGTGATGTCGGCCAGGCCGTTCTCGGGCGCCTTGCCGTTCTTCTCCTCGTATGCCTCGAGGAGGTGATCGGCGCGGTAGCGCTTGTGGCACGACTGGCACTCGGTCAGCGGGTCGGTGAAGGTCTCCACGTGACCGCTGGCCTGCCAGACCTCGCGGGCCAGGATGACGCAGGAGTCGAGGCCCACCACGTCGTCGCGCGACTGGACCATCGACAGCCACCACTGCCGCTTGACGTTGTTCTTCAGCTCGACGCCCAGGGGACCGTAGTCCCACGACGCGCGCAGTCCGCCGTAGATCTCGCTCGACGGGTAAACGAGCCCGCGGCGTTTGGCGAGGCTGACGATCGTGTCCATGACGTCTGTGCGTCGTGCCATTTTGGTTGCGTCTCTTTCCGGCTGGAGGTCGGCGAAGGGAATGGGTGAGCTCCCAGCTTAGGGGACGCTCACGAGCCCTCGCGCGCGAGTATTTCTACTCGCCGTCTTGAAGATAGACGTCCTCGAACGCGCTTGGTTCATTGACCATGAGGATCATCAGGGGATACATCGCCATCCGCGCCGCGGACAGGGCCCTGCGGTAGAACCCGGCGCCCTCCCACTCACTGACCAGCGCCCACAGGTTGGGCTCATCGACCGAGCGGGCCAACCGGCCGCGCAGGAATCCGGGCTGGTCGGCCAGTGTCTGAAGGATGACATGGGCTTGCTTGACGAAGTCTTGGGACTGGGACTCTGGGACGGTGTAACGGATGACGGCGAGCACGCACACCAGGATGTCAGACGATTACGTACCGCTGGGCGATTCCAGTCCCTGACCTGCCCGCACCCACTGACCGATTCGGGCGCTCCGACCGCCCACCTGCTGTTCGATGGGGACGGGGCTAGGCTCGGGCCGTGGCCACCAATGACAACCGCCGCGGGAATGCCCGGCGGCCGCTTCCCGCCGGCGAGCAGTTCTTCACACCCGGCGCGACCGGCCTGCGCAAGGCGGTCGAGGAGCGCAGCGCGACTCCGATGACGTTCCTGTTCACGCAGGTGCCCAAGTGGGCGGCGCCCGCCGTGCTGGTGGTGCTGCTGCTGACCGGGTTCGCCGTGGACAGCTGGCTGGGCGGCGTGGCGGTGCTGCCGGTGCTGGGGTTCGTGGGCTGGCTGGCGTACCTGTCCTGGCCGTCGCTGGGGCTCGGCGGGCGGCTGCTGCGGGTCGTGATGCTGGCCTTCCTGCTGGTCCTCGCGGCCGACCGCTTCGGAGTGTTTTAGCCGGAGATTTTGACAATCATTTTCATTTTCCCCATAATCGGGGGCGTGATGTCCCGAACGCCCCTAATCGGTGCTGCCATCCTCGCGACCACCCTGACGGCCGCCGCGTGCTCCAACACCGGCGCGGCTGAGACGGCGGCGCCCGGCAAGCCCGCCGTGATCGCCGCCTTCTACCCGCTCCAGTGGCTCACCGAGCAGGTCGGCGGCCCCGACGTGAGCGTGTCGGTCCTGACCGCCCCCGGTGTCGAACCGCACGACCTGGAGCTGGGCGCGCACCAGGTGGCCCAGCTCGAAGACGCGACCCTGACCGTCTACATCAAGGGCGTCCAGCCCGCCGTGGACGACGCGGTCGACCAGGACAAGAGCTTCGACGCCGCGACCGCCGTCAAGACGCTGCCCGCCGGCGAGCACGCGGAGGGTCACGACATCGGCTACGACCCGCACCTCTGGCTGGACCCGTCCCGCCTGGCCACCGTCGCCGCCAAGCTCGGCGAGCGACTGGCCGCCGCCGACCCCGCGCACGCCCAGGGCTACCGGGACCGCGCGGTCAAGACGGCGGGCGCCCTGGGGACCCTCGACCAGGAGTACGCCAAGGCCCTGACCACCTGCGGGACCAAGACGCTGGTCACCGCCCATGAGGCGTTCGGCTATCTGGCCGACCGCTATCACCTCAAGCAGATCGGCATCACCCTGGACCCGGAGACCGAGCCCTCCCCCGCCCGCATCGCCGAGGTCGCCAAGCTGGCCAAGGACGAGAAGGTGACCACGATCTTCACCGAGGCCCTGGTCAGCCCCAAGGTCTCCGAGGTGCTGGCCAAGGAGGTCGGCGCGCGGACGGCGGTGCTCGATCCGCTGGAGAGCAAGCCGTCGGGCGACTACCTGTCGGGAATGCGCGACAACCTGAAGACCTTGCAGACCGCATTGGGGTGTACGGCATGACCGGCGCATTGGGGTGTATGAGATGAACGGCACATTGGGGCGTACGGCATGAGCGGCACAGGTGAGACCGCCTTCGCCATGACCGGCGGCCGGGTGAGCCTGGACCGGCGCGACATCCTGCGCGGCATCGATCTCACGATCTGCCCCGGCGAGGTCGTGGCCCTCATGGGCGCCAACGGCTCCGGCAAGTCCACGCTGGTGCGCGCCCTGCTGGGCCTCACTCCGCTCTCGGGCGGCCAGACCCTCCTGTACGGCACACCGCCCGCGAAATTCCGCGACTGGTGGCGCATCGGCTACGTACCGCAGCGCCTGGCCGTCGGCGGCGGGGTGCCCGCCACGGTCCGGGAGGTCGTGACCTCCGGCCGTGTGGCCAGGCAGAGCCGGCTGCGCCGTACCAGCGCCGCGGACAAGGCGGCGGCGGCGAGCGCGCTCGAGGCCGTCGGGCTGGCGGACCGGGCGGGCGACCCGGTGCAGTCGCTGTCCGGCGGCCAGCAGCAGCGGGTGCTCATCGCCCGCGCGCTGGCCGGCGAACCCGACACGTACGTCATGGACGAGCCCACCGCGGGTGTCGATGCCGACACTCAGCAGCTGCTCGCCGATACGCTGGCCACGCTGGTGCTGAACGGCAAGACCATCGTGCTCGTCGCCCACGAGCTCGGCCCGCTCGAGCCGCTCATCACCCGCGGCGTGGTGGTCCGTGAGGGCCGGATCGCGCACGACGGCAGACCACCACGGCCCGAGGGCGACTGCGCCCGGCCGGGACACGAACACGTGCACCCGCACGCCACCGAGGCGAGCGCGGGACCGCTTTCCGGATGGCGGGGAGAGCCATGATCGAGTTGTTGGGCACGCAGTTCTTCCAGCTGGCGCTGATCGCGGCGCTGCTGGTGGGGCTCTGCGCGCCCGCCGTCGGCACGTTCATCGTCCAGCGCAGGCTCGCGCTGCTCGGCGACGGCATCGGGCACGTGGCGCTGACCGGTGTCGCGCTGGGCTTCCTGACGGGCCAGGCGCCCGTGCTCACCGCCGTGGCCGTGGCCGTCATCGGCGCCGTGGCCATCGAGCTGGTACGGGCGCGCGGGCGCACCAGCGGCGACGTCGCGCTGGCGCTGCTGTTCTATGGCGGCATCGCGGGCGGCGTCATGCTCATGAGCATCGCGCCGGGTGGCAGCAACGCCAAGCTGAACTCCTACCTGTTCGGCGCCATCGCCAGCGTCACCATCGAGGACATCTGGATCATCGGCGCGCTGGCCGTCGCGGTGATCGCGGTGGTCGTGATCTTCGGCAGGGAGCTGTTCGTGCTCTGCCAGGACGAGGAGATGGCCAGGGCCAGCGGCCTGCCGGTGCGCTTCCTCAGCCTGCTGATCGCCGTCACGGCCGCGCTGACCGTCGTCATCGCCATGCGCGTGGTCGGATTGCTGCTGGTCAGCGCGCTGATGGTGATCCCGGTGGCGACCGGTCAGCAGCTCACCAGGGGGTTCCGCTCGACGATGGCGCTGGCCATGCTGTTCGGCGTCGTCGCGGCGGTGGGCGGGCTGCTCGCCTCGACGCTGTCCGCCAGGGTGCCGCCGGGCGCCGCGATCGTGCTTCTTGCCCTCTGCGGCTTCGTCCTGGCCCTCGGTGTCGGTAAGTTCGTACGGCGAGGCAGACCCCAGGAGTCCACAGTGAGCGAGCGATCCACCATGCGCGTCGAGGAGGTCGCACGATGATGTCCACGAGACGCGACGCCGTGCACGACACCCTCCGCCAGAGCAAGAGCTTCCGCAGCGCCCAGGACGTCTACGCCGAGATGCGCGCCCACGGCGCCAAGATCGGCCTGACCACGGTCTACCGGGCGCTGCAGGCGCTGGCCGACGGCGGTCACGTCGACGTGCTGCGCACCGACGACGGCGAGTCCGTCTACCGCGCGTGCGCCAGCGGCGACCACCATCACCACCTGGTGTGCCGCCGCTGCGGCCGGACCGTCGAGGTGGCCGGTCCCGCCGTCGAACGCTGGGCGGAGACGGTCGGCTCCGAGCACGGCTTCACCGAGATCACTCACACGGTCGAGGTGTTCGGCACCTGCTCCGGCTGCTCGGCCTCGGTGCGGGCGGGCTGAGCGCGCCGCGAGCCGTACAGGACGCCCAAGACGATCACCCCGCACCCGGCGAGCTGGAGCGGCGACGGGTGCTCTCCGAGCAGCACCGCCGACAGCCCGACCGTCGTCATCGGCTGGACGAGCAGGAGCAGCGCGGTGAGCGCGGCGGGCTGCCTGGGCAGCGAGTACGCGATCAGCGACCAGCCGGCCACCTGCGGCCCGAGCGCGAGCAGCAGCAGCCAGCCGTGCGCCGGCCAGCTCGGGACGAAGTCGGCGCCCCCGAACACCGGGCTCAGCGCGGCCATCCCGACCGTGGCCACGGCGGTGGCGTGCGTCAACGGCCCGACCGTACGCCCCGAACCGCCCTTCAACACGAGCAGGAACCCCGCGTACGAGATCGAGGTGGCCACACCCGTCACGACCCCGAGCAGCGGGTTCGCCCCATACGCCGCGCTGTCGAACACCCCCGAGATCAGCACCACCCCGGCGAACACCACCGGGGTGGCCATCATCAGCCGGTTCGACGGCCGCTCACGGAACAGCGCCCACGCCGCGAAGGCCACGATGAAGACCTGCAGATTGCCCAGTACGGTCGCCAGCCCCGCGCCCACGTACTTGATAGCGTGGTGCCAGAACAGCAGGTCGAACGCGAACAGCACGCCCGCCAGCCACGCCAGATTGCGGCTGCGGGCCGGGAGGGGCCCCAGCCTCCGCCGTTCGAGCCAGGCCAGCACCAGCATCGGCGGCAGCGCGTACGCGCACCGGAAGAACGCCGAGGTCGCCGGCGAGACCCCCGACAACCGGACCAGCGGCGCGGAGGTGGAGATGATCAGCGCACCCGCGATCGCAATCAGCACGATACGACGATGTGCACCCACAGAAACCCCCGAGCTCCTTGGAGCGAGATACGCTGCGACCACGCTAGAGCCGGTCGTCGACAGGAGTCAACATGCCGTTTGGCCATGACATGGTGCATTCGCTGGCCACGGTGGTAGAGCTGGTCAACACGTCCCCGTCGACCGGCGGAGACGACGGCCTGGCCGAGCTGGCCGACCTGCACGCGTTCGTCGAGTCGCGGCAGGTCAGCGGCATCGGCGCGCTCACGGCCCGCGACCTGGGGCAGGTGCGACTGGTGCGAGAGGCGTTCCACCGCGTCTTCACCGCCCCGGACCAGCCGACGGCCGTACGACTGCTCAACACGCTCCTGTCGGGGACCCGCATCACGCCCCGGCTGACGGAGCACGACGGACATCCGCTGCACATGCACTACTTCGCCCCGGACGCGACACTTTCCGAGCACCTGGCGGCGGACTGCGGGGTGGCGCTGGCGCACCTGGTGGTGGACGAGGAGTGGGAACGGCTGCGAACGTGTTCGGCACCTGATTGCGACCGGGTGTTCGTGGACGAGTCCCGCAACCGATCCCGTGTCTACTGCGACAGCCGTACCTGCGGAAACCGGATGCACGTGGCCGCCTATCGGGCTCGGCGGCGGGCCTGACACAGCTCGGTCATCGCGATCGGGGCGCGCTACGCGCGGGTGGCGCTCAGGCGTGCTTCCCAGGGGGCTCCGCCCCCTTCGGCCCCCTCCTCGCTGACGCTCGCGCTGTGCCCATCGGGGCTCCGCCCCGAACCCCGGGCGGTGGCCTGCCGGCCCCCGCGCCCCCGGACGTGAGCCGCCTTGTCATCAAGGTCTCTGGCCAAGTGCTAGTGGCGACTCGTGGCCTGCGTAGGGTGTCGCGTGATGATCACAACTACATGAGCCGTCTTACGTCACGGCTTTGCGGCCCAAGCTGGCGACGCCGTCGGAAGCGCGAGCGTGGAAGGCCGTACGAGAGTTGGCCCCGCATCCGGTGCCCGCAGCGGCCAGCCCTGCCACGGCGCCTGCCCGCAACGCGCCTCTCCTGTTGATCGCAGCACTGAGCATGAGGCGATCCTGGGCGTTCCGGCCGCATGAGGAACAGGGGTGTTGCAGGTTCCCGCAACAGGCTTGACCTCGGTTGATGTAGCGAAAGTCAGCGGGGGTCTGGTGATATTTGCATCTGTCGGCCGACGCATCTCCCAGACATGGTGGGCGCCACAAGCTGATCGACGGAGGAAACGGAGTGCCTGGTATGGCCAAGCTCATCGTCTGCAACATCATGTCTCTTGACGGCTTCTACGCGGCGGCGGACGGCAACCCGCTCGTGCTGTCGATGGACGCCGCGTTCGACGCCTACAACCTGGAGCGGATCCAGGCCGCCGGCTCGCTGTTGCTCGGCGCCAACTCGTACCAGATGTTCATGGGGTTCTGGCCCGCCCAAGCGGACAACCCCGAGACGTCCACGGTGAACCAGCAGTTCGGCGCGATCTACGGGCGGATCGAGGTCAGCGTCGTGTCGGACTCGCTCACGGACTCGGACATCGCGTCGTGGGCGGACCGGACGACCGTGGTCAAGCGCGCCGACGCCGAGGGGTGGGTCAAGGAGCTCAAGCAACGTACCAGCGGCGACATCGTCACCTTCGGCAGCCGGATCACCTGGAACGCTCTGCTCCGCGCCGGGCTCGTCGACGAGTTGCACCTGATCGTGGGGGCGAAGGCGCTCGGCGAGGGGACGCCGATCTTCACTCAGCCGGTCGAAGGGCTCACCGTCGCGGAGGTCCGCAGCCTCGACGGCTCCGACAACGTCCTGCTGCGCTATGCCACGACCGGCTGAGCCGGCGGAAATGTGGCAAGAAGCCGAGTCGTCCGAGGGAGATCCTTCGGGCGACCCGGCTTCTGATCGGGTGGCCCGCCCGGTCCACCGTGACGCCACTGCCTCGACATCCCGAATGCCTCGACAGCGCCGGGCCTCGCGATGCGGATCTGGCGGTGCAACAGCACAACTGCTCAGGTCTGGGACGACACCTTCTGAGCCGGCGGTGGCACGATCGGTCGACGTGAGCCGATCTACTGCACGATGATCGCGTCCGCTATAGTCTGCCGATCCCGTCGGATGTCGAGGCCGTACTTGCAGGAGGTGTGCAGCAGATGCGCAGGACCGTTCAGCGGCAAGGCCGCAACTCTGCTATCACCCACCACCTCCCCTCAAGCCGGAGACATCGTGTCGATTCGCATCACCCCTCTTATTGACCCCAAGCTCACCTCATCCAGCCGACGCCTCGCCTGGCTGGCCACCCGATCCACCGGCGTTCCCGTCGGGTCGGCTTTTCTGCGCCTGTTCACCAGGGCGGGCCAGGATCATCTGGCCGAGCTCGATCTCCACGTCCACCCGGCCGAACAGCGCGTCGGTGTTGGTTCTCTCCTGTTGACGGCCGCGCTGGCCGCGGCCCGCGATGCGGGCCGACGCTCCGTCATCGCGGAAGCAGAGCCTGGCTCGCCGGGAGAGGCCTTCCTGTCGGCACACGACTTCCGCAAAGTGCTGACCCTGACCTACACGCGACTGCCACTGGCGCAGGCCGACCTCGCCGGCCTTCGGGAGATCGTCAGCAGCCCGCACCTCGGGTACCGGTTGGTCGCGTGGGACGGGATGGTGCCCGACGAACTGGCTGATACGTTCGCCGCGGCCCGCTGCGCCATGGACGACATGCCGATGGACGACACCGACTACGGCAGCGTGCATTGGGACGTCGACCGCGTACGGGAGGCGGTGCAGACGATCGAGAACCGAGGCGATCTGCTCCACACCGTGGCTGCCGTCGCCGAGTCGGACGGTTCCGTCGTCGGCTTCACCGAACTGGTCGTCCCAGGGGACGGCAAGGGCGATGCCCAGCATTACAGCACCGGCGTGCTGCCTGAACATCGCGGGCACGGCCTGGCCCGCTGGATGAAGGCCGAGGCCATCCGGCAGGCCCGCGAGCGCTATCCGTACCTCGATGGCCTGTTGACCGACACGGCCGACAGCAACCGTCCGATGCGCGCCATCAATGACGCGCTCGGCTACATGCCGACCCATCAGAGGGTGACACTCCAGCTCGCCCTGTAGCGGAGCCGTAGCGGACGAGCGTCTGTTCGTCGCTGTTGTTTCGGACCGTGACGTGCTCAGCGGTGATGCACTGATGCGACGGCGTACAAGTGGGGGTCGAATCCGTCTGCCAGGGCGGCGGCCTGGCGCATGTGCACCTGAGCGGCTGGGGTGCCGAGCATGGCCTGGAATGCCTCCGCGGTCTCCCACTGGGCGTAGTTGACCACCCTGGTGCCGTCGTCGCTGGCGTGGATGTTGGCGGCGACGAATCCGGGGAGGTGCTGCATGACCTCCTCGGTGGCGGTGACCAGCAGGTCGACGAGCTCGCGCTGACGGTCGGCCTGGACGGTGAAGACATTGATCAGGGTCGCCACCGGGGCGTCGACGGTGATGGTGGTGGTCGCGGGCACGGCTTCTCCTCATGTCAGGTTCCTTACATGGTGGATTATGTGTAAGGTTCCTGTCATGAGTCAAATGGATGTCCGTCAGCGCGTCGGCTATCTGGTCAAGCAGGTGAGCCAGGCCTTCCGCGGCGCGTGCGAGGAGCGCTTGCGCGAGATGGGCCTGTCCATGTCCCAGTACGCGGTGCTGCGGGCACTGGCCGACGCGCCCGGCGCCCCGGCGGCCGAACTGGCCCGACGCACCTTTGTCACTCGGCAGTCCCTGCGGGACGTGCTCGCCGGGCTCACCCGGGCGGGGCTGGTCTCCGTCGCCACGCAGCCGACCTCAGGTCGAGCCCTGCCGGTCACCCTCACCGATGCGGGTCAATCCCTGCTCGACCAGGCCCACAGCGTTGTGCTCGACGTGGAGGAACGCATGATCACCGACCTCCCGCCAGGCGAGGTGGAACAGCTGGCCTCCCTGCTCACCGCCTGCGCACGAAACCTGGCCTGACACCGCCGCCGGCACAAAGCGCAAATCGGTCTGCGTATTCATGCAGGCCGATTTAAGGATCTGCGTCAGTGGTGAGCACCTCCGCCCACGCCGCTTTACCGCCAAGGCCATCGTATGGTCTGCGTAGCGGGGATGTGTTCGTGTCCTACCTGACTACCGGGACCCCGGCTCACGTGGTGGTGAAAGGCGGCTACCTGCTCAAGGCCCCGGACTTGTGCGCGGCACGGATCGCCCCTTGCTCATGCGCAGGATCAAGGCAACCGCGTCCTCCGAGTGGACTGCTGAAGTCAGAACCTCCTGCAAGAGCAGGCCACGAATCGCGGCAATGGTGACGGTGGCCACATCCCGCGCTTCCTTCGTGTCGAGCCCTTCGCGTTCCGCGAGAGAGGCCAGCATGTTGGTCAGGTCGTCGAGCGAGTCGATGAACTCACGAAAGTCCTCTGGGCTGTACGCGGCCAGTCCGACGACGTAGAAGAAGCCGCGGGCACGCGGCAGCTGCTCTGGCCGGGTGTAAGTACGCCAGATCGCCACAACGAAATCGTCGAAGGTGCCCTGCTGGGCGGCCTCCAAAAGTGCCTCGTTGTCACGGGATCGCTGCGCCTTGAGCATGGTGGCCAAGACGCCCGAGAGTGACCCGAAGTGGTATCGCAACAGGGCGTGGCTGGTCTCGATCCGGGCGGCGATCTCACGGAGCGACATCTCCGGCGAGGGAAGGGCCTCGCCGAAGGCGTCGAGAAGCCGTGCCAGGAGTCGCTCGCGCGCGCTGCCCTTGCGTTCCGAGGTTGACAGGATCACTCCCACAGTTTATCCATTGGAAAAGAAGGATTGGCGGTTCCGTGTTGCTTCGCACATGGTCGCAGTCAGCTCGCAACGGCGGAGGATCGACTATGGGACCTGCTCATGTAGTCGGCGCGGCGGTCATCGACGGATCGGGGCGCGATCCCAGCAACCTCGACATCACCATCGAGAACGGCCGCATCACCCAACTCGGTGCCTCCAGCGCGCACGGCGAGCGTCTCGATGCCGAGGGATTGACGATGACGCCCGGCCTGATCGACGCTCACGTCCACCTGGGCCTGTCGAGCCCGATCCAGCCGCACTTCTCGTTTCAGATAAGCGCCGCCGAGATCGCGGCGGACATCTTCGCCACGGCCGGCGCGACGCTCGACGCCGGCTTCACCACCGTTCGCGACACCGGCGGGATCGACGGCGGTGTCGTCACCGCGATCGCGAAGGGCAAGGTCAGAGGGCCGCGCGTCCTGTCGTGCGGCCCTGTTCAGTGCCAGATCGGCGGGCACGGCTACTACGGAGCCGAATGGGAACCCACCGAGCTGTGGAGCAGCCACCACATCCCGGGCCTGTGCGCCCTCTCCATGATGGCGGGCAACGCGGACGAGCTGCGACACAACGTCCGCGAAGCCTTCCGCCGTGGAGCCTCCTTCCTGAAGCTCTGCGTGACCGGCGGAGTGGTGGGCGCACATGATCGACTGACCGACACCCAGTTCACCGTCGAAGAGATCGCTGTTGCAGTTCAAGAAGCTGCGGCACGGAACACCTATGTGACAGTTCACGCCCACAACAACGAGGGCATACGAAATGCGGTCGAGGCCGGGGTGTGCTGTGTCGAGCACGGCACTAGCCTCGACGAATCCACAGCGACCCTGATGGCCGCTCGCGAGGTTGCCCTCGTGCCCACGTTCGCTGTCGTCGAGCAACTGCTGCACGACACCGCCGGAGCAGGTCTCGCCGAGTCGACCCGCGACCGAGCCAAGGGCGCACGCGAGCAGATGACGAAGGCGCTCGCTGTCGCCAAGCACGCAGGAGTACGGATCGGGCTCGGTTCCGATCTCATCGGTCCGGCCCAGGACCGTCGCGGCAAAGAACTCAGCCTGCGCGCAGCCCTCGAGACGCCGATGGAAGCGCTCGTGGCGGCGACCCAGACCAACGCCGAGATCCTCCGCCTGTCCGGCCAGGTGGGTGTCATCACTCCCGGCGCGCAGGCAGACCTCGTTCTTTGGAACGGCAACCCGCTCGAAGACCCAGAACTGTTCTCCGACCCCACCAACGCCGTCCTCGTAATCCAGGCCGGCCAAATCGTAAAGGACCTCAGATGAGCACCATGTGGCAGGGCTGCCTCGCCCACACCGACTACTTTGAGGTGCGCTCCAGCGGTGGGCACGACTACGGCGTCTGGGTCACCACGCCACCGCGCTACGACCCTGCCGCGGCGCAAGCGCCTGTCGTGTACGTGCTCGACGGCAACTGGGCCGTGGGCATGACCGCCCCACTCATCGTCACGCAACTGGACCCCATGCAGTCGATTCAGCCCTACGTCCAAGTCAGCGTGGGTTACGCAGGCGAGGAAGCAGAGCACTGGGAGCGGTTGCGCAACCGCGACCTCGTGCCCCCCGGCGAACCCATCGCGAAGGAGTACATCGATGCGGTGGAGATGGGGGTCGAAGCGGGCACGATGACTCGCGAGCAAGCCGACGCCTACCTCGCTGAATTGAGCGACAGCCGCGGGGATATGTTCCTGAACTTCCTTACCGACGATCTACACCCGCGGATCGAACGCGACTACGGCACTGCCCCGAGCGGTCACGGCCTCTTCGGCTATTCCTACGGCGGACTCTTCAGTCTCTACTCCTGGCTCACCAATAGCACCTTCTTCGAGAGCATCGGCGCGGGCAGCCCCGGCATTGTCAATGCAGACAGTCAGGTCTTCGCTCGTCTTCAAGCAATGGGTGACACCCTGCCTGCTACCAAGCTTCACGTGACCTTCAACGACCGAGAGATCCTCGGAGACGTGGCGGTCTACCAGAATCTCGCGAAGAACGCGGCCACGTTCCTTCACCGCCTCACCTCACGCAGCGGATCCGTCACCAGCGCACTCATGCACGAAACGCACGTGACTGGGCTGCAGGCCTCGTTCCTCAGCTACCTCAGGACCTGCCGTGCCCTGTAAGCGCGAACGCCGCGGTTTGTGCAACCGCCGCGCTGGGTGGCCGCACTCCTCGTCAGTGCCATCTTGAATCCCTGTGCCACCATGTTTCCCTCACCCAACAGTCAGCCGAATCCTGCGCTGACCTAGGCGGAACATCCCTTCAGGGTCATGACGGCGATGATGGCCGCGGGCCTCTGCGAACTGGCTGTTCGGCGGCGAGGACGGTACCGATGGGAAGGGATGCAGCTCGCTGCGATGACGCCAAAGGAGTTGTTTCCGGCGGGCTGAATCCGCGACGGCAGTCGAGTGCACCGGTCCGCGACGGCGCGGACGTCGCCGGCGCGGTCGAGGAACAGCTCCGCGGTGGCGAAGACGATGGGATCGGTGTTCAGGAGCCGGCCCACCATCGAGTCGAGCTGGCCCGGAAGCCAAGACGGACGGGGAGGCCGGCGAGTAGCCGGTAGACCTGAGTTCCCGAACTCGACAACCGGCCGGAACATCGGCATGGTGTCAGCGACCCGGGCCGCCTGTACCGCGCCCCGGTAGGACAACGTCACCTCGGCGAGTGTGGGTACCGCAGGTCCCACTCTCACGACGACGTGGTGTCCGTTACCTGTGTTGTCGAGCAGCCGTGCGCCGCGCCATGCAGCGCGGTCGGCAACTCGGGGCAGCGGCGCCGGGCCGGTTCGGTGGTGACCAGAACTCCGCGGGTCGGCCCCACCGCGACCACCGCCTGAAGGTTCCTACAAAGCAGGCTGAGCCCGGCGCGTGCGGGCCTGGCGCACATGTGACCGCATTGCCGGCGGCCTGGACCACCGCGGTGCCGCCCGCCGCGGCCAGAGCCACCAATGCCTCTTCCAGCATCCTTGCCCCCTCGCTCGCACATCCGGCCCTGGGACCGTACCGCCGCTTCGGCGCACGTGGAACGGCTACGCCGAAAGAGGTCTGTCCACGGCTGTGCCCAGCTCGCCGGACTGGTCGTCGACCTGGCGGACTGAACCGCTGCGAGCTCGGCGGCGCATGAGGCCCCACCGACGGAGGTGAACGTCACGACCGAGATCTGAACCGGGCCGTACACCCACCTGGCCAGCCCGAACAGCGGTGAGTCGACCGGCAGCGGTTCGGGGTCGGTGACGTCGAGGATCGCGCTGAGCCGCCCGCTCACGCATTCGGCGGTGAGCGCGCCGGTGTCGATCAGGCTGCCTCGGGCGGTGTTGATGACCGTGGCGTGGTCGGGAAGCAGCGCGAGGCGGTCGGCGTTCAGCAGGTTCCGGGTCTCGGGCAGCGACGGCGCGTGCAGGGTCACGATGTCGCTGCGGTGCAGCAGGTCGGGCAGCGGAACGAGGGTCGTGCCGAGGGCCTGGGCGTCCGCCTCGGTGGCGTAGGGGTCGCTCGCGAGCACGGTGAGGTCGAAGGACCGCAGCAGGTGTGCCACCCGCCGGCCGGTATGCGACAGGCCGACGATACCGACGACGCGTCGGTAGTTGGACCGACCACCCCCCACAACTGCTTGGCTGCGACGCAGGTCAGAGACGGGTTCGTTGTTTTTTCCGCGATTGCTACCGGGACCCCCAGCCATGAGGAGCGAAACCATGAGCATCCCGACCTTCCGTACGGCAGCCGTCCGCACCCCGACCGGACCCGACTCGATTGAGATCATCGACGTTCCCGTCGTCGAGCCCGGGCCCGGTGAGGTCCGGGTCATGATCGCCGCCGCGTCGGTCAATCCCGTCGACCTCGCGGTCGCCCGCGGCCTCTTCCATGCCATGGGGCTGGTCAACCAGCCCGAGCACACCGGCCTGGGCTGGGACTTCTCCGGGACTGTCGTCGCGACCGGCCCCGGCGTGGACCTGAGGGCCGGCACGCCGGTCGCCGGCCTGGTGGACGGCTTCGACCGCGACTTCGGCACCTACGCCGAACAGCTCGTCGTGCGGGCCGCCGACGTCACCGCCGTTCCCGGCGGGCTGGACTTGATCGCGGCGTCGACGGTACCGCTCAACGGGCTGGCCGCCGCCCAGATCATCGATCTCCTTGGTGACGCACCCAGCGACGGCGACCAGTTGCTGGTGACCGGGGCGGCCGGGGCGGTCGGGGGGTACGTCGTCTCGCTCGCGCGGGACCGCGGCTGGCAGGTGACCGGTCTGGCCAGAGCCGAGGACGAGGAGTTCATCCGGGGCCTGGGTGCCGGGTTCACCACGCACGCGGAGCCGGGCTGGGACGCGGTCGCCGACGGTGCGGTGCTGCAGGAGCGGGGCCTGGCCCTGGTCCGTGATGGCGGCATCTTCGTCGGCGTCCAGCCGAGCGCCAAGCCGGTCGCGGAGCGCGGGATCACCGTAGACGCCGTGGTCGTGCATCCCGACGGCGCTCGACTGGGCGACCTGCTCGCCCGCACCGCGTCCGGTGGGCTGCCGGCCCGAGTGCACGCGGTCATGCCGCTGGACCAGGTCGCCGAGGCCCACCGGGCCATGGCCAAGGGCGGAGTGCGCGGTCGTTACGTGCTCAAACCCTGACCAGCTCACCCAGCCGCCGGGCTCCGGATGCCCAGCTGGCTGGAAGGAGGCAATGCCGCGCGAACATGCCCGGTGTGCGGGCCGCGATGTGGATCTGCGGGAGAGCATGCCCGGCGAATGAGACAGAATCGGTGCCGTGCAGTTCGGGATCCTTGGGTCGCTTGAGGTGCGGACGGCCGCCGGTGAAGCGGTCGCCGTGGGTGGGCCGCGCCCTCGGGCGCTGCTCGCGTTGCTGCTGCTCGACGCCGGGCGGCTGGTCAGCGTGGAGCGGCTCATCGACGGTCAGTACGGCGACGACCCGCCCGCCGGGGCGGCCAACGCCATCCAGGCTCACGTCTCCCGGCTGCGCCGAAATCTGCCGGCCGGGTTGGTGGAGTTCCACGGCGCCGGTTATCGGCTGGCGGTGGAGGCGGAGGACATCGACGCGCACCGGTTCGAGCGGCTGGCCCGGGACGGGCGGAGGCTGCTGGCGGCGGGGCAGCACGAGTCGGCCGCGCGGGTGCTGAGGGAGGCGCTGGCCCTGTGGCGGGGGCCCGCGCTGGCCGATGTGGCCGACGCGCCGTTCGCCGCGCCGCAGGTGGCGCGGCTGGAGGAGGCGCGGCTCACGGCCAGGGAGGATCTGGCGGAGGCCGAGCTGGCCCTGCCCGGCGGGACCTCGGTCGCCGAGTTGCGCGAGCTGGTGGCGGCCCATCCGCTGCGCGAGCGGCCGCGCGGTCAGCTCATGCGGGCGCTGCACGCCTCCGGGCAGCAGGCCGCCGCGTTGGCGGTCTACGACGAGGTACGGCGGCTGCTGGCCGACGAGCTGGGGGCCGATCCCGCTCCTGAGCTGGCGGCCCTGCACCTGGCGATCCTGCGTGGCGAGGAACGGCGGGAGCAGGCTCCCCGGCGGCGGGTGCCCGTGCCGCTCAACCGGCTCGTCGGCCGGGAGGAGGAGCTGGCCAGGATCGTCGCGCTCGGCGACGCCCGGCTGATCACCATCGTCGGCCCCGGGGGCATGGGCAAGACGCGGCTCGCCGTCGAGGCCGTCCACCGGGCGGGTCCGGGCCGGGAGGCGGGGTTCGCCGATCTGTCGTCGGTCGACGACGGGCTTCAGGTGGCCCCGGCCGTGCTGGGGGCGCTCGGGCTGCGCGAGGCCGGGTTGCAGGTGCCCGCGCTGGACCGTCCCGACCCGGTCGACCGGCTCGTCGCCGCCCTCGCCGACCAGCCGGCGCTGCTCGTGCTCGACAACTGCGAGCACGTGGTGGCCGCCGCCGCCGAGCTGGTCCGGCGGCTGCTGGACGCCTGCCCCGGCGTCGCGATCATGGCGACCAGCCGGGAGCCGCTCGGGCTCACCGGCGAGATTCTGGTCCCCCTCGCGCCGCTCGCCGTGCCGCCGCCGGGCATCGATCCCGCCGAGGCCCTTACCTACCCGGCCGTACGGCTGTTCGCCGAGCGGGCCGCCGCCGTCCGGCCCGGGTTCACCGCCGATCCCGAGGTGATGGAGGTCTGCGCCGGGATCTGCGCCACGCTGGACGGCCTGCCGCTGGCCATCGAGCTGGCGGCGGCGCGGCTGCGTACGTTCACCCCGGCGGAGATCGCCGACCGCCTGAACGAGCACGGCCGCTTCAAGCTGCTCTCCCGCGGCGACCGTACGGCGGCGGCCAGGCACCGCACCCTCCACGCGGTGGTCGAGTGGAGCTGGAGCCTGCTCACCCCGCAGGAGCAGGAGGTGGCGAGGCGGTTCTCGGTGTTCGCGGGGGGAGCCTCGGTGGAGGCGGCCGAGTCCGTCTGCGGTGACGGCGACGTGCTGGCCGACCTGGTCGATAAATCGCTCATCGAGGCCGACGGCGGGCGCTACAGGATGCTGGACACGATCCGCCTGTTCTGCGCCGAGCGGCTGGCCGAGGCGGGAGAGCAGCGGCGGATCCGCGACGCGCACGCCGCCTGGTTCCTCGATCTGGCCCGGCGGGCCGACCCGTGGCTGCGGCGGGCCGAACAGCTCGACTGGCTGGCCAGGCTCTCCGCCGAGTACGACAACCTGCGGGCCGCGCTCCGGCACACCGTCGAGGACGATCCGGAGACGGCGTCGCGGCTGGTCGCGGCCCTGTCGGTGTACTCGTGGCTGAGCGGGCGGCGCGAACAGATCGCCTCGTCCGCGATGCGGCTGCTGCATCTGATGGGTGGCGAGCCGGTCGCGGGGCTGGAAGAGGAGTACGTCATGTGCGTGCTGCAGGCCGTACCGGAGGTGTCCCCCGAGCGGTGGGCGCGGGCCGTGGACATCATGACGACGCTGGACGGCGAGTTGCGGCACCCGTTCCTGGCCGTGCTGTGGGGCATGACGGCGGGCCCGGCAGACGCGGTGTCCACCCGGCGCCGCGGGCGACTGCTCGGCTCCGACCCGTGGAGCCGGGCCGTGTCCATGCTGGGAGAAGGGCTGATCCTCCTGCACGACGGCCAGGTGGCCGAGGGTGAGCAGCGGCTGGAGGAGACGCTGACCCGCTTTCGCGCCCTCGGCGAGCGCTGGGGGATGGCGCAGAGCCACGAATGGCTGGCGATGATCGCGAGCCGGCGCGGCGACTGGGCGGCCGCCAGGCGGCTCTGGGGCCAGGCCGTGGACCTGAACGGCCAGCTCGGCGCGGCGGACGAGCTGGTGGACGTGCTGTGCCGCAGGGCGGCGGGGCTGACGCGGGAAGGCGACCTGGACGGGGCCCGCGCCGATCTCGAACGCGCCACCGAGCTGGCCCGCCGGACGGGCATGTCGCGCGGGCTGCCGTTGCTGAACATGGCGTGGGGCGACCTGGCGCGGTTCTCGGGTCAGTACGACGAGGCGCGGGCCCGCTACACCGCCGTGCTGGACGCCGCCGTTCCCGGCTCGTACGCGACCGAGGGCATGAGGCCATTCGCCTGTACCGCGCTGGGCCGGCTGGCCGCGGCCGAGGGAGATCTCACCGAGGCCAGGCGCAGGCACGGGGAGGCGCTGGAACTGGCGCGCACGGTGGTGCCGACGGACGCGGCCGAGATCGCCGAGGGCCAGGCGGGGCTGGCGCTGCTCGACGGAGCGGCTGAGCGGGCGGCGTACCTGCTGGGTGTGGGGGTGGCGCTGCGCGGTACGACCGTCGCGGGTGATCGGGACGTCGCCATGGTCGCCGCGGCGGCGACCGAGCGGCTGGGCCCGGACGTGTTCGCCGCCCACTTCGCCACGGGAGCCGCGCTGAGCGCCGACGAGGCGCTGTCAGTCCTCGTCGGTTAAGGGGACGCACTGTCAGCCGGTTGTCCTCAGGGTGTCAGCGCGCCCCGCGAGAGTCGGGGACATGCAGAACACCAACGTCCTCATCTCCGGTGCCAGCGTCGGCGGCCCCGCCCTCGGCTACTGGCTCGCCCGCTACGGCTTCCGCGTCACGATCGTCGAGAAGGCCCCCGGCCTGCGCCCCGGCGGCCAGGCCGTCGACTTCAAGGGTGAGGTCCACATGACGGTCCTGCGCCGCATGGGCATCCTGGACGACGTGCGCCGCCTGCAGACCGGCGGTACCGACCAGGCCTTCGTCGACGCGCGCGGCCGGACGCTCGCGGTGATGCCCGGCGAGTTCAGCGGCGGCGAGCTGGAGATCCACCGCGGCGACCTGGCCCGCCTGCTCTACGACAGGAGTGTCGAAGCCGGCTGCGAGTACGTCTTCGGCGACTCGATCACCTCGCTCACTGAGACCCCGGGCGGGGTGCACGCCACCTTCGAGCGCTCCGCGCCCCGCACGTTCGACCTGGTGATCGGGGCCGACGGCATCCACTCGAACGTCCGGCGGCTGGTCTTCGGCCCCGAGTCGGACTACGTCGAGTTCCTCGGCCACTACTACGCCCTGGCCGAGGTGCCCGAGCGGTTCGGCGCGAACGCGAAGATGTACAACGAGCCAGGCAGGATGGTCGCCGCCGGCGGTCCCAAGGCGTCGGCCTTCTTCGTCTTCGCCTCCCCGCGCCTCGACTACGACCGCTACGACACCGAGGCGATGAAGCGGGTCGTCCTCGACGCCTACGCCGGGATGGGGTGGCGGACGCCCGAGATCCTGGACGCGGTGCGCCGCACCGGCGACTTCTACCTCGACTCGATCAGCCGGGTGAAGATCGACCGGTACTCCCAGGGGCGGGTGGCGCTGCTGGGTGACGCGGCCTACGCCAACACGCTGGGCGGGTTCGGGTCAGGGCTGGCGCTGGTGGGGGCGTACGTGCTGGCGGGTGAGCTGGCGGCGGCCAACGGCGACCACCGGGTGGCGTTCCGGCGGTACGAGGAGGGCTTCCGCGAGTACGCCAAGGTCTCGGAGAAGGGCAACGCCGGTCCGTGGCTGGCGCCTCCGTCGAAGGGGCGGATCCGGATGCGCAACTGGATGTTCAAGGCGAGCTTCATGCTCAAGCTCATGATGAAGATGGCGGACGACTTCGCCGAGAACATCGCCCTCAAGGATTACCCGTCGCTGGTCCGCGACCTGGCCAGGTGAGCGGGCGCGGCGGTGAGAGCACGGCTGAGGGCCCCGTCGGGGGCCTCTCAGCCGTGGCATCCGTCAGCAGGCGGCCTTGTCTGTCGCCGTGCCCTTCTCGCAGGCCGACTCCTGGGCCCGGCCGCGGAGCTGCGCCAGCGGGGAGTCCCCGGTGGACCTGAGCTGCGCCTGCCGGCCGTCGGTACCCAGGAGCTGGGCGGCACGGTCCTCGTCCGCGAGGGGGGCGACGAGCGCCGCCCCCGGCTTCTCCTCGACGAACACCCCCTGGCCGATCGGGAGCTGCACGGACGCCTGGTACGCCTGCGCCTGCGGCGACGCGGCCCGCCGCTTGACCCGGTCCAGGGCGTTGTCCACGTAGAACAGGCCGCGGCCGGCTGTGCCGATCGACTGGCGCAGGCCGTCGAGCGTCGTGCCGGTGGGCTGCTCGACCCGGAGCCGGATCTGTCCCCCGGTGTACCCGCGGCCGAGCTTGCCGGCGAGGACCTTGTCCACCTTGACCACGACGCTGGCCCAGCGGATCGCGGCCTCTTGGCTCTCGTATGGCACGACCCGCGGCGTCAGCGAGTCGTCGTCCGAGGCGTACGCGATGCCCGGCTCTACGCCGACGACCGTGCCCTCCACCAGCGCGGCGGCCGGGCGGAACGCGCCGGACGGCCGGGCGCCGGGGGTGATGTCCTCCAGGGAGTCGAAGAGGTACTGGCCCGTCCCACCCGCGTCCGTGTGGAGCTGGGACCAGAACGAGCGCTGCGGCTGCTGACCGGCCTGCGGGGCGGCCTGCTGGGCGCATCCGGTCAGCGCGGCGGTGGCGCAGGCGGCGACGGCCGTGAGGAGTTTGAGGTTTCGCATCGCCGGTCTCCTAGTAGCGGCCGTTGATGTGGGCGACATCATGCGCGCTGTATTTGATGATCTTGTGCGCTCCGGTCTTCAGGCACGACGTCGACTCGGTGGAGTGGTCGAGCCCGACCGTGTGCCCGACCTCGTGACAGGCCAGGGCCTGCCGCTGGGTCGCGGTCATCCAGTCGATGTCGGCCAGATCGTAGCGGACCTCGTACTGGTCGCAACGCCACGGCTGGCTGCTGTCGGCCGGGGCGACGGTCTTGACGCACTTCGAGTACGCGAACAGGTTGTAGCCCGTGCTGGAGCCGTCCCAGTCGAGGCCCCAGTGGTCGACGTAGTACTGGTCGAAGGACTCGACGTCGGTGCTCGGGTCCGCGGTGGTGTCGTGGGCCACGGTCATGTCAGTCTGGGAGTCCAGGTTGAGCAGAGCGGCTTTCACGGCGGTCCTGGTACGAGTCTCCAGGGACGCGTAGTTGTACCAGTGCTTGCCGTTGTCGGCGAAGGGACAGCAGCCGTTGGCGCTGCCGAAGCCGTTGGCGCTGGCCGGAGGCGCGGCGGTGGTGGTGATCGCGGCCGCGAGGATGATCGCTGGCAGGAGCTTTCGGTATGACATGTCATCCGTAAATTGAGGGTAAAGGACGTCCGGATATCCTGCCGGGTGCTTGAGAGGGGATCAACTCGGGTCATCCCCTTCGCCGCACAGCACCGGCTGAATGGCTGGTGGGACTCAGCGGCCGAACTTCCAGCCCGGCGGGAAGATGAGCGCCCGCAGGCCGTGTCCCTCCACCTTGCTCGCCCACTCCTCCGGCGTCGTCATGATCTCGCCGTCGCCGTCCAGGGCGCTCTTGACCGGCGTGTAGCCGAACCCCGAGCCGAACAGCCGCGCCACCAGCTCGCCGCCCCGCGTGGCGGGACCGGGCAAGCCCAGCTTGGCCACGTCGTAGCCGAGGATGTAGCCGGTGTTCCCGGCGACGAACCCGCCGAACTCCCTGGTGTTCTCGCCCGCCGACCTCGTCGGCCGGCCGTGGGCGGCGTCGCTCGCCGCGTCCAGCGTGAGCGCACCGGCGGCGTAGGCGGGGCCGTCGATGGCCGCGTAGTTGAGCGTGGTCAGCACGTACTTCGGCAGGCAGATCTGCAGGATCCGGCCGACGTTGACGCCGAAGACGGCCTTGACCGTCTGGGCCAGCTTCACCAGCCGCGCCATCTGGGCGGCGGCCATCGCCTGCGCCACGCCGTACAACATGGTCGTGAACGGCTGGAAGCAGACCAGCCACAGGAGCTGCACGATCGCCTTGTCCAGCTCGGCGAGCTGCTTGCGCACCCCTTCCACCAGGTCGGCGTACGCGTCGCAGCCGGCGGCGAGCACCCGGCAGTCCTTGGCGAACGCGGCGGGGAAGCCCATGATCCGCAGGATGTAGAGCTGGGCGAAGGCGTCCACTCCCTGACCGCCGTTGTTGTTCCACACCGAGGCGGCGGCGCTGTCGGCCATCCCGGCGACGCCGCCGGTGTGGCCGTGCGGGGGAGGCTGCTCCGGGCCGTTCAGGTCGGCGGCCAGCTCGCGGAAGGCGGCGGCCGCCTTGCGCAGCTCCGCCGGGTCGATCTCCGGCGCGGTGACGCCGGCGTAGACGCGCAGGGCGACCATCGTCCCGGCTGAGGCCAGCAGCAGGGTCGTCATCAGGGTGGCGGGTGACAGGACCCTGGCCCCGCTCAAGGCCGTCGGCGACAGCATCGGCCTGATGGGGATCACGGGGTGTTCTCCGCCGGCCAGGTGTAGACCGGCACGTCCGCGATCTTGATGTCGTCGGCTATGCCCCAGTCGACGGTGGCCACATTGCGGCGCATGGTCAGGATGCCGTCGGCGATGTCCCCGTACACGGCCGCGAAGTCCTCGATCATGCGGAGCATCTCGTCGCGCTTCGGCTTGTACCACTCGACGAACGCCTTGTCGGCCGGCTCGTTCACCGGCCAGCCACCCAGTGCGCTCAGCGCGTCGGCGGCCTTCCCGACGGCCCGCCGCACCGCCGCGGACGCGTCGTCGAAGGCGGGAGCCGCGTGCTTCCTGAGCTGATCGTGGTCTATTTCCAGGGGCGGCCGCGACGGCCCCTCAGAAGGGGCTTCTGCCATCGGTCACCGGTAATCGTGAGGACGGGATCGTCATGCGATCATGCTCACGGTCGGATATGTCCGAAGTGTCTCTCTGTCATTACGATCACATCTACACATTTCCGACATCCGGCGTTCACCGGGTGTTCGCCCGGGAACGCCGTGTCAGAACTCGCATCAAGGGGTCTCAGCGGCGGCGAACCGGGCCCCGACCCAGGCCAGGATGTCGGGCATGGCGCCGTCGTCGATGCCCGTCGTGGTGCCGTAGGTGTCGTGTTCGAGCCCGTCGTACACGCGGTAGGTGATGTGCGAGCCTGTGGCGCGCAGGCGGGCGGCGACCTCGGCGTTGACCGGCTCGGGGGTGACGGTGTCGGCACCGCCCTGCAGGAACAGGACCGGGCCGGCGACGCGCTTCCAGCCGAGGCTGTTGTCGCGCAGGTATTCGGTGAAGCGCGGGTCGCTGGAGTAGCCCGGTTGGACCAGTGCCGGGCCGGTCAGATCTCCGTAGACCGCGGTGGCCACGCCCAGGCAACCGTTCCGGGCGGCGTCCTGGCGGGACAGGGCGGCGGGGGTCAGGAGACGTCCGATGTCGATCTTCGGATCGCTGTAGGCGGCGCCCTGCGCGAGCAGCGGGGCGAACCCGCCGTACGGGACGGTCGTGGCCACGTGGGCGGCCAGCGCGGGCAGGTCGGCGGCGGGCGAGGTGACGACCACGCCCCGGTAGCCCGGCTCGGGGCGTGTCCCCTGGCGTTCGGCGAAGCCGAGTGCGGCGCCGCCGCCCTGGGAGTGGCCCCACAGCACCCAGTCGCCCGACAGGTCCGGAACCGCCTGGCGCGCGGACCGCACCGCCCCGGCGATGTCCTCCGCCTCGGCGGTCTTGTTCACCAGTTCCGGACGGCCGGTCGTGCCCAGGCCCGCGTAGTCCGGGGCGACGACCGCGTACCCCCGCTCCAGGAAGCGGACCATCTGGTTGCCGTGGTACAGGTCGCGCATCAGCGACGGCGCGCAGTCCGCGGCGATGCCGCTGGCGCCGTGCGCGTCCACGACCACCTTCCAGCCGCCCGCCGGGCGCGGGCGGTCCTGCGGCACCAGGACGACGCCGGAGACCGCCACGTCCCGGCCCCGGGAGGTACGGGAGTGATACAGCACGCGGACGGCCTTGACCGGCTTGTTCTCCACCACGTAGTCGGAGGTGGCCGCCGCGCGGATCAGGGTTCCGCTCGGCGCCCACGGCAGTGGGTCGGGAGCGTCGTAGAAGGGGGTACGAGGCAGGGCGTTCTGCCGCTGGGCGGTCCAGGCCCAGTCGATCTGGCAGGCCTGGTCGCAGGTGTCTGCGTTCGCTCGCGGGCCCGTGGCGGGCGCGGTGGCCAGGACGGCGCCGACCGCGATGACCGCCGAGAGCCGGCGAGCTCCGGCCAGGAAGGCATGACGAATAGACCTCATGGGAGGCTCCTGTTTCAAAAGGGGTGGCTCAGCCGCCGATCCGGCCCGGCGGCGCGCTTATCCGACGGGGCGGCCGTCGACCAGCTTTCCGCTGGGTCCGTAGACGAAGTCGGTGGTGGTGTCCATGATGAACTCCATCGGGAAGCCCAGGTCGATCGAGGCGGCCTGCTCCAGCCGCTGCACCGCCTCTTCTGGCAGTTCCAGGTCGATGGCGGCGAGGTTGTCGGTCAGCTGGTCCAGGGTGCGGGCGCCCAGGATCGGGTGGATCCAGGGCCGGTGCGCCCGCGTCCACGCGATGGCGACCTGCGAGGAGGAGACACCGAGCTCGTCGGCCACGGCGTCCACCGTGCGCGCGATGCTCAGGTCACGTTCGGAGATGGTGGCGCGGTCGACCCGGGACGGACCGTCGGCACCGGACCGGGTGAACTTGCCGGACAGGACGCCGCCGGCCAGGGGCGACCATGCGGCCACCGACAGCTCCAGAGCGGCGGCCATGGGCAGCAACTCGCGCTCGATGTCGCGTTTGACCAGGCTGTAGGGCAGCTGGAGGCCGGCGAACGGCGTCCAGCCGCGGAACTCGGCGATGGTGTTCGCGCGGGAGATCAGCCAGGCGGGCGCGTCGGAGATTCCGACATACAGCACCTTCCCGGCCCGTACGAGATCGTCCAGAGCCCGCATGGTCTCCTCGATGGGTGTGCTGGGGTCCCAGATGTGCACCCACAGCAGGTCGATGTAGTCGGTGCCCAGCCGGCGCAGGCTGGCCTCGACCGAACGGACCAGGTTCTTGCGGTGGTTGCCGCCGGCGTTGGGGTCGGTGCCGTCCATGGTCAGGGTGTACTTCGTGGACAGCACGAAGCGGTCGCGGTCGGTGCCGAGCAGTTCCCCGACGATCTGCTCGCTGCTGCCCTCGGTGTAGCGGTTGGCGGTGTCGATCACGTTCCCGCCGGCTTCGGCATAGGCGGCGAACATCTTGCGGCACTCCTCGATGGAGGCGCCCCATCCCCAGTCCTGCCCGAAGGTCATCGTGCCAAGGAACGCCTCAGACACCCTCAAACCGGTGCGACCAAGCAGTCGGTACCGCATCACATAATCTCCTTCACATTCGCGCCAAGTTGGCGACGCGAAGGAACCTATCGACCGTGATCGGCATCCGTATTGCACGTTCTTGCCCCGCCACTTGCCCTGCCCGGGGTCAGCGCGAGGTCCAGGTCGTGCCTCGATAGGTCGACTGATATATGGCCGGGGTCATCCCATAGGCTCGCGCGAACACCCGGGTCAGGTGGGGTTGGTCGTGGAATCCCGTCTCGTACGCGACCTCGGCGATCCCCGCGCCGCGCCGGAGCAACTCCCTGGCCCGATCCAGCCGGAGACGCAGGTGCAGCTTGTGCGGCGGCAGACCGAACCGCGCCGTGCACGCGCGGACGAGCCGATACTTGCTGAGGTCCGCGATCGCGCTGAGTTCGTCCAGCGTCACGTTGCGGGAGAGGTTCGCCCGCAGATACTCGCGTACGAGTTCGGGGGCCCGCTGCCTGGTGTCCCTCCCGCCCTCGGGATCGTAGGCGTGCCGAGCCAGCGCGGCGACGAACTCCAGCACCCCCGTCTCCTGCCGCAGCGCCGAACCGGCTTGCCCCGGCGGCAGGTAGAGAGAGCTGTGTACGGACCGGAAGCGGTCGGCCAGCCCGCCGTCCCGGATCACCGGGTCCCCGTAGCGCACGGCGTCAGGCGCGGCGACCTCGGCGATCAAGGATGGTGACACGCACATGATCTGCCAGTGCGCCGACCCGGGATCATCCGGCTGCCCGGAATGGGCGTCATCCGGATGCAGAGCGAGTAATTGGCCGGGAGCGGCGTGGAATGTCGTGCCACGTCTGCGTACGGTGAAACCGGAGTCGAGCACGAGAACCACTTTGAGCTCTTCATGGACGTTGCCGCTGTAGGACTGCGCCTGCCCATCCACGACCACGACGTCCGGCACGTCCTCGGACACCCGTGGGACTTCTAACTGAGCCACACCTGACACGGCCACAACCTTAGTCAACGGCACTTTGATCGCAGGATCCTCAGGTTTCTGGATCTCATCGCATTCTGGAAGAATCTCCATGACAGGCGACGGACCGGAGGACTGATGGCCGAAGGACCCGGCGAGGCACGTGCGGAGGAGCCTGCGGTCAAGCGCAGGAGGCCCCGCGCGGGTAGCGGGGAGTCGCTCGGCGATCAGGCGTACGAGCACATACGCGCCGCGATCCTCCAGGGCGAATACCGGCCCAACCAGCGGCTTCCGGAAGACGAGGTGGCGGCGCGGCTCAACAGCAGCCGCACCCCCGTACGCGTCGCGCTGATGCGGCTGGTCGACCAGGGGCTGGTCGTCCGGGAGCGGCAGGGCTGGGTGGTGCGCGAGCACACGCCGGACGAGATCCGCGAGATCTACGAGGTGCGGTGCGCCCTTGAGTCGATGGCCACCGGGCTGGCCGCCGTGCGCGCGTCCGAGGAGCAACTGGACACGATCGCCGCGTTCTACGACGGGCCGATGGCGGATTTCATCCAGCGCCCGCGGGCCGAGCTGGGGCGGATGAACCGCGACTTCCACGAGGCCATCGTGCGGGCCTCGGGCAACGGCCGGCTGCTGGACGAATGGCTGCGCAACCGCGACTTCGGCATCACGTACAACATGGCCGTCCTCTTCACCCCGGACGAGGTGGTCACGTGTGTGGCGGGCCATCAGCGCATCGTCGAGGCGCTGACGAACCGCGACCGTGAGGGCGCGGAGCGGCAGGCGCGGATCCACGTCGAGGACGTCCAGGCCGCGGCCTGCCGCCGGCTCGACGCCCTGCGGACGTCCGCCGGGCTGTACCTGTCCTGAAGGCCCGGTCACGGCGATGAGCGGAGATGGGTGCGCTCTCCGTCGTGCTCCAGGATGGTCAGGATCTCGGCCGGGCCGTCGTGGGCGCCGAAGGCGTGGGGGATCATGGTCGAGAACTCCGCCGCCTGACCGGCCTCGACCACGATGGTCCGCTCCCCCAGCAGCAGTACGACGGCTCCCGACAGAACGGTGAACCAGTCCCTGCCGGGGTGGACCTTCAGCTCGGCGGGGTCCCTCGGGGGCGGCTTGGTGAGGCGCATCTTGGCCACGGTCATGCCGTTCGGCCCCGGCTCCCGGCTCAGCGTCCAGATGGTCATCCCCCGCGCCTCGTTGCGCTGGGGCCTGATCACCACATCGTCGTCGGTGACCGACTCGACGAGGTGGTCGAGGGTGGTCTCCAGGGCGCGGGCGATCGCGGTCAGCTGGTCGAGGCTGATGCGCCGGTGGCCCGTCTCGATCCGGCTCAGGGTGGAGGGGCTGAGGTAGCAGCGGGCCGCCAGGTCGTCGAGTGACCAGCCGCGGGCCGTACGCAGGCCCCTGATCCGCTTGCGGACCAAGCCGTCGAGATCTCCGTCTTGCTTCATACGCAAGACCTTATGCCAGAGGAGCAAGGTGGACATAGTCTCCGAACATGGCAACCCACCACGACCACTCCACGGCCGGATCCGACGACGCCGTGATGACCGAACTGCTGGATCTCGACGCGGAGGTGCTGCACGCGTACCTGTCCGAGGTGACCGCCTGGGTCCACCAGCTCGCCGGCGACCCGGCCCCCAGCCATCTCCTCGACCTCGGCAGCGGAACCGGCACCGGCACGTTCGCCCTGCTGGAGCGCTTCGCGAAGGCCGAGGTGACCGCGCTGGACATGTCCGCGCCCTATCTGCACCACCTCCGGAACAAGGCTGATGAACGGGGCGTGGCCCACCGTGTCCGCACCGTTCAGGCGGATCTGGACGCGACCTGGCCCGATCTCGACCCCGTCGACCTCGTGTGGGCGGCCTCGTCCTTGCACCACATGGCGGACCCCGTCCGCACGCTCACCGACGTCCGCACGGCGCTCCGCCCCGGCGGGCTGCTCGTGGCGGTCGAGATCGACTCCTTCCCGCGCTTCCTGCCCGATGACCTCGGCATCGGCCGCCCCGGACTCGAAGCGCGCTGCCACGCCGCAATGGCCGAGGAGCGCAGCGCCCGGCTCCCGCATATGGGCGCCGACTGGGGCCCACTCCTGACCAGGGCCGGGTTCACCGTCGAGACCGAACGGGTCTTCACCGTCGACCTGACGCCCCCTCTGCCCGCCGCCACCGGCCGCTACGCCCAGCTGTCCCTGCGACGCCTGCGAACCGGGCTGGGCGAGCGGCTGAGCGCCGACGACCTGGCCGCACTCGACGCCCTTCTCGACGACGAAAGGCCCGACGGCATCCTGCGGAGGGGCGACCTTCACGTCCGCACCACGAGGACCGCCTGGGCGGCACGACGCCCATAGCCGGTTGACCCACCACGCTCCCGGACAGGTCGGGAGCGTGGTGGGTCAACCGGTTGCGGCGGAAATGGTGCCTCTTGAGCAATTGGATCCAAATTTGTACCCTACGTTGCATGCAATCTTCGAAGCGCTCCTCGTCGGTCGGCCCGCGGACTGAGGCGATCACCACGACGGAGCCCGGCGATGCCGCCCGTGGCGCGGTGCTCCTGCCGTCGCTGCCCGGCAAGCCCGAATTGACCCCCGAAACCGCCCAGGTGATCGAGGAGGTACCGGGCTACCTGGGCGTACCGTTCGTCAGCCCGATCTTCCAGGCGCTCGCGAACTACCCTGACTACCTCGTCCCGGCCTGGAACCGGTTCAAGCCGATCATCGGTTCACCCGAGTTCAAGCAGGCCGCGGCGGGGCTGGGCGTGCCGGCCGGCCTACTGCCCGCGCCGGAGGAGTCGTTGGCGGCCGGTGACATCCGCCGTTACACCATCACGTTCCACCGGCTGCTGCCCGAGATCCTCCTGCTGGCCTCGTGCTGGTACCGAGGGCTGACCGTGGGCGCCCCCGCGACCCTCGCGCTCGACGGCACCACCCCCGATCCGGGCCCGCGTGGCATCGCCCCGGAAGCGGTCAACATCGTGCCGGACGGCACTCCGCCCGGCGAGGAACTGGCGCGGGTGTACGAGGAGATCCGCGCCGTGCACGGTCATCCCCGGGTGCTGAGCTACTACCGCGCGATCGGCGGCTTCATGCCGCAGGTGTGGCGGCGGCTGGAGCCGATCGCCCGCAGCGCGGAGTACGCCGAGGCGCGCGAGCAGGTGCTGGCCGACGCCGCCGCCGCTGCCGCCCGCCTGCCCGTCCCGGTGATCGACACGGCTCACGCGGACGAGGTGGCGGCCATTCTCGCGGTGTTCCGGGTCCGGCTGATCCCGTCGCTACTGCTCGACACGGCGGTCGTTCTCGCGCTTCTGGGGGAGAACGCGGCGATCGTCACCACCTGACCCTCAGGCCGTGTCTCCGAGAGCACCGGCCGACCCGGGACGCCGACCAGACCCGGGCTCGGGGCACTGGCCGGGGCTCGGGATAATCGTTCGCCCTGACCGAAACGCCGCTGACAGGATCCACGCCATGCCTGCCTTCTTCGCACCCGACGGAACCACCCTGGCCTACCACGTGTTCGGAGCGGGGACCCCGCTGATCTGCCTGCCGGGCGGCCCGATGCAGGACGCCGACTACCTCGGCGAACTCGGCGGCCTGTCGGCGCATCGACAGCTGATCATGGTGGACCCTCGGGGCACCGGCCGGTCCGCGACACCGGAGGACACCACCTCCTACCGCTGTGACCGGCTGGTCGACGACGTCGAGGCGCTGCGCGAGCACCTCGGTCTTGACCGGATCGACCTGCTCGCGCACTGCGCCGGCGCGAACCTCGCGGCCCTGTACACGGCCCGGCATCCGCGACGCGTCGGCAAGCTCGCGCTGATCACGCCGAGCCCCTTCGCCGTCGGCCTCGCGGTCACCGGTGAGGCCCGGCTGGAGGTCGCGCGGCTGCGCGAGGAGGAGCCCTGGTTCGCGGCCGCCTTCGCGGCCCTTGAGGCGATCATGGGCGGCAAGGCCACCGACGACAGCTGGACGGCCATCGACCCCTTCTTCTACGGCCGGTGGGACGCGGCCGCGCAGGCCCACCACGCCGCTCAGGAGGGTCATCGAAACGACGAGGCCGCCGCCGCCTTCGGCGCCGAGGGCGTCTACGACCCGGCCGCCACCCGCGCGGCACTGGCCGCCTTCGACGCGCCGGTGCTGCTGCTGGCCGGCGAGGTCGACCTGAACACGCCCCCGAGCGTCGTGGCCGAGTACGCCGGGCTGTTCCCCGACGCCGAGTTCGTCGTTCAACCGCGAGCGGGCCACTTCCCGTGGGTCGACAACGCCGACCGGTTCGTGGCGACGACCGCGAAGTTCCTGGGCTGACCCCGATGTTCTTGGGCTGAAACCCGCGGCGTCGCTCGCCGCCCATCTGACGATCAGTCAGGCGCCGACAGCCCCTGTCAGCGAAATGCAAGACCCGTCGGCCACCCTCCTATGGAGCGCTCCACGAGCGGCGCCGGACTTCGGGAGGTAGTGCCATGGGGGCGGACGCGACCATTCTGCGCGACCTCGTGACCGACGAGCTGGCCCGGTCCGGCGAGGGCGGCTGGGCGATCGAGGCGGCCGATTTCTGGTGCCGGGTCACTCCCGACGGCTATCCGATGCCCGATCAGGGATGGAAGCTGCACGTCTCCGCCACGATGCTGTCGGCTCCCTTCGTACTGGCCCAGGTCGCCCGGGTGCTCATCGAGGCGGGATGCGCCTTCAAGTTCCCCGACCGGCTAGGCGACTACTGGGAGCTGCTCGCCCCGCATTGCGCGCGGGCGCAGGCGGGCAAGTTCGTGACCGCCTACCCGACCAGTGACGCCGAATCTGTCCGCCTGGCCGCCCTCCTCGACGAGGCCACCAGGGGACTGCCTGGCCCGGCGATCCTCTCCGACCGGCCCTACCGCGCGGGCGGCCTCGTCCACTACCGCTATGGCGCCTTCTCCGGGCACCGGACGCTGGGCAACGACGGGTTCTACGAGGTACGACTGCGCGCTCCGGGAGGACAACTGGTCCGCGACGAACGGGCGGCCTCCTTCACCCCGCCGAGCTTCGCGGCCTGCCCTTTCCCTGAACCACCAAAAAAGACCGCAAAAGGGACGTCCGCGGTCATGCTCAACGACCGGTTCGTGGTGCGGGAGGCGATCAGACACGCCAACAGGGGCGGCGTGTACATCGCCGAAGACACGAAGACCGGCCGCGAGGTCGTCATCAAGGAGGGTCGCCCGCATGCCTCCTCCGACCTCAGCGGCCGGGACGCCAAGGACCGGCTGGCTCTCGAACGTTCGGCTCTCGACGACCTCGCCGCCACCGGTGGCGTGCCGGCCGTCGTGGACTTCTTCGAACAGGGCGGCCACGCCTTCCTCGCGGAGGAGCTGGTGCCCGGCCACACCGCGCACCGATGGACGGAGGCGCACGCGACGCCTCTCGGCCGGGACGGCTTCGGCTGCCCGGCCGAGCAGGTCATACCGGTCGTCGCACGCCTGGTCGGCCTGCTGCAGAAGGTGCATGAGCAGGGCTACGTCTTCCGGGACCTCTCCCCCGGCAACGTCATGATCCTGCCCGACGGCCAGATCCGGCTCGTCGACCTCGAGTACGCGGCCAAGCGGGACAGCACCGTCATGATCGGCGGCACCTCCGGCTATCTCGCGCCGGAGCTGGCGCCGTACTCCGGAGCCTTCCGCCAGGCGCCCACGGCGGCGGCGGATCTCTACAGCCTCGGCGCGCTGGTGTACTTCCTCGCGGTCGGCGCCGAGCTCGGCCTGGCGGAGGACGAGGAGGCCGGCCCGGCTTGGGGCGTCCGCGCCGGCGACCTCCTGGCCAGGGTCGCCGAGGGCAACCCCGCTCTGGCGGCGCTCCGGCCCATGGTGGCGGGCCTGCTCGCCGAACCCGAGGACCGCTGGACGCTCGACGCCTGCGCGCGCTTCCTGGCCGAGCTCCGAGAGCCCCTCGCGCGACGCGTTCTTCCGTCTCGCGTGAGCGCGGACGACCTGGTCGCCGACGGGCTCGCCTGGCTGGCCGAGACCATGGACGACCGCGCCGACAGCCCGTCCCCCTGGCCCAACATCACCTATGGGCTCGAAGCCGACCCCTGCGCGGTGAGCGCCGGCGCGGCCGGCATCCTCCCGGTCCTCCCACCCGAACAGGCCGGCACCGTCTCGCGCTGGCTCCGCCGCCGCCTCGCCGAGGAGGACGTCTGGCCGTCCGGCCTCTACGCCGGGCGATCCGGCGCCCTCTGGGCGTTGTACGAGGCGGCGCGGGACGCGGAGTCGAGGGACTTCGCGGTGCGGGCCGCGTACCGGCTGCCGACCGACCATCCCAGCCCCGACATGACCCACGGCCTGGCCGGGTGCGCGATGGCCACCCTGCGCCTGGCCATCCGCGCGGACGACGCCGCGCTGCGCGAGCGGGCCGCGCGGATGTTCCAGAACCTGCACGACGCGCGGTCCTCGTTGGACGGGCGCCCGCAATGGCTGACACCGGCCTCCCATGACTCCAGCCTCGCCGGCACCAATCACTTCGGCTTCGCCCATGGCCTGGCGGGAATCGGCACCGCCCTGCTCTACGGAGGCGTCGCCTTCGGCCAGGCGGAGTGGCTGGAGACCGTGCGCGAGGTGGCCCACACGTTCTACGCGCACGCCGATGTCGAACGGGGTGCGGCCTGGTGGCCGTACCGGCGCGACGAGCCCGAGTCCGTACGGCCGCGCCGCCCCCACTGGTGCAGCGGATCGTCGGGCGTCGGCTCGTTCCTCATCCGCTACTGGCACGCCACCGGCGACCCGATCGCGCTGGAGCTCGCCGAACAGGCGGCGGTCGCCGTACACCGGACGAGGTGGCAGTCGGGCTCGGTGCTGTGCCACGGCCTGCCGGGCGAAGGCGACTTCCTGCTCGACATGGCCGAATTCACCGGAGACGAGCGGTACCACCGATGGGCGGAGGATCTGGCCATCTGCCTGACCGCGCGGGCCGTCAGGCGCGCGGGCAAGCTGCACGTGCCCGACCGCCTGGGCCGGATCCTGCCGAGCTACCTGGGCGGGGCCGCGGGCGTCCTCGCCTTCCTGCTGCGCCTGCGTCACGGACATCCGCGCCTGTGGACGCTCGACGACGTCATCGGCCGCCCAGCCCATGAGCTCACCGCGCTTCGAGCGCGGTGATACCCGAAGGAACGGAACCAGAGAGAGGGGGAGAACATGTCTTTCGACGTTCAGGACCTGCAGAACCTGCAGGAGCGTGAGCCGAGCACCTCGGAGTCGGCGCTGCTGAGCAACTGCATCAAGCACCCGGGTTGCACCGACACCAACTGATGAAGATAACGGCGTGCGGCTTGGCATCGGCCGCACGCCGTTTCCAGATCTCCGAGAGGGCAGGCGTCGTGACGACCCGCAGGATCATCCGGCTGTTCGCGCCGTATCGCCGCGCCGTCCTGCTCGTCGTGCTGCTGGTCGCGATCTTCTCCGCGCTGAACGCGGCCGTGCCGCTGCTGACCCAGGTCGTCTTCGACCGCGCCCTGTTCGGCGCGGGCGGCCCGCGGCCCGGCCTGCTGGCCCTGATCGCCGCTCTCGCGGCGGTCGTCGCGGCCGGGGCGGCGGGCGTCGACCTGGCCCAGGCGTGGATCTCGGCCCGGATGGCCCAGCGGGTCATCCACTCCTTGCGTACGCGGCTGTTCGGCCACCTGCAGCGGATGCCGCTGGGCTTCTTCGCCGCCGCCCGGAGCGGCGAGATCCAGTCGAGGCTGGCCAACGACACCGACCAGATCGAGGACGCGATCAAGGACACGCTGCCCAGCCTGCTCGGCAGCCTGCTCGGGTTCCTGTTCGCGCTGGGGGCGATGTTCTCGCTGTCGTGGCGGCTCGCGGCGGTCACCCTCTGCCTGGCGCCGGCCATCCTGTGGGTCACCGCCCGTTCGGGACGCGCGCTCAAGATCCTCTCCGCCGCCGGCCAGCGCGCCCGCGCGGAGATCGCCTCCATCGCCGCCGAACGCCTCTCCCTGGGCGGCATCACGCTCGCCCGGGTGCACGGGCGCGACGGCCACGAGGCCGCGGTGTTCGCCGCGGAGAGCGAACGGCTGGCCGGGCTGGGCGTCCGCGCGAGCCTGGCCGCTCAGTCGGTGCTGAGCGCGGGGCACATCTTCTTCGTCCTGACTCCGTACATCGTGTTCGTCGCGGCCGGGCTCATGGACGGGATCACGCCCGGCACGCTCATGGCGTTCGTGGTCCTGCAGTCGAGGCTCTACCAGCCGCTCTGGCAGATCCTGCACATCTCGACGGAGTTCCGCACCGCCCAGGCGGCCTTCGAGCGGGTCTTCGAGTACCTGGACCTGCCGCCGGAATCGCCCCCTCCCGTGGGGGGAGCAGGGGCGGGTGAGGTGAGCGTCGCGGGCGCCTCGTACGCCTACGCGGGGCCGCAGGGCGAGACCCGGTGGGCGCTCCGCGAGGTGACCCTCGACCTGCCCGCCGCCTCCGCCACCCTGATCGTCGGCCCGAACGGATCGGGCAAGACGACGCTCGGCCACCTGCTCGCCGGTCTGTACGAACCGGCGGAGGGCTCCGTACGGACCGGCGGGCGCGTCTGCCTGGCCCCACAGGAGGCGCTGCTCTTCCAGGGCTCCATCGCCGACAACCTCCGCTACGCCGCCCCCGACGCCGGCCTGGACGACCTGGTCGCGGCCTGCACGACCACCAGGATGCACGAGCGGATCATGGCCCTGCCCGACGGCTACGACTCCGTGGTCGGCGAGCGCGGGGCGCTGTTCTCCGGCGGCGAACGCCAGCGCCTCGCCCTCGCCCGCGCGCTCCTGAGCGACGCGCCCGTCCTGGTCCTGGACGAGGCGACGTCCGCGCTCGACCCGCTGGCCGAACGCGAGGTCGTCCACGCGGTTCTGCGGCGCCGCAGGGGGCTGACGACGGTGATGATCACCCATCGGTTCGGGGGCCTGGACGCGTTCGACACGGTCGTCGTACTGGACGGCGGACGCGTGGCCGAGTCGGGCACGCCTCCGGAACTGCTCGGCGACCGGCACGGCCTGTACGCGCGGATGGTCCGCGCCCAAGCCGTCCAGCGGCGCGCGGAGATCGCGGCTAACATGCGCTGATGCGGGTAAAGCTGCTGTCGTCCCTCAGACGGCTGGCCGCGATGAACCCTTTCATCGTCGACCTGGCTTTCGGCGCGGCGGTCGCCGCCATCACCTTGACGTTCCTGTTCTCCGTGGGCGGGACCGAGGCGGGTTACGCGGAGCGTCCCCTGGACGCCGTCGGCGTGGGATTGACGCTGGTGACCAACCTCGTACTGGCCTGGCGGCGGCGCGCGTCCCTCACCGTGCTGGCGATCTCCTGCGCCGCGGCGTTCGTCTTCCACCTGGCGGGTTACGACTCCAGGTTCAACGAAGTGGCGCCGCTGCTGGCGCTGTACACCGTGGCCAGTCGGTGGCGTCCGGCCGTCTCGCTCCCCTGCGTGCTTCCCATGACGGCCGTCTGGTGGCACGCCGCGTTCCTCGCCCCGCCCGACTTCGCCTGGCCGAACGTCCTGCAGGTGAGCATCATGGTCGCCGTCGCCTGGACGTTCGGCAACAGCACCCGGATGCTGGTCGAACGCAACAAGCAGCTGGCCCACCTCACCGGACGGCTGCGCCAGGAGCAGGAGGACAAGGCGCGGCGCGCCGTCACCGAGGAACGGGTGCGCATCGCCCGCGAACTGCACGACGTGGTCGCCCACCACATGTCGGTCATCGTGATCCAGGCGGGACTCGCCCGGTACGTCTTCGGCACCGACCCCGCCACGGCGCGCGGCGCGCTCACCACCATCGCCGACACCGGCAGCGAGGCCATGGGCGAGATGAGACGACTGCTGTCCGTCCTGCGCATAGAAGCGAGCGACGACACGGATGGCTACGACCCGGCACCCGGTCTGCAACGGCTCGAACAGCTGGTGGAACGGGTGAACTCGGCCGGCCTGCCGGTGAAGATGTCGATCACCGGCGCCGTACGCCCGTTACCTCCAGGAATCGACCTGTGTGCCTACCGGATCGTCCAGGAATCCCTCACCAACGTGCTGAAGCACGCGGGCCCGGCGACGGCGACGGTCTCGCTCCATTACGGCGCCGAGCTGGAGCTGCGCGTCACCGACGACGGCAGCGGGCCGGCCGTCACCCCGGACGGTGATGGTCACGGCCTGATCGGCATGCGCGAACGCGTCAAGCTCTACGGGGGAACGGTCACGGCCGGGCCGAAGCCGACAGGCGGTTTCGAGGTCGCGGTCACCCTGCCCCTGGCCTCCCCGGCTATGGACGATCGCCCTTCACCATGAAGGCGAACCTGCGATACTGCAGACGCCCTGAAAAGCCTCCCGGGCCCGCCTTAGAGGCGGGCCCGGGTCATTCTGGCTGTTTCACGAGGCCTTGTCGGGCCGCTCCGAGATGCGGATGGCGTTGACGATCGTCATGCCCTGCCGCGTGGCGAAGCGGACGTTGAGCTGGCCGTCGGTGACCTTCACCGTGTACTGCCTGCTGACGGCCGTGTACGTGCCCGCCTCCAGCGCCAGGTCCAGCGCCGGGATCGCGAGCTGGCCCTCGACGAGGACGTCGAAGACCCGGCGGCCGATCTGCGTCGACTTGACGTCGGCGAAGTCCAGCTCGACGGTGTACGTCCCGGCCGGCACGTTGTCGAAGCGGTATTCCAGCATCCCTTCGCGGGCCGACTTGAACAGCGCCTGGTCGTCGGTGCCCTTGATGGCCTTGGACGAGGTGGTCGTACGGGTCGAGGTGGCGATATACCCGTAGCCGCCGGTGCTGTACTTCTTGTCGGCCGTCCACGCGTCACCGGCGGTGTCCGTCACGGCCTTGGTGCCGCCGGCCTCCAGAGCCACCTGGAGCTTGGGCACCACGACCGTCACCGTGACCTCGATGATCGGCTGCCGCCCGCTGGCCGACTTCACGATCAGCTTGCCCGAGCGGTACGTGCCCGGCTGGACGCCGGTGCTGGACACGCTGACCTTCAGCGTGACCGCCTGCCCCTTGGCCAGATCGCCCGCCGTCGGTGTGACGCCGATCCAGCTCTGCGCCGGGTCGGTGGTGACGGTGTACGCCGTGGGCGAGCCGAGGTTGGTCAGCTCCATCGTGCGGGTCCTGGCGGCGTTCGTGGGCATCACCACGGTCAGCTCGCTGACCGAGGGGCTGACCCGGCCGGTGACCAGCGCGGTGTCGATCCTGGTGACCGTCGTCGGCGCGATCGTGACGGTCTTGGTGAAGGTGCCGTAGTTCTCCTTCGACACCACCACCTCATAGTCACCGGCCAGGACCTGCCCGTAGAAGGCGCCGTCCTCGCCGGTGGTGTAGGTGGCCACGTCGCCCACCTTGACCGTCGCGCCCGCCAGCGGCTTGCCGTCGTTGGCGTCGGTGACGGTGCCGGTCACCAGGCCGTGCCTGCTCGCGATGAACGTCAGGCCCTGCCCGGTGGACAGCGCGGCCTCCTCGTTGGCGTACTGGAGCGCGTCGGTGCCCGTCGCGTTCTCGATGCCGATCGTGGCGCTGGTGCCCTTGTCGCGCTCGCTCTCGATGTCCTTGTAGCGGTAGCTCATCGTGCCGTCCTCGCCCAGCAGGGCGGCGAACGAGACGCGCTGATCGGTGGCCGAGTAGAACTTCGCGTTGCGCCACTCGATCACGAACTGGCGGTGCGGCGCCGTCCCCGTGACACCGGTGTAGACGCCGCTGTCGGCGTCCACCACCAGGTCGTCCCAGTACGGGTAGACGGCGTTGTTGGGCGTACCAGCGCTGGGCAGCTTGCCGTTGCTGCCGGTGACGACCTTGTCGGTGGCGAAGGTGGCGAACCCGTTGGTGCTGATCCACGCCTTGCTCTGCCCCACCCCGTAGAACGGGACCGGGAACGGCAGCGTCACCTGCTGCGCCTCGTCGTCGCCCGAGAGCGCGAGCTTGTCGGTGCCCGCGACGTACGGGGCGGCGGCGCTGCGGCAGGTGTAGCCGAAGTCGTCGCCGCGCAACGGCAGCTCGACGTCCTTGGTCACGTCCCCGGCCACCGTGACGGACGCCGTGGCGCTGCTGGCGCAGCGGGAGGCCGGAGTGATCGTGAGGTCGTAGGCGCCGTTCGGCAGCGACATCCGGTAACGGCCGGCGGCGTCGGTGACCGCGCTGACGGGCGTGCCGGCCGCCTCGACCTTGGCGCCCGGCTCCGGCGTGCCCGCCGTGGTGATCGTGCCGGTCACCACGCCCGTGGCCTTCTGGGTCATCACCACGTCGGCGGTGGTGCTCTGGTCGGCCGCGATCGTCGCCGTCGCGCTGCCCTTGTCGTAGCCGAACTTCTCCGTGGCGATCTGGTAGTCGCCCGGCAGCAGGCGCGGGACGGCGTACGTCCCGTCCGTACCGGTGACCACCGTACGGCTCAGCGGCCCGGACAGGGTGACCGTGGCACCGGACACCGGGCTGCCCGCGGCGGTGACCGTACCCTTGAGGTCGCCGAGACCCCCGCGCGGCGCGGCGGACACCGCGGCGAAGGCGTCCAGGCGGCCCTCGCCCCAGACGTTGTTGTCGGCGGCGGTGCCGCCGCAACTGGTGTCGTTGACGTCGATCGCGGTGCTGTCGAGCAGCGGCCGGGTGGCGGCCACGTCACCCTGGAGCCCCGGCGACGCCGACCAGATCAGCGCCACCGTCGCGGCCAGGTGCGGCGAGGCCATCGACGTGCCCGTGTAGCTGTCGTAGCCGTTGCCGGGCACCGACGAGCGGACGTCCACGGCGGGGGCGGCCAGGTTCGGCTTGATCTCGCCGTTCTCTCCCTCGCCCTTGCTGGAGCGGGCGTACAGGACGTTGTTGACGTCGAAGCCGCCCGCGCTGTAGCTGTTCACGTACTGGCCGGGCGAGCCGCTGGTCCGGCAGGCGGGCCCCTCGTTGCCGTTGGCGAAGGCCGGGAAGATGCCGGCGGCGACCCACGCGTCGACGATCTCCTTGTACCAGGGGTCGAAGCCCACGCCGCCCCAGGAGTTGTTGACGATGTCGGGGGCCAGGTCGGGGCGCGGGTTGGCGCCGTTCAGGTCGGTGGGGGCGAGCATCCACTGGCCGGCGGCGAGCAGCGAGGCGTCCGTGCAGGTGTTGACCTCACAGCCCTTGGCGGCGATCCACTTGGCGCCGGGCGCCACCCCGATGCCGTTGACGCCGACCATGGTGCCCATGACGTGCGTGCCGTGCCCGAGGTTGTCGCAGGGCGCCGCGCTCGGGCAGATGTGCGCCGGGTCGAACCAGTTGTAATTGTGGTCGACGGAGCCGTCAGGGCTCCGGCCGCGGTAGGCGGCGGCCAGCTCGGGGTGGTCGAACTGGGCGCCGGAGTCGATGGTGCCGACCACGATGCCCTCGCCGCGGTCGCCGAGCTCGTTCCAGACGCGCGGGGCGTTGACGCGGTCGATGTTCCACTCGACGGCGTTGACCTTCGCCTCGGCCTTGCCGGGCGCCGGCTTCGGCAGCGACACGGTCCGTACGGGGTCGATCCGGTCCACTTCCGGCAGGTTGGCGATCTCGGCCGCCAGCTTGGGGTCGGCGGTCACTCTGACGGCGTTGACGATCCAGTACGGGGTGTAGTCGGCCTTGTGGGAGTCCAGAAGCTTGCGCAGGGCCGCCTGCGAGCTGCCGGCCTTGGCGGTCTTGGCCTCGAAGACCTGCTCGGCCTTGTCGTCCTTGGTCGTGGCCCGGCGGGCGCCGCTGAGGTCGGCGGTGCCCTTCAGGCGTACCCAGAAGGTGGCCTTTCCGTCCGCTGCCAGGTCGGCCTGGACGGATTGATTGATCTTTCCCGGATCGGGCGCGGCTTGGGCCACGCCCTGGGGGAGGATGAGGGTGACAGCGGCGGCGACCGCGATCAAGATCGCACGCCAATGGGGGGTGGACGGCACACGCTCTCCTTCACGCCATGGAGTAGAGCTGATCTTTACGCCTATGGGGAGAAGAGTGAAGAGAACGTGTCAGCTTTGCAAGGGCCCGACCATAACAAGACACGACTTGTCATGAAATGTGATCTGGTAACTGCAGGGGACGGCCGCGCTGCCCGACCTCGTGCGTGCAACCGACGCGCACACAGCGGGTGCATCTTGACCACGCCTACGGAGACGGCGTCGGCGACCAGAGTCCGGCCGCGGTTCCGTCCTCGACATGCTTGCGATAGGTGAGGACCTTGCCATGGATGATCTCCAGGCTCGCCGTCAAGTCGGCGATCTTGTCCCGGACGGTTCTCTCATGCTCCTCCAAGAGCGCGAGCCGCTCCGGCTCGTTGCCCGGACCTGATCGAACCAGCCGGGCGAACCTCTTCACGCCGGCGATGGGCATGCCGGAGTCCCGCAGCCGGTTGCACAGCAGGAGCCACTCCACATCCTCCGGGTCATAGACCCGCTGCCCCCCGGCTGTGCGCGGGATCGGGCGGAGGAAGAGCTCCTCCCGTTCGAAGAACCGCAGCGCGTGCACACCCAGCCCGGTCGCCTTCGCGACGTCGCCGATGGAAAGCCCGTCTCCAGTTGCGTTCTTACTCATGCCGTTCCGCCTAGCTTGACCTAGATTGCAGTCTAGATTCTAACGTTCGAGGCATGGCAATCACGCAACACAAGATCGGTTCGGGATTCGACGCGCACAGCACCGCGAACGACGTTCTAGCCGGTATCCAGCTATCCGGCAAGAACGTCCTGGTCACCGGCGGTTACTCGGGACTCGGCCTGGAGGCCACAAGCGCGCTGGTCCGCGCCGGGGCACACGTCATCGTGCCCGCCCGCCGTCCTGCGGTGGCGAGGCAGGCGCTGTCCGGCGTCCCGCGAACGGAGGTGCACGAGCTCGACCTGTCGGACGCCGACAGCATCCGGACGTTCAGCCACCGGTTCCTGGAAACCGGCCGCACCCTCGACATCCTCATCAACAACGCGGGCGTCATGGCCTACCCGCACAGGCTCATCGCTTCCGGTTGGGAAGCGCACTTCGCCATCAACCACCTCGGTCACTTCGCTCTGGTCAACCGGCTGCGCCCGGCGCTGTCCCCCACCGGGGCACGAGTGGTGTCCGTGGCCTCGTCCGGGCACTTCCTGTCCGACATCCGCTGGGACGACCCGCACTTCCGCCACGGCTACGACCATTGGTCGGCCTACGGGCAGTCCAAGACGGCCAACGCCTTGTTCGCCGTCCACCTCGACACCCTCGGCGCGGCCAGTGGCGTGCATGCCTTCGCGGTGCACCCCGGCAGCATCCTCACTGAACTGCAACGGCGCATCCCCCAAGAAGAGCAGATCGCCCAGGGCTGGATCACCCGGGACGGCCGGCACGCCGACGGTTTCAAGACTCCAGCCCAGGGCGCGGCGACGGCCGTATGGGCGGCCACCTCGCCCCTGCTCGACGAGCACGGCGGCGCCTACTGCCAGGACTGCGACGTCGCAGAGCCCGCGATCACCGATGACATGCTCATCGGCGGTGTCAAGCCGTGGGCGGTCGATCCCGACTCCGCATCCCGGCTCTGGGCGCTCTCCAGCGAACTCACCGGGCTGGATCGCTTCTCCTGACTCGGGGGTGAGGTCACCACGCGCCCTGGCTGGATCGTCTAGACCTGGTTGGGGATCTGGTTGGGGATCGCCCCGCCGTAGCGCCTGTCGCGCTTGGCGAAGGTCTCGCACGCCTCCCAGAGATCGCGGCGGTCGAAGTCCGGCCAGAGCCGGTCGAGGAACACCATCTCGGCGTAGGCCGACTGCCACAGCAGGAAGTTGGAGAACCGCTGCTCCCCCGACGACCGTACGAACAGGTCGACCTCCGGGATCTCCGGCTCGTCCAGATAACGGGCGAAGACCTTCTCGTTGACCTTCGACGGCTTGACCCGGCCCGCCGCGATGTCATCGGCCAGCCGTAGCGCCGCCTCGACGATCTCCGCCTGGCCGCCGTAGTTGACGCAGAACTGCAACGTCAGCTTGCGGTTGTCCTTGGTCAGCTCCTCGGCGGTCTGCAGCTCGGAGATCACGCTCTTCCACAGGCGGCCCGGCTTGCCCGCCCAGCGCACCCGTACACCCATCGCGTGCAACTCGTCACGGCGGCGGCGGATGACGTCGCGGTTGAAGCCCATGAGGAAGCGGACCTCGTCGGGCGAGCGTTTCCAGTTCTCCGTGGAGAAGGCGTACGCGGAGAGGTAGGGAATGCCCAGCTCCAGGGCACCCTCAATAACGTCGAACAGCGACGCCTCGCCGGCCTTGTGCCCTTCGGTGCGCGGCAACCCGCGGGCCTTGGCCCAGCGGCCGTTGCCGTCCATGATGATGGCCACATGCTTGGGCACCAGGTCACGCGGAATCGGCGGCGGAACCGCGCCGGACGGATGCGGGGTCGGGGGTCGGACATTCACGCAGGCTCCCTTTCGACGTGTCGGAGAGAGCGTATTCCGTGCTCGAGGTGCCATTGGAGGTATGCGGCGACGAGGCCGCTGCACTCGCCGCGATGCCGTGACTGCGACGCGTCGGCCGTGGCCCAGTCGCCGCGCAGCAGCGCGGTCATGAGCCCGATCGTCTCCCCCGCGGGCACCACCGATCCGGACGGTTTGCACGCCCCGCACACCACGCCACCGGCCACGATGGCGAACGCCCTGATCGCCGGAGCCTGGCACCGGGCGCACGCGTCCAGCGCGGGGGCGTAGCCGGCGACCGCCAGGGAGCGCAGGAAATAGGCGTCGAGCACCAGCCTGGCCTCGTGCTCGCCGTCGGCCAGCGTACGCAGCCCGCCCACCAGCAGCAGGAACTGCCGCAGCGCCGGCTCCTTCTCGCCCTGCGTGAGCCGGTCGGCGGTCTCCAGCATCGCCGTGCCCGCGGTGTAGCGGGGATAGTCGATCGCCAGCGCCTCGCCGTAGGGCCTGATGGTCTCCGCCTGCGTGACGACGTCGAGCGTGCGGCCGGTGTGCAGCTGCAGGTCGACGTGGGTGAACGGCTCCAGCCTGGCCCCGAAGCGCGAGGTGGTGCGGCGCACGCCCTTGGCCACGGCGCGGACCTTGCCGGTGCGCTTGGCCAGGATGGTGACGATGCGATCGGCCTCACCGAGCTTCTGCGTGCGCAGAACCACGCCTTCGTCACGATAGAGACTCACTCGCCCATCCTATGGCGCGCCAAGGTCATGCTCGGGTGGAGTGGCTTCGCGAAGCCCGGGTGGAACGGTGGCGCGAAGCCCGGCTGGAACGGCTTCGCAGAGCGCGGATGGAGCGACTTTGCGCAACCCTCACTAGACTTTGACGTCCGTCCCCGCTCTACCCGTTGTTCAACCCCCCGCAACCGCCTCGAAAGGGAGTCATGACCCGCGTGGTCCTGCTGGGCTCTTCGCCCGGCCCCGACACCGCTCCGACCGGCCTGAGGCTGGCCGCGCTGCCTGGCAATCCCACCGTGGCCGAACGGCTGCGCAGCCAGATCCTCTCCCTGGATCCGCAGCCGGCCACGATCGAGCCCGGCGACGTGGCCTCCGCTCTGCGCGCGCTGGCCGACGTAGCCGAGTCCGCAACGGAGAACCTGTTCCTGATCCCGGACAACTCGATCGTCCACGACGAGCTGATCTACCAGATCACCAAGGCCAAGCGCGGCGCGCTGGCCCTCGTCGCCAAGGAGCCGCGCCCGGACGTGGTCGACCAGGCGCAAGAGGAGATCGTCCCGATCGACGAGGCGGAGCCCGAGATCGGGCTCAACAGGCTCGAAGGGCTGCCCGTCCGCGCACGCGCGGGCAAGTCCCGCATCATCTCCGTCGGCACCGCCAACCACGCCGTGACCAGGCCCAACACGGCGCTGCTCGGCCCCCTCCACGTGAGCGCGCGCAACGCTCCCATGCTGGCGGAGACCTGCCGCGAGCTCGCCGACATGGCCGGTTCGTTCGGCGCCGACGACGACCTGATCCAGCTGATCGTCTTCGGCCTGGTCCGCAAGGGCGTGTCCGTCGGCATCCGCGGCCGCCGCGACCTCTTCTACCGCCGGGTCACCACCCAGGAGGAGGTCAACGAGGCCGGCACCGAGATGTCCGGCATCGACGAGGACCGGGCCAGACTCAACAACGCGGTCAAGGGTGCGGATGGCTTCTTCACCACCTATTTTGTCTCCACCTACTCCCGCTTCATCGCCCGCTGGGCCGCCCGTCGCGGCCTGACGCCCAACCAGGTGACGCTGATCTCGATCACGCTCGGCGTGCTCGCCGCGGCCTGCTTCGCCACCGGCGCCCGGCCGTGGATGGTGGCGGGCGGCGTGCTGATCTACTTCGCCTTCGTCTTCGACTGCGTCGACGGCCAGGTCGCCCGCTACGCCCGTAAGTTCGGCGTGCTCGGCGCGTGGCTCGACGCCACCTTCGACCGCTTCAAGGAATACGTCGTCTTCGCCGGCCTGGCCATCGGCTGGGTCGTCTCGGGCAACGGCGATGACATCTGGATTCTCGCGCTGGCGGCGCTCGGCCTGCAGTCCACCCGCCACCTGCTCGACTTCTCCTTCGGTGTCTCCAACCGCCGCAAACCGCCCGCCCAGCTGCCCACGCTTCCCCTGGACGCCCCCGACGACCGCGCCCTGCGCAAGGCGCTGGAACGTCGTAAGGTGGAGCGCAGTCAGGGCATCCGCGGCGTGCTCAAGATGTGGACCCGCGCCGGGCGGTTCCGAGCGGTGCACTGGGCGCGTAAGATGATCGTCTTCCCCATCGGCGAGCGGTTCGCGGCCATCGCGATCACCGCCGCCCTCTTCGACGCCCGCATCACCTTCCTCACCCTGGTGATCTGGGGCTCCGTCGCCGCCGCCTACACCCTCACCGGACGCCTCATGAGGTCGCTCGCATGATCACCGCACCACTGGCCGCAGCTACCCCCACGCCGGATCCCGACGAGGAACGCCGCCGCATCCAGACCGCCCGCCTACTCGCCTACCGCGACGACGGCCCCCTCGTACACGCGCTGGCGGGCCGCATCGGCAAGGGCATCCCGCCGGTCCCGGCCACCTTCGTCGCCCTGCTGGCGGTGGTGGCCGTGACGGTCACCGGCGTACTGAAGCCGGGCCCGATCCTGCTCCTGCCGCCGCTGATCGTCCTCCTGCTGGTCCTCCCGACCGCGCCCCGCGACCACCTGGGCCGCCTCGACTGGCTTACCCCACCGCTGCTGCGCGGCGCCGAGTTCCTCACGATCATCGCGGTGGGGCTGGCGGCCGACGTACCGAAGTGGCTGCTGTTCGTGCTCGTGTACGTGGTGGGCTACCACACGTACGACACCGTCTACCGGACGCGGCAGAGCATCTGGCCGCCCGCCTGGGTCTTCCACGCGGGGCTCGGCTGGGAGCTACGCCTGCTGATCATCGGGGTCGGCGCGGCACTGGGCGTACTGACGCCGGTGCTGGCGGTACTGACGGCGTACCTGTTCGTACTGTTCGCGGTGGAGAGCGTGACCAGCTGGGTCCGCCTCGACAAGGCGTCCGCCCAGGCAGGCGCCGACGCCGAACAGGACCTGGAGGCCTCCCCGGAGGACGCCATGGAACAGGCCACCGGAGAGGCCGAGAAGGGCTGACTTCCCTCCCTGCCCTTGCACCACCCCTGTGTTTCATGCGGGGGTGGTGTTTTTCTTTCTGTACGAGCTACGTACGCCACGCAACTCAATGCCCCTCACCGAACTACGGGACGTCTTCTCCCGTATCGACGCGTTCAGCGAAGACCCCGAACAGGAACGTCCGGAGCTGTAGAAGGCCACGCAGGCGATCGTCAATGCCGGTTTCGCCGGGGTGCAGGTGCGCGTGCACGATGAGCAGGGCGAGTGGGTCGGCAGCGCCGGGGTACGCAAGCTGGGCCAGAGCGCCAAGCCGCCGAAGAACGGGTCGTTCTGGACGGGCAGCGTCATGAAGCCCTTCACCGCGACCCTGGTGCTGCAACTGGTGGCCGAGGGCAAGGTCGGGCTAGACGCTCCAGTGGCCGGCTACCTGCCTGAGCTCGGGCTGGACCTGCGGATCACGGTGCGGATGCTGCTGCAATACACCAGCGGGTTGTTCAACTACACCGGCGGGTACTACGACGACCGGACGGTCGTGCCGGGCGTCCCCGCCACCGGCAAGGAGTGGCTGGACAACCGGTTCCGCAGCTACCAACCGGAGGAGCTGGTACGGCAGGCGTTGTCCAAGCCGTCGCGGTTCGAGCCGGGGACGGACCAGAACTACGCCAACACCAACTACACGCTGGCCTTGCTGCTGTTCGAGAAGGTCACCGGCCGCTCCTACCCCGAGGAGATGCAGCGGCGGATCCTGCGGCCGCTCGGCATGCGGGACACCGTGGTCCCGGGCAATCGGACCGAGCTGCCCGGGCCGCACGCCCACGGCTACTACCGGTATGAGGAGGCCGGCCAGCACAAGGTGGTCGACATCTCGCGCCAGAACCTCTCCCTGCTGGCCGGCGCCGGCGACCCGATCTCGATCACTCAGGATCTGGCCACGTTCTTCTCCGCGCTGAACAGCGGCAAGCTCCTGCCGGCCCAGCTGCTGGCCGAGATGCGCAAGCCGCACGCGAAGATGGGCTACGGCCTCGGGCTGTTCGTGCAGGACCTGGGCCCGGGCTGCGGCACCGTCTACCAGCACAACGGCAGCCCCCCGCACGGCTATGGGGCGCTGATGTACAGCTCACCTGACGGCAAGAAGACCTGGCCGCCTCGGTGACCTGGGTGGACGAGGTCACCAGGGGCCCGGCAAAGGACTTCCAGAAGCTGGTGGACGGGCTCGTCAAGGAGGTGTTCTGCGGCGGGCATACCGCGAACTGACGAGGCATACCGTGCGGTCGAGGCACACAATCCCTCGCGGAGAAAATCACGTTCACCATTCTTTTAGAGCGAATGTGTCGCCAAATTCTCCAACGACGTGTTAACTAGGGAATAAGTCCCTATTTGCGCCCTCATGACAGGAGGTCAAGATCATGGGCCTCGGAGTAGATTACACGTTGGTGGAGTCGCTCGCCAGAAGCCGCCAGGAGCTTACATGCCTCGAGGAGGAATGGCTAGACGAGCTGACCGAACCGGGGTACAGAAAGTGCCAGGAAATGCCTGGGTAGAGCGCTCGATACCACTCCTAGAGGCTGATCAACGGGCGATGACAGCCCTAGCCGGCCTCGAGATGGAGCCGGAATTTGCCGATCTCGGCCGAGGAAGCGACCCGACGGCGTGGTCTTGCCGATTGCTCACCCTGAGTGATACTGGGCCGCCCATGGCCACGGGGACGGGCAAGGGAAGGGGCGCGGAAGCACGCGTAGGGGCGTTGTACGAGGCCCTAGAGCATTACCTGACGGGCCCGGCCCTGTTCGACGCCACGGCAGTGACGCAGGCGGACTGCTTGGAGATCGCGCGCGGGCCCCTGAGCAGCGATCTCGCTGTCGCCCTGCTCGCGAGAAGACCGACTCAGCGCCTGGCATGCCACTCGTACCGCTCGCTCACCGAAGAGCGAGCAGTACTGGTACCGGTCTTTCTCTCCGCTCCCTGGTACGTCGAGTCCCACGCGGGCCACCTGCGCGAGAAAGCCTCGGACACCTGTGATTATGGCGAATTGATGCGCTACAGCTGCAACAGCGGCTCGGCCATCGGCGTTACCGCCGCCGAGGCGCTTCTGCACGCTCTCAATGAGGTGATCGAACGCGACGCCTTCTCCCTGCTACTCGCGAGGTCATTCCTGGGCGAGGGCGCCACCCGGCTCACTGTGATCGACCCGGCCACCCTGCCAAGCGGGCTGGCGCGCGCGTTCACGGCTTGTGAGCGGCTTACCAACTCACAAGTCCACCTTCTGGACATCACCACGAACCTCGGCGTGCCTACCATGCTGGCCTACAGCCCTCCCACAGCCGGCCGTCCACACCGGCGCGGCGTTGGCACCTCTCTCAGCTCCACCCATGCCGCCTGGCGCGCTCTCACCGAGTTCCTCCAGATCAGCTTGGGCGAAGAATCGTCCCCGCCATCCCGTTCGCCGCATGCTCACCTGACCGGTCTCGTCGCCTATCCGGCGCTCTTCGCCTGCGGACGGTTCGACCTCACAGATCACCTGCGCACAGCCTGGACAATGCCCTTCATCCCCACCGGATCCGCCTCAGGACCTCCACATGTCCAACTACAAGAGGTGATCGCCACCCTGACTTCGCACCGCTACCCGCTGTACCACCGCACGGTGGCCATCCTTCCTGGAGAGATCACCGCCGTACACGCCATCGTGCCCGGGCTGGAACGGTTCATGATTGTCACTGAGGGTAACCTCGTCATCCCCGGCCCTCGCGGACGAGCAGCCGCCCGGGAGTCGCAGAACCTGACGGTCGCACGCAGAGATCCCGCACAGCCGCAGCACTAAATCTAACATCGCTTTGATTGAGCCGAATTTCTTTTCTGTCGATTAGCCGGGCGTTGCAGCTCCTTTAGTTACACCCGGCCCCCTCCAGGCGCATCATGGGTACATGGGACGAAAAGAGAAGCTCACGCCAAAATCATCAGCGATGCTGGGAGCCTGCCTTATACTCCTGGGCCTGATCCTCCTGTGGGCGACGAAAAAGTGGCAGCAACCGGCTCTCGATATTCCGACATTCCTGTCCACGGCGATCGGCGTGGTGATGCTCACTGACGGAGGATTGCGAAAGCTGTCGCACTGGCGGCGTGCACGTCGGTCTCCAGCCGATCCCACGCCCGATGACGTCCGGGAGGCCAAGGAAATCCTCGCTCGCCAGATCACCGAGCAGTGGAAGGACGCGATGCGACTGCTGCTGCTGGACGACCCCAGACTCATTCCGGTTCCCTGGCGATCCACCCAACGGGAGGAGTTGCAGGACCATCCCAGTCTGATCGCCGAGGATGCCGGCGCCCTCACCAATCGTGGGGACCGCATCGCGATGCTGGCTGATGCATTCCGCAAACTGCGGTGCAAGCGCCTGGTGATCCTTGGCGATCAAGGCGCCGGCAAGACGACGCTCGCTTTGCAACTGCTTGCAGAACTGATGGGAACGCGTGGGCCTGAGGGTCCCGTCCCGGTTCTGCTGCCTGCCGCAGGCTGGACCGTTGAGGCTGATAATTGGGGCAGTGAGAATGAAGAGGACAAGTACGTACCACTGCAGGTCTGGCTCGCCGACTATCTCGAGATGGAGTATCCCGCGCTGCGCGCCCAAGGGCTCGCGCCGAACCTTCCGCAGGCGCTCGCGTCGCACGGCGATGTGCTGCCTGTCTTGGATGCGCTGGACGAGGCACCCAACGAAGCCACGATGCTCAAGGCGCTGAGATCGTGGCTGGACGACCCCGATCATCAGCTGATCGTTACGTGTCGTACCAAGGAGTTCGTCGAAGCTGCCAAGTCAGCTGGGGATGTTCTCGCCTCGGCGACCGTCATCGAGCCGGATCCTCTACCCCCCGGAGCAGTCGCCGACTACCTGGAGGAGTCGTTCTACCTGGAGGAGCCGCATCCGCCGCAGCCTCCTGCCCCCTGGCGTGACATCCTGGCGGAGCTGAGGGAAGGTAGGGCTCCTGCGCTCGCGGAGATCACCTCGAAGCCCCTGGGGCTTTGGCTTGTTCGCGAAGTCTACGTCTCCGGCCCGAAGGACGCCAAGGAACTTCAGCGCCTCGGTGAGATGGCAGATCCACAGCCGCTCCGTGACCACCTGTGTGACGAGCTCATCCCCGCTCTGATCAACTTGCATCCGCACAACGGCGATACGGGACAGCCCTTCCGCCCGCTCCATACCCTCGAAGCCGGACAGGTCCGCGATTGGCTCGCTTACCTGTCCCGTCATACTTCGAAGGACAGCAGCCCTCACGATGTGGCGTGGTGGCAGATGGCCTGCAACCCGCACTCCCTGCTGATCCCATGGGGAGTCGCCGCCCTGTGCGGCCTCGTGGTGGGATTGACGCTCGGCCTCCTGCAAGACCCCGCGCTCGGGACGACGGTCGGCGTCGCCTCCGGCGTTTTGTTGGGGTTCAAAATCAGGTCGTGGTTCAAGGAGCAGCCCGGCTACGCGAACTTCCATATCCAGAACAGGCTTCCCTACCTCATGGGCACCATGGGAGACGCTCTGTGCGTGGTGCTTGTGGGTGCCATGGTCGGCTGGCTGCAGACCAAAGGAGAGCTGAAAGGCACGATCACCCTCGCGCTAGTGTGCGGGCTCGGATATGAGTTCACGGTGGGTCTAATGCGTTGGGTCGAGCAGGCCACCGAAAACAGCACTGCGAGGTCACCCAGCTCAACGTGGAAGGATGACATGCACCTGACGCTCATCCGGATCGCCAGCGGCCTCGTGATCGGCCTTGTCGCAAGCTACATCGGGTGGCGACATGGCATGATTATTCCGACCGCCGTCGTGGGAGGGACACTGGTGGGCCTGATCTTCGGGCTCATCCTGGGAAGCCACCACGCGTGGCTGGCGTACCATCTGACGATTCCCCGACTGGCCACAAGAAGGTGGCTGCCGCTGCGCACCATGAGCTTCCTTGAGGACGCCCACCGGGTGGGCCTCTTGCGCATAGAAGGACCATACTACCAGTTCCGCGACACCTTGCTCCAAGAGCACCTCGCGGAGCATCACCAGCTCGAGCGACCTTGCTCATGCCATCCTCGCACCCGAAAGCGCGAAGATCACAACTGATTACCGAAATCACCACGCTCAACAGGTCGAGTTACCAGTTGAGCCTGATGAGTCGCGTTAGGTAGCCGATACTCGGTGTCGCGGCAGTGCCTCACCTGCTAGAACGCTGGAATGACGGATCGCAGCATTGTCGTGGTCGGCGCCGGCATCTTCGGGGAGTCACTGGCGTACCACCTGGCCGGGCGCGGCCGACCCGTCACGTTGATCGATGCAGGCCTGCCTGGTTCGGGCGCCACCCGCGCTTCTTTCGCCTGGATCGGACGACCGGTCACCAGCGACTTGCCCTCGGCGCCGCTGCGCTACCCTGCACTGGACGAGTACCGGCGGCTGGAGACGGAACTTCCCGAATTGTCGATCCGCTGGTCGGGCTCAATCAGCTGGGACGGCTTCGACGAGACCCCGGGGCCGCGCACGGACGATGTCGGAGCGCTGGAACCGCACCTGCTCAACCCCCCGGCCGTGGCCATCCATCGCCCGGAAGATACGGCATTCGACCCGGTCGCGGCGACCGATCTCCTGGTCACCGCCGCGCGCAACCGGGGCGCGCGGTTGCTGACGGGGGCGCTGGCGACTGCCCTTGACCACCGGGCGGGCACAGTGAGCGGCGTCCAGACGACCGCCGGAGTTGTTCCCGTCGAGACCGTCGCCCTGGCCGCCGGTACCGGCACGGTTGCCCTGTGCTCCGGGATCGGCACACCCTGCCCGTCGAGCCGTCGCCCGCCATCCTTGTCCGGCTGCGCACACGCCATGCCATGCCATGCCATGCCATGCCATGCCATGACAAGACAAGACATGGGCCGGAACGAGCTGTATGTGCAGGTATTCCTATGGTTAGAGAGTGATTGAGTTCGAGCCCGATCGCTTCAGGTGGGAGCAGATCGCCGACACCCTCCGCCAACGCATCAGCGACGGCACCTACCGGCTCAAGCACCTACTGTCCGAGGTGCAGCTCATGCAGGAGTTCGACGTACCCGCGGTACCCTCCGCAAAGCCATGCAGCGACTACGCGACGAAAAGCTCATCTACACGATCCCCAGCCTGGGCAGCTTCGTCGGCCAACGCACCGAACCCAACACCACCGCCGACCAACCCTGAGCAGGCAGCTTATGACGCGGAGGCGGCATCGGCGTAGCGGGGCTCTGCCCGCCGGTTGCGACCAGTGGGGCTGCGCTATTCAGGGCTTGTCGGCCGCCACCTGGCACACGCCGTACGAGGCGCTGCTCTTCGCTTCCCGCACCACCTGGCCGTCGATCTCGACCCGGCACTCCACCACGCCCTCGTTGCCTGCGTTCTGCACCCACGGGTACAGGCGCGGCTGCGACTGCCCGGTCGTCCTGGACTTCGACGGTATGCAGGCAGAGATCTGCCACTAGAAGCTCGACGAGCTGTCAATCCCCTCAAAGCGTGGAGACGGGTCTATGCCACAGCGGTCCTCAGCAGGGCCGATGAGGCTTGTCTCTTCTCGATCATGTGACGTTCGAAGGTGATGGGCGGCAGTCCGTCGTTGGCGCTGTGCCGCTGGCTGGTGTTATAGAAGTCGGCGATCCAGGTGGCGATCTTCAGGCGGGCCTCGGCCCGGGTGCGGAACCGATGGCGGTGTACGTACTCGACCTTGAGGGTGCTGTTGAACGCCTCGGCCGCTGCGTTGTCGAGCGCGCAGCCCACGCGGCCCATGGACTGAACCACGCCCAGGCGCCCGCATAGCTCCTGGTAGCGGGCCGCGGTGTATTCCGAGCCGCGATCCGAGTGGAAGATCACCCCGTGCACAGCTGTCAATCGGCTGGGACGCTATAGACATCACAGCGGCGATCACAGGCTGGGAGTCGCTGGAGCTGACGCCTGAGTGGTCACGCTCCGACGAACGACTAGAGCCATTCGTCGGTCAGGAACTGTCCCAGGTCACTCTGCTCGAGTGGCGATCTTCAAGCCTCGACCTGGCGCGCGGCACCGTTGCCGTGGAGTTTGTGTTCCATAGCAGTCGCTTCCAGATCGTCAACCCCGGCTCGTCCATGTGCGACTCGATGGCCGCCATTCCCTGCCCGTTGATCTCATGCGCGGCATCGAAGTCGGCGGCCTCTCGATGCGCCTGAACGAGGAACCACACCGCTCACGACAACGCCAGCGGATCCTCTGACTCCCGCGCGGCGGTCAGCGCCCGGTCGGCCACCCGCCACAGCAGGTCCGGCGCGGGCTGGTAAGCGACGAACGTCTGAGTCAGACCATATGTCTCCGCAAGCAGTGCCTGGGCGGTGCGCCGGTGCTTGCCTCGGTACATCCAGGCGGCCAGCTGGGCATCGCGAATCAAGTCGGGCAGCAGATCACCGAGGGCAGTGCGGTGATCGGGAGAGGCATACCTGATCACCGCACTGCCGCATCGAGTCGTGCCCGAAGGCTGGTGAGCGGCTGCACAGTGCCGCGCGGCTGGATACGTACGGCGTTGACGGCCTCTCGGACAGCGTTCAGCGCCGGATGGCCGGAACCGGTGAACATCCGCACGGCCGTGCCTATGGCGGCCCGCCGTCCAACGCTCTTCGGTCGTTCGACGAACGTCTTCACGCCACTCTGCTCTGAGGGGGATCATGATCCGCATCGCCGTCTCCGGCCACCGGGGCTTGCCGGAAAAGACTGCCGTACTGGTCGATCGGGCGATTTGTGAGGCGCTCGCGGAGTACCTCCAGGACATCAGTGGATTGTCCTACTTGGCGGATGGAGCCGATCAGATTTTCGCTCGCCGGGTACTCGACCTTGGCGGAGCACGGAAGGCGGTGATTCCGGCCAAGGCGTACCGAGACGGGCTGCCGAGCGAGTGCCATGCGGCTTACGACGAGTTGCTGGGCCGGGCGGTCCGGGCTCACAGGCTGGACTTCGTGGAGTCCACCTCGGAGTCCCACATGACGGCCAGTGCGCGCATGCTCGACGACGCCGATGTGTTGTTCGCCGTCTGGGACGGACAGCCCGCCCGAGGCTACGGCGGCACCGCTGACGTGGTGGCCGAGGCCCGGGGCCGGGAGATGTCCGTCCGGGTGATCTGGCCCGAAGGAGCCCGGCGAGATTAAGAGCCTCTAGGCGCTAGATAGCACCAGGACCTCGGCGTCGCGCCGATCGCCTTGGCCCGGTTGCTCTTGAGGGTCGACCGGCTCGATCAGCGTCATGCCGCGTGCTTCGAGGGCGGAACCCGCTTCCGGGGCGTACGTGCGGGGCGGTGTGGCGGTCGCCGAGATCACCGGCGGGCCGGTGGAGGACTTCAGGGAGTCGCGACCTCCATGTCCCCGGAGTCGCTGGACAGCGCGATCGAACGCTGGGCCGAGGTGTCACTGGCGGTCCTGATGACCTTGTTCCCGGAGTCGGTTTCGGCGTCGATCCGGTACGGCGTCTGCGGCACGTGGATCACGGTCTTGCCCGAATCGGTAACGGTCGTGACCGTGTCGGGCGGCCCGGTGAAGGTCAGGGTCATGTCCCCCGAATCGGTCTTCGCGACGACGTACTTGGCCGTCAGGCCGCTGGCCTCGACGGCTCCGGAGTCGCTCGTGGCCTCCAGCGTGCCCGACAGCCCCTTCAGCGTCAGGTCCCCCGAGTCGGAGCGGACCTTGACGCGCAGGCCTTTGGGCACCTCGACCTGGTAGCTCACGTCGCAGGTCACGCCCCAGGCGCCCAGCCCCCAACTGGTCGGGCAGTCGAACGCCAACTCCAGCGTGTCACCCCGTACCTCGCGGCGGGTCGTCGGCTTGTTCTTGCGCCAGTTGAGGCGCTCGATCACATGAATGCCCTGCCGATCCGACTCGACCACATCCACGGTGCCGGCGTCGGCTTCGATGTGCAGCGCCGCCACCTTGTCGGTGAGGTCGTACGACGCGGTGTCCGCCTCGGACGGAATACCGGCGCCGCATCCGGTCAACACCGCCGCGAGCCCGAGCAGGCCCGCGATCACCGCTGTTCTCTCCATCTTCATGGTGCTCAATTCTGGGCGACCCGCCCCGTACCCGGCCTCAAGGTCATCCCTGAAATCCCCCTGATGACATCACTGAGTGAACCCGGCGATCACCAAGGGCAGCGCCTTGCGAACGGTCTGGTTATGGTCCACGTCGCCCGCGTCGGTGAGGGTCTGCGTCGCGCCGCGGGAGCGCAGGTCGTCGCACCTTGTCCAGGAACTCCGCCGCGAACAACTTCTCGGACGTCGGCGGCAGCGCCTTGACGATCCCCGCGGCCTGGTGGTTCCCGTCGAAGAGCCCCTCGGCCTGCTTGTCGTACGGGCGCGGAACAGGCTGGCACACCCACCCACGATAACAGAGCGCGCGCTCCGGAATGGTGTATCTTTTGTGGATGTCGTCCTGACCGGAGTAATTACCGAAAGTAATGAGGCGATCTTGGTACGTGGGCGGAAGCGGTCACGTGAGCGACCTCGCCAGCGGAGCTGAGGGCCTGCCGCGCCCGCGCTCGCAGTGGAGCCGATCTCCGGACTCGAGCGGCATCCCCCCTGTGACGACGTCAAGTCAGGAGTTTTCGATGTTTCGCAGATCTCTGTCGGTCGTTCTTGCGACGGCCTCCGTCATGACCCTGCAAGCACTCGCGTCAGCGCCGGCGAACGCGGGCGCGTACGGCTGCACCGGATCGCTGGTGCGCAGCTGGCCCCTGCCGCTGAAAGACGCCATTACCCGAAAGACCTATTACCGGAGTGACGTCAAGCTCTACTACAACGCGAGAACCGGCTGGAACTGCGCCGTCCTCGCCAAGCGTCCCGGCCTCCCACGGTACGGCGTGCGCACTCCGATGAATATATATATGGAAAACGACCTTATGGGCGACGACAATGTGAAGAACGTGAAGAACAAGAGAGACTACGATGGTGGGAACTTCAAGGTCTACGCGGGTCCGGTGAAGGTCTACGGCAGGAACCTCTGCGTGACCATCAAGGCCGAACACGATGACGCCGAGAACCACGGCAGCGAGCCCACCAAGTACCAAGGTCGTCTCTGGCTCCTCAGGGTGGGTTGTCGCTGATCCGCTCGGACCGCTGAACCACCGTGCCGGCGTGCTTCCTGCGGGCTGAGCGAGTACGCCGCCCGCAGGATTCCTATGCTTGGGCCCGTGCACGATCACTCCGGCCATCAGCATCCTCTCGACCGATGGGGGAGCGCACTGCGCTACGTCGCGGCGCTGGCGCCGATGCTCTTTTACGGCGCGCTCTGGGTCTGGCTCGTCCCGCAGGAGCCGGATCGGCTGCCACGCGCCCTGCTCGACGTGGGCCTGAGCGTGGTGGCGCTGGTCCTCATGAGGTGGCGGCACCGGTGGTCGTGGCAGATCGCCGCGGTGACCGCGCTGCTGACCGTCCTGTCCAGCATGGCGACCGGTCCCGCTTATGTGGCGTACGTGTCCCTGTGCGCGCACCGCCGCTGGCGGCAGATCATCCCGATCGCGGCCCTGTTCTGGGCCTGCGCGGGCGGGTACGCGTTCGCGGGCGGCCCCACGCAGCAGGCCATGATCAGCCTGGTCACCAGCACCGCGATCCTCGGCGGGCTGACCGTCTTCGGTCTCTACCTCCGGTCCCTGCGCGAGGCCGACCTGGCCGCCAAGCGGGCCGAGCTGCAGCGCATCGAGCAGGCCAAGCTGACCGAACGCGCGAACATCGCCCACGAGATGCACGACGCGCTGGCCCATCGCATGTCGCTGCTGGCGATGCTCGCCGGCGGGCTGGCCCACCGAACAGACCTCGGCCCGGAGGAGATGCGGCAGACCGCGCAGGCCGTCCAGGAGAGCGCCCACCAGTCACTCAACGAGCTTCGCACCGTGCTCGGCACCCTCCACTCCGAGGGCGATACCGCGGGCCCGCAGCCGACACTGGCCGACCTGCGAGAGCTGTTCCATGAGGTACAGGCGGCCGGGCAGAAGGTCGACGTGGCCGACACCATCGAGCAGCGCGACCTGCTGCCCACACAGACCGGGCGCAACGCCTACCGGGTCGTTCAAGAGGCGCTCACCAACGCGCGCAAGCACGCGCCAGGCAGCAGCGTGACGGTCGAGCTGAACGGGCAGCCGGGCGACGCGCTGTGCATCCGCGTGACCAACCCGACGCCTTACGGGGCTTTCGCCGGTCCCGGTGGCAGGCTGGGCCTGGTCGGCCTGGGGGAACGGGTCCGTATGGCGGGCGGCACGATAGCGCACGCCAACCAGAACAGGCACTTCGTCCTCGATGTCCGGCTGCCGTGGAAAGCTTGACCCCCTGAAGAGTTGCCACTCAGGGCCTCTGCGTCCGCGGCTCCCCCGGTGGTGGCGGGCACCCGATCGATGTGGAAGCCGATCTGCGGCGTCCGGGCCGACCAGGGAGCCATCTCGGTCGGATTCTCGACCTGTGTCGGCATCGGCTTGGCCAGGAGCCGTTTGGAGTGTGATTCGAGCGATTAGGGTGAGCAGCGAGGGCACACTAGTCGGGTAGCGGTTCTCTGCCGGGAGACGCGGATGGCGTTCTGGTCGCGGCTGTTCAAGTGGGGGGCGGGCGATCCGCTGGCCGAGCGGGAGGAAGCGCGTCGGCAGGGGATGCGGGATGCCCGGCAGCATCCGCTTGGGGAATTCACGGACCCGGAGTTCCAGCCTTCGTACGTGACCGAGGTGCGTGCTCTGGCGCGGGAGCGGATCACCGAGGTCGATCGGCGGCTGGCGGCCACCAGGACCGCGCTGCTTGAGCGGGCTGTGGGGGCTCGGGAGACGATACTGCGCGAGCTCGGGCGGGCCGATCTGCGGCCGGTCGGCGGCAACGGGTCCGGATCCGGGGTCAAGGGTGCCGGATCGGCGGGTGATTCCACTGCTGCTTCTGCCGATGCTTCGACCCGGACCTCCGCTGGTGGGGAGGATGCGTTCATTTCCATCGCCGAGGCCAGGCGGCGGCGGGGTGAGGCGCGGCGCAGGGTGGTGTTACAGGAGGCCAGTGACACGGTTCATCGGGCCAGGGCGCAGATCGAGCGGCTCACGCAGGAGTGGGAGAGTGCGCTGATCGAGCGCAACCACGCCGTGGAGACCGTGCATGCCAGGGCCGAGCAGCTCATCGCCGCCTATCGGGGTGGGGTGATGCGGGCTCATCCGCGCAAAGAGGAGATTCCGTCGCTGTGGAAGGGCGAGGTCATCGCGATGGACTCCTCGGGGGACAGTGCGGTGGCGGTCTCCGGGCGGGAGGAGATCGGGCGGATCATGGAGGAGGTCGAAGCGCGGATCGAGGTGTGGCACGCCGAGGTCATACCCCAGGCGCTGCCCAGCGAGGTACGGCGCTCCCTGCCCAGAGAGGCGACCCCCGATGACGACCTGGACTCGGAGAGTTCCGATGGGGACCTCAGTTCGGACGCCACCTCCGATTCGGACGCCGCCCTGGGTCCCGACGCCGATCCCGATCCCGGCCCCGATGCAGGCCACCACACCGCTTCCACCACACACACCGACTCGGCCCCCGCCTCCGAACTGGACCCCGTTGAAGAGATGGCGCCTGATCGGAGGGCCGGGCCGGAAGGTGACGGGCCGAGGGCTGGAGGAAGGCGATGACGGATGGCGGTGGCGGCGACGCCGGGAGCCGGGGGAAGCCCTTGACGCAGGTGGCCAGGCGGCGGGCAATCGCTTCGGTGGCCGTGGTGGTGCTGGTGGTGGGCGGGGTCGCTGGGTGTGGGACTGAGGCGAAGGCCGTGTGCGGGGTGGTCGTGGACTCCACGAGTTATGCCGATCCGGCGAGCTCCCGCAGTGATGTCACCTCCAAGTTGCCCGCCTTCGCCCAGGGCTGTGACTGGATCGCGTACGCCGCCGTGACCGGGAGCTCCGAAAGCAGTACGTGCCGCCAGGACCCGGTGTCCATCGCGGCGACCAAAGCCGAGAACCCCAACGCGAACCCGGTCGTCGAGGACCGCATCCGGGCCCATCGGATCACCGAGGTGCTCCCCCGCGCGGTGAAGCTGTTCGACTGCCCGACCGAAGGCCAAGGGTCGGATGTGCTCGGTGCGCTCCGGTACCTGGTCAAGCAGATGAACGCCCAGCGACAGCCGGACAAGGCGCATCAGATCATCGTGTTCAGCGACCTCATCAACAACCGAGGCGAGCTGAACATCAACAAGCTCGACCTGAGCGAGGCTGCCAGAAAGCAGAAGGCCAAGCAGTTGCGGGAGTCGCAGTTGATGCCTGATCTGGCGGGTTACGGGGTGGTCGTGCATGGGTTTCTGCGGGAGAAGACGGCGAGTCCTGACCGTTTCCCGCTGCTGGAGGACTTCTGGAAGGAGACGTTCGAGGCGGCGGGAGCGAGCCCGGTCGACCTCCTGTAGCCGGGGGTTTCGAGAGCGCTCTCTGGCTGCGGGAAAATGGCCTTGCTCCCAGCCGTCAAGGCTGTGAATGCGGTTTGTTGACACGGCGTTACGGCTGTGTTTACGTCTCGGTGAGAGAGCGCTCTCTAGCAAACGATCTCTGCTCAAGCCTCCGCATCCCCCAGGAGCAAGGAATGGCAGCACAATCACCGAGCCGCAGGCGCTTGGCGGCGGTGGCCGTGGCGCTGGCGGTGCTCTCCGCCCTCCTCGTGCACGTGGCCGTGAGTGCGTCCGCGGCCGTGCCCCCAACCCCTTCCGGCTGGTCACTCGTCTGGTCGGACGACTTCAACGGCAACGCGGGCGCGCCGCCCTCGTCGGCCAACTGGATCGTGGACACCGGGCACGCGTACCCCGGCGGGCCGGGCAACTGGGGCACCGGCGAGATCCAGAACTACACCGGCTCCTCCTCCAACCTCGGCCTCGACGGCGCCGGAAACCTGCGCATCACCCCCCAGCGCAGCAGCTCCGGCGAATGGACGTCGGCGCGCATCGAGACGACGCGGTCCGACTTCAAGCCGGCCGACGGGCGGGTGCTGCGCATCGAGGGCCGCATCCAGATGCCGAACGTGACCGGTCAGGCCGCCCTCGGCTACTGGCCGGCGTTCTGGGCGCTCGGCTCGCCGTACCGGGGCAACTACTGGAACTGGCCGGGCATCGGCGAGTTCGACATCATGGAGAACGTCAACGGCATCAACTCCGTCTGGGGCGTCCTGCACTGCGGCGTGAGCCCCGGCGGACCGTGCAACGAGACCACCGGCCTGGGCGCCAACCGCGCCTGCCCCGGCTCGACGTGCCAGGAGGCCTTCCACACCTACCGCTTCGAGTGGGACCGCAGCGTCAGTCCCAACCAGTTGCGCTGGTACGTGGACGGCCAGCAGTTCCACAGCGTAAGCCAGTCGCAGATGGACGCCACGAACTGGGCCAACATGACCGGGCACGCCGGCTACTTCCTGCTGCTCAACGTGGCCATGGGCGGGGCGTTCCCGAACGCGCTGGCCGGCAGTGGGACGCCGGTCGCGGCCACCGTGCCCGGGCGGCCGACGGTCGTCGACTACGTGGCGGTATGGCAGAGCGGCAGCTCCGGACCGACCAACCCGCCAGGCGGGGTGGACGCCCGCTCGACCATCCAGGCCGAGAGCTACCAGGCTCAGTCGGGCACCATCGTCGAGACCACCACGGACACGGGCGGCGGCCAGAACGTCGGCGCCATCGCCAACGGCGACTGGCTCCGCTTCGACGGCGTGAACTTCGGCTCCACGGCCGCCGGGCAGTTCAAGGCCAGGGTGGCGTCGGGGGCGGGGGCCGGGGTGAGCGGGCTCGTGCAGGTACGGCTCGACAGCCCCACCGCCACACCGATCGGCGACTTCGCGCTGGCCAACACGGGCGGCTGGCAGAGCTGGCGGACGGTACCGGCGAACATCTCGGGAGTAACTGGTACGCACACGGTCTACCTGACGTTCAGCAGCGGGCAGCCGGCCGACTTCGTCAACGTCAACTGGTTCACGTTCTCCACCGCCTGATCGCCCCGGTCCGTCAGTCCCCTGAGGGATCGCCTCTGGGGGGAGATGGCGGGACCGCTCTGATCACCTGGCTAGGGTGGCGTCATGATTCTGCGCCATGTGACGATCGACTGTGCCGAACCGTACGAGCTGGGGACCTTCTGGAGCCAGGTGACCGGGTGGCCGGTGTCCGACGAGGACGAGCCGGGTGATCCGGAGGTGCTCGTCGTGGCGCCCTCGCCTGTGCCGGGCCTGCTGTTCATCCGGGTGCCGGAGGGCAAGACGGTGAAGAACCGGATCCACTTCGACTGGATACCCACCGGCCACCGGACCCGCGACGAGGAGGTGGAGCGCATCATCTCCCTTGGGGCGAAGTTGTACGAGGACCACCGGACCGCTGACGGGCGCGGCTGGGTGACGCTGCGCGATCCTGAGGGCAACGAGTTCTGTGTTGAGCGCAGCGAAGCCGAGCGCGCCAACTGATCAGACGCTGGGCGACGCTCCCGGGGTGTTGGCGCTGCGGCGTCTGACCACGATGCGTTCGGCCCAGCTCGCCGCCTCCGGGTCGTGCAGGCCCTCCACCACGCCGCCCAGGTACGCCGTGCCGAGGCTGTCGAACCCGCTGTCGAGCTGCCTCATCCTGCTGGCCTGACGCCGCTCGACGGCCTGGAGGTACTGGGCGACGCTCTCCGCGTACCCGGCGTCTCGCTGGTAGTCGGCCTGGGCGGCGGCGCAGGCCGACGCCTCGGCGTCGCGTTTGGCGCGCAACTCGCGCAGGCGGCGGTCGTTGGGGTTGTGCATCCTGCGCCCCAGGTCCGCGGCGATCAGCGCGGTGGCGACGAGCAGGGCGAGCAGCAGGATCATGGTGGGCAGGAGGCCGACGCCGGAGGAGGTGGGCCCGATCTCCTGGCCGTCCACGACCAGCGGCTTGACCAGGGCCTCGCGGCGGAGCACGGCCACGGCGACGATCAGGCCGAGCCAGACGAGCGCGACACCGATCAGCAGCCAGCGCCCTTTGGCCGGGCTGCCGTTCTCCTGCCAGGCCCGGAACGACCTGCCGTACATGTGCGGTGCGACCAGCATGATCAACGCGGCGCCCGCCGCGAGCAGTGCGGTCATCGCCACGCTGTCGCCCCAGTTCAGGATCACCTGGTAGAGGATGGGCACCTCGACGATCAGCAGGAGCAGCAGGAGCAGCGCGGCGGGCAGCCAGCGGCGTACGACCGGCCAGCGGCTGCCGGACAGCGCGATGGAGCTGGGGCGGCCGTCGCCGGGGCGCCTGCTCGGCTGCTCCAGCTCGCGCACCCGGCGCTGGGTGTCGTCGAGGGCCTGGCGGGCCTCCCCGAACGTGCGCTGCGACTCGGTCAGCTTGATCTTCTGTGCCTCGAACTCGGCCCGGGCCTGCTGGATCTCGCGCTCGGTGAGGTTCTCGATCTGGGCCAGTTCGGCCAGGCGCTCGTCCTCCAGCTCGTGGAAGCGCGGCACGCTGCCGGTTTCGAGGGTGAGCGTGTCGATCTGGCCGTCGGTGGCGTGGGCGCGGCCCAGCTCGCGTTCCTCGCGGCGGCGCTGCGCCCAGTCGGGCAGGTGGTAGAGGTCTCCGTCGTACGCGACGGCGGGGGCGATACGGGCGACCTGGCGTGGCTCGTCGGATTCGTCCCCGTGCTCGTGCTCGTTCCGGCGAGTGAAGCGCATGCGGCCTCCAACGCGGTCCTGTCATTCGATGCTAATCGCCGGGAATGCGGAACAATGGCGTCGTGAGCGAATTGCCGGTGATCGATATCTCACCGCTCCTCTCCAGAGGGAACGCGGACGCCGTGGCGGAGCGGATCGGCGCCGCCTGCCGGGACAGCGGATTCTTCTACGTCTCCGGCCACGGGGTCTCCCCCGAGCTCGTCGCCCGCCTCGACGCGGCGGCCAGGAGGTTCTTCGAGCTGCCGGTCGAGGTGAAGAACGAGATCTCGATGGAGCGCGGCGGCCGGGCCTGGCGCGGGTTCTTCCCGGTCGGCGACGAGCTGACCTCCGGGCGGCCGGACCAGAAGGAAGGCATCTACTTCGGCGCCGAGGAGCCCGCGAGCGAGCTGCCGTTGCACGGCCCGAACCTGTTCCCCGAGCAGGTGCCCGAGCTGCGCGCGGCCGTACTTGACTACCTCGGCACGATGACCGGCGTCGCCCAGGCCGTCATGTCGGGGATCGCGCTCAGCCTGGAATTGCCCGAGGACTATTTCCGGACCGGCTACACGGCCGATCCGACCATCCTTTTCCGGATATTTCACTATCCGCCCGCGGCGCCGGACAAGGACGCGTGGGGCGTCGGCGAGCACACTGACTATGGGCTGCTCACTCTCCTGCTTCAGGACGGCAACGAGGGGCTCCAGGTCCACACCTCTAGCGGCTGGATCGACGCGCCGCCGCTGCCGGGCACGTTCGTCTGCAACATCGGCGACATGCTGGACAAGCTCACCGGGGGTCTCTACCGGTCCACTCCGCACCGGGTGCGCAACCTGAGCGGCAACGAGCGTCTGAGTTATCCGTTCTTCTTCGATCCCGGATGGGATTGTGAGGTGCCGCCGCTTCCGTACACACCTGGAGGCCGCGCGCGCTGGGACGGGCAGGATCTGCGAGCGTTCAGCGGCACATACGGGGACTATCTCCTCGCCAAGGTGTCCAAGGTCTTCCCCCATCTCGCCGACGCGCTATAGCCCCCGCGCCCGGCGGAGTGAGCCGGGCGCGGTGAGGCCGTCCAAGCGGTGAGGCCGTCTAGGTGGATTCCCGCACCACGAGGCGGGTCGGGACGATGACCGACGTGGTGTGCCTGCCTTCCAGCCTCGACAGCAGCAGCCTGGCCAGCGCCATGGCCTGCTCCGCGACCGGCGCCTGAACCGTGGTGAGGGACGGGGTGGTGCAGGCGGCCGCGTCTATGTCGTCGAAGCCCGCGATCGCCAGGTCGTCAGGCACTCGGCGGCCCGCCTGCCGGGCCGCGCGCAGCGCGCCGATCGCCAGGTGGTCGGAGGTGGCGAAGACGGCGTCCAGCCGGGGGTTGTCCGCGAGCAGGCGCCGCGCCGCCGCCGCGCCCGATTCCAGGGTGGGGTCGGCGGTTGCGATCAAGGGGTGCGCGCCTGCCCGTTCGAGCGCGTTTCGGTGCCCCGTCAGGCGGTCCTGGACCGTGACCAGGTCCAGGGGGCCGCAGATGATGCCGAGGTCGCGGCGGCCGGCGGCCAGGAGGTGGTTCGTCGCCGCCGCCGCGCCGCCGATGTTGTCCACGTCCACGTAAGGGACCAGAGAGGCGACCGGCGGCTTGCCGAGCAGGACCAGCGGCAGGCCCGTGCGGGCCAGGCTCTCGGTCAGCGGGCCGGTCCGGTCCGGCATGGCGAGGATGACACCGTCCACCAGCCGGGCCTCGACGTGCTGGACGATGCGCCGGTGGCTCTCCGCCGTGTCGGCGAGCATGAGCGTGATCCGCTTGCCCGCCCCTTCCAGGACGCTCGTGACGTACTGGACGACGGCCGCGGTCAGCGCCTCGCCGCCGGGTCTGGGCGCGGACAGGACCAGCGCGATCGACTCCGTGCGGCGCGTGACCAGGCTGCGGGCCGCCGCGTTGGGGACGTAGCCCAACTCCTGTACGGCGCGCAGCACGCTGGCGCGGGCCTCGGAGCTGACCGACGCCTCGCCGTTCATGACGCGGGACGCCGTGGCCCTGGAGACCGAGGCGCGGGCGGCGACGGTCTCCAGCGTGGGCCGTTTCGGACGGCTCTCGCCCAGGCCGTTGCGCTTGATGACGTCGCGGTACCAGTGGGCGCTGTCCTTCGGCCGCCGCCGCTGGGTGGCGAAGTCGACGTGGTAGACGCCGAACTTGCGCTGGTACCCGTCGGCCCACTCCAAGCAGTCCAGCAATGACCAGAGCAGATATCCGCCGACCCGCGCACCCTCCTCGATCGACACCCGGAGTGCCCGCAGGTGCTCCTCGATGAAATTGATCCTGTCGACGTCGTGAATGCCGTCGCCCGATATCACGTCGACGAAATCGGCGCCGTTCTCGGTGAGCATCAACTGGGTTTCTGGATATTCCCGGGAAAGGCGGCGGAGCAGCAGCGGGAGTGCGTCCGGGACGATCGGCCAGCCCATCGCGGTCACCGCCGTCGGCACGGTGCAGAAGAGAATTCCCGCGCTTCCCGGATAGGCCGGGTCGGCGGGCTGACTCGGCTGGGCCTGTACGACGGTCGGCGCATAGTAATTGACGCCGAGCAGGTCGATCGGCTGGGAAATGGTGGCCAGGTCGCCGTCCTGGATGTGGTCGAGGCCCGCGGCCCGCTCGATGACCGGAAGCAGCTCGGCGGGATAGGCGCCGCGCAGCACGGGCTCCAGGAACTGCCGGTGCAGCAGCGTGTCGATCCTGGCCACCGCCTCCGCGTCCTCCTCCGGCAGCTCCATCGACAGGTCGCCGACCTGGCCCGGCGTCATGACGGGGCCGAAGTTGAGCACCAGCCCGACCTTGGACGGGCGCAGCGCCTGGGTCGCGAGCCCGTGCGCCAGCAGCAGGTGGTGCGCGCTCCTGAAGGCGTCGGCCGCCGAGGTGCGGCCCGGCGCGTGAATGCCGGAGCCGTAACCGAGAAAGGCCGCCACCCACGGCTCGTTGACCGTGAACCAGGTATCGACGCGGTCGCCCAGCCGATCACGCACGACCCGCGCGTAGTCGGCGAAATGAGCGGCCGTGTCGCGGACCGCCCAGCCGCCCTTGTCCTCCAACGCCTGCGGCAGATCCCAGTGGTAAAGCGTCGCGTACGGCTTTATGCCCGCGCCGAGTAATTCGTCGACCAGCTTCTCGTAGAAATCCAGCCCGGCGGCGTTGATCCGCCCCGAGCCATCGGGGACCACCCGCGGCCAGCTCACCGAGAAACGATAGGCGGTCACGCCCAGGTCTTTCAGCAGGCCGATGTCCTCGACATATCTGTGGTAATGGTCGCAGGCGGCCTGCGAATCGGAAAAGGTGTCCCAGATGGACGGTCCCCGGCCGTCGGCCACATTGGCGCCCTCAATTTGATAGGCGGACGTCGAGACGCCCCAGACGAAATTCTCGGGAAAGGCTGCGCTGCTCACTTGCCCAGTATCCTCCGGTGAAAGATCGAGCGCCCAGTCTCCCCCGGCGCGCTCGTCGCGCGCCAGCCGGGACAGGCTGTATACAGGGCGCGTGGAACTGGACCGGCTGGATCGTGACATCATCGCGGCGCTCGTCGACGACGCCCGCCAGACCTATGCGGAGATCGGGCAGCGGGTCGCCCTGAGCGCGTCGGCCGTGAAGCGCCGGGTCGACCGGCTGCGCGATGCCGGGGCGATCACCGGGTTCAGCGCCAGGGTGGCGCCGCAGGCGCTCGGCTGGACCACCGAGGCGTACGTCGAGCTGTTCTGCCAGGGCAAGACCAAGCCGTCCGACATCGCGCTGGCCGTGGCCAAGTGCCCGGAGGTCGTCGCGGCGGCCACGATCACGGGGGAGGCCGACGCGCTGGTGCACATCCGGGCCACGGACGTGCGGCACGTCGAGCGGGTGATCGAGCGGCTGGCCGCCGAGGCGTTCGTGGTGCGGACCAAGAGCTCGATCGTGCTGTCGCGGCTCGTCGACCTGCCGCCGGGAGCCATCCCCGAGGTGCCGCCCACCGGCGGTGCCCTGCCGGAGTCGGACCCGTTCGGGGGTTCCGTACCGGATGAGCGCAACAGAACGCAGGTCGGTGGTTGAGACTCGCAACAGACCCGCGCGTACACGCAATGTCAACCCCTTGGCCTGCGCAAACATAAATTTCTAGGCTGTCTTCGTCCCCGCAGGGGACATTTCCCGACGACCCCGACGGAGACCTGCATGCCCAAGCACTTCCTCATGTGCCGCCCGGAATACTTCACGGTCGAGTACGCGATCAACCCGTGGATGCATCCCGAGGCCGACACCGACCGCGATCTCGCGATCCGGCAGTGGGAGGGCCTCAAGTCGGCTTACGAGAGCCTCGGGCACCAGGTCAGCCTCATCGATCCCGTCGAAGGGCTGCCCGACATGGTGTTCGCCGCGAACGGCGCCCTGGTCGTCGGCGGGCGCGTCTACGGCGCCAGGTTCGCCTTCCCGGAGCGGGCCGCCGAGGGTCCGGCCTACCTGCGCTGGTTCGCCGAGAACGGCTTCCCGGTCAAGGAGCCGGTGCACGTCAACGAGGGCGAGGGCGACTTCCTCACGCTCGACGACGTCATCCTGGCCGGCACCGGCTTCCGTACGAACCTGGCGGCGCACCAGGAGGCGCAGGAGTTCACCGGCCGGCCGGTGATCTCGCTGACGCTGGTGGACCCGCGTTTCTACCACCTCGACACGGCGCTGTTCCCGATCGACGGCCGCAACGTCGCCTACTACCCCGCCGCCTTCTCCGAGGGCAGCCGCGCGGTGCTGGCCCGGCTGTTCCCGGACGCGGTGCTCGCGACCGACACCGACGCCGAGGTCCTCGGGCTGAACGCGGTCAGCGACGGCACCCACGTAGTGATCAACGCCGAGGCGGGCGACCTCCAGCTGGAGCTCAAGCGGCGCGGCTACGAGCCGATCCCCGTCGACCTGTCAGAGCTGCGCAAGGCAGGCGGCGGCCCCAAGTGCTGCACGCTGGAGATCCGGGGGGAGAACTGAGATGAGCACCACCCAAGAGCTGATCGACGTAAGCGAGCGCCGTAGCGCGCACAACTACCACCCGCTGCCCGTGGTCATCCACGAGGCACACGGCGCGTGGGTGACCGACGTCGAGGGCAAGCGTTACCTGGACTGCCTGTCCGGCTACTCCTCGCTCAACTTCGGGCACGGCAACCCGAAGATCATCCAGGCGGCTCAGGAGCAGCTGAAGAACCTGACGCTGACCAGCCGGGCGTTCTATCACGACCAGTTCGCCACGTTCTGTGCCGGGCTCGGTGACCTCACCGGCAAGGACATGATCCTGCCGATGAACACCGGCGCCGAGGCCGTCGAGACCGCCGTCAAGGTCGCCCGCAAGTGGGGCTACGAGGTCAAGGGCGTCCGGCCGGAGCAGGCCAACATCATCGTGATGGAGGACAACTTCCACGGCCGGACGACCACGATCGTCAGCTTCTCCACCGACCCCGACGCCCGCGACAATTTCGGTCCCTACACCCCGGGTTTCCGGATCGTGAAGTACGGCTCGGTCGAGGCGATCAGGGAGGCGATCGACGCCGACACGGTGGCGGTGCTGCTGGAGCCCATCCAGGGCGAGGCCGGGGTGCTGGTGCCGCCGGACGGCTACCTCACGCAGGTGCGGGAGCTGTGCACCGCCGAGGGGATCCTGATGATCGCCGATGAGATCCAGTCGGGTCTCGGGCGCACCGGCAAGACGTTCGCCTGTGACCACGAGGGCGTCGTGCCCGACATGTACGTCCTGGGCAAGGCTCTCGGCGGCGGCGTCGTACCGGTCTCGGCGATCGCCGCGAACGCGGACATCCTCGGCGTGATCAAGCCGGGCCAGCACGGCTCCACCTTCGGCGGCAACCCGCTGGCCTGCGCGGTCGGCAACGCGGTTATCGAGATCCTCAACACCGGCGAGTTCCAGGCCAGGGCGAGCGAGCTCGGCGAGGTGCTGCACGCGCGGCTGCGCGAGCTGATCGGCCACGGCGTGGTGACGGTACGCGGGCGCGGGCTGTGGGCGGGCGTCGACATCGACCCGTCGCTGGCCGGCGGGCGCGAGCTCTCCAAGGCGCTGATGGCGCGCGGCGTGCTGGCCAAGGACACGCACGGCTCCACGATCCGGCTGGCGCCGCCGATCGTGATCGCGGAGGAGGACCTCGTCTGGGCGGTCGACCAGCTCGCCGACGCCCTGGCCTCGTTCCGCCAGAGCTAGAGACCACATCCGGAAACAGGTACGGCCCGCGCATCTACTCCGGGGCGCGGGCCGTACTGGTTCAGCCGGTCTTCGTAGGGACAGGGGCCGTCGGCTCAACGGTGGCCTCGGCTGTGGCCGAGTCGGTCGTCGGCTCAGCGGTGGGCGGGACGGTCGTCTCGACAGGAGCCGGAGCGGTGGCCGTGACGGTCACCTCGACAGTGGGCGGAGCGGTCGGCTGTCCGGTGGAGTCCGCCGTTGCGCCGGGTTGGGGCAGGCAGGAGGAGTCCTTCTCCGCCTTACTCGCTTGCTCCGGCAGCCGGTCCGCGACACTCACCTTCAGCTGGGCCGTCAGGGCGAGCACGCTGCCCACCGGCGCGCCGGCGGCCTTGGCGTCCACGACCGTGTGCCGCTCCCCCAGCAGCATGTGCGTGTCCCGATCGAAGATCAGCTGCTCCAGGATCCCGTGCGATTCCCTGCCCAGGGCCACCCCCTGGCGCCCGTCGGAGTCCTCGACCCCTTCGGCCACCTGCACCCCCGGGATCTCCTTGGCCGCCTCGAACAGCGCGTCACGCTGCGCCTTGGGCATGTACGTCTCCCTGAGCAGGTCCCCCGCCGCGACGAACGCCTCCCGGTCGGCCTCCCCCTTGCCGGCGGCCTCCTTGCCGCCGGACTGCGCGGGCTGCCGCTTGTAGAGGAAGTCCCGCATCGCCGCCGGGTCGTTCGGCAGCGTGCTGAGGTAGGCGTAGTCGGTCCGGAAGGCCGCGAGCCGGTCCGGGCAGGAAGCGAGTTGCATCCAACTCTCCCCCTTCCACTTCTGTGCCTCCTTGGGCAGCGGCTCGCCCGGCCACGGCTTGGGCGAGAGCCCCGCGATGAGCAGCACGCCGTCCGCGCTGGCATCGGCCGACTGCCAGATCTCGCGGTGCGTCCGGTAGAGATAGCGGATCATCTTGCCGTTGGCCTGCGTGAACGAGCTGTACATCGTGTTGGACGCGACCATGATGAACTGCCCCGGCTTGGGCTGCAGCTCACCGTCCGACACGGCCGCCGACTGGGTGGCGGCCGACGTGGCCACCCCGATCTTCGGCTGCTGCGCCGACAGAGCCACGGCCACGCCCCCGACAAGAGCGACCGTCACCCCGAACGCGGCCGCGGCCTGCCAGCCCAGCTTCGGCAAGCGAAACCCGCGCCCCTCGCGGGCCTCTCGTAGCAACCGTTCACGCGCCTTCGCGCGGGCCTCCTCCGGGTACGACGGAGCGGCCGGCCTCCCGTCCGCGAACATCCGGATCTCGTCATCCATGCTGGGGCTCCTCTGCGAAGGGGTCGATGCCGCCGAGAGCTCTGCGTACCTTGACGCGGAGCCGGTGCAGCCTGGACCGGACCGTGCCCACCGGCACGCCGAGCGCGAGCGCCGCGTCCTCGTACGTCAGGTCCGCCCACGCCACCAGCAGCAGCAGGTCGCGCTCCGCCGCGCTGAGCCTGGTCAGCGCCCGCGCCAGCCTGGGCTGGAGCTGCTCGGCGGTGACCCGGTCCGCGCTGCGGTCGTCGAACGAGCCCGGCCGCTCCGCGCTCACCTTCGACATCGCGTGAATGCGCCGTCGCTCCGCCCTGCGATGCTGGGCGACGACCTTGGTGGCGATGCCGTACAGCCAGGGCCTGGCGTCCGGCCACGTACGGTCATAGCGCGCCCGGACGCGGAAGGCGACCAGGAACACCTCGCCCGTCACGTCCTCGGCCGCTTCGGGACCGAGGCGCCTGGCCGCGTACCGGTGGATCTCGTCGGCATGCCGGTCGAACAGCACCGCGAAACGTTCCGGATCAATCACCGACTGCGCGATCAGCGCCGAGTCGTCCAGCGTTTCAGGTTTCTCCTGAACACCCACCACGTGCCGGTCCTCTCTCATGCGGTCACCCTGTTGTTGACCGCACGCGGGACCTCGGTTCCACCTATTTCACGCTATTTCCATGAGCCGCCGCCGAGCCGTCCCTGAGCCGCGCTTGAGCCGCCAGGCCAGGAGGCCCTCCGAAGCCCGCTGGGCCGTGAAGCCGGCCGCGTCGAGCTCGGCGTCGAGCCGCTCCCTGCCGGGCCGGTGGCTGACGCTCACCACCTCGTCCTCGCTGATCAGCACCCCACGCTGCCTGATCTGGTAGAGGAAGCGCCACGTGACGGTCTCGCCCGCCGTCTCCAGCACCTGTCCCCAGATCTCGTACGTGTGCCTGCCGACCTGGTACGACCCCATGCGCTCGAGCTCGCCCGGGACGGCGGGAGGCGGTTCGCGGTGGTTGAACACCAGCAGCCCGCCGGGTTCGAGCTGCCTGGCCAGGACCTCCCAGAGCCGCTCCCGCTCGGCGGCGTCGAACCCGTGCAGGACCGAGATCATCACGATGGCCTCGACCGGCTCGTCGACCTCCACGTCGAGCGCGCCGCACGGCAGGACGGTCACGCGGGACAGCAGGTCGGCGCGCTCGGCCAGGCGGGAGACCAGGACCGAGCGCATGCCGAGCGACGGTTCGACGGCGTAGATCTCCGCCGGCGTCTCCCACGCGATCAGCTCGGTGATCAGGCCGGTGCCGGCCCCGATCTCCATGATGCTCCGACCGATGCCGCTGAGCAGCGGCGGGAGGAGCCGGCGTACTTCCGGGACGTGCCCGTCCTCGTGCCACAGGTCGTAGAAGGGCACGGCGACGGAGTACTGGTCATGGTACACAAAAGCCAACGATAACCGTTTTCACGGAATCCGTACAGAATCGATGTGCTTGACCGCGTCACCGGATGATTCGTACCAGTCCAGTTCGCCGGGCAGCGTCAGCGTGGCCACGGCGTTCTGGAACCACGGCCCGGCGATGACCTCCCAGCGGAACGGCGGGCGCGGAATGCGGGCCAGCCGCGCCAGCAGCCCGCCGACCAGCGTGGCCAGGCCGAACTGGCTGAACACGTTGGCCCAGCGCAGCACCGGGCTGAGCGGGTTGCGGATCGGCGAGCAGACGACCTGGTAGATCGGCCGGCCGTTGACCTTGGCCAGGTAGGAGTAGTGCACGTCGCCGGACAGGAGCAGCACCGGCTTGCCGACCTCGACCAGCAGCCGGGCCAGGTCCTCGAACGAGCGGCGGAAGGCCGCCCAGTGCTCCAGGTCGATCGCCTGCCGGAACCGCTCCGAGAGCCGCGCGACTAACCGGCCCCACTTGCCGTCGCAGAGCGCCTCGTTCCAGTTCTGTACGAAGTGGACGCCCTCGGGCAGCAGGAACGGGATCGACGAGCCGATGACCAGCCGCTCGGCGGGCTTGGCGACCTCTTCCCGCAGCCAGGCCCACTCGACCGGGTCGAGCATCCGCCGGTCGCCCGGAGTCAGCTGCCTGGCGCACCGGGTGTCGACCATGATCAGGCGGGTGTCGCCGAGTTCGCGGGAGTAGCTCCACCGGTTGCTGCTCGGATCGGCGTCGGCCCGCTCGGCGAAGGCGTCGAGCGCGTCGCCGCCCTCGCCCTTCAGCAGGCTCGCCAGCAGCGCGTCGTCCGCCCGCTCGGCCGGCGACAGGTTGCCGAGGTGCTGGTAGACCCAGTAGGCGCCGAGCCCGGCGATCACCCGGCGCTTCCACCAGGAGGTCGCGGCCATCTGCTCGCGCCACGTCTGTGAGGTGTTCCAGTCGTCGCGCAGGTCGTGGTCATCGAAGATCATCGCAGTGGGCACGGTGGACAGCGCCCACCGGATCTCCGGCTCGGTCCACGCCTGGCGGTAGAGCTCGGCGTACTCCTCGAAGTCGGCGATCTCCTTCTGCGGCTCGCTGTTCCTGCGCGCGGCGATGAACTCCAGCATCTCCGGCGACGGGTTGTCGGCGTAGACCTGGTCGCCGAGGAGCAGCAGCAGGTCCGGCCACTCCTCGGGGCCGGCGTCCTTGAGGTGCGAGCCATAGGTGCGCAGCACGTCCTCGCCGTGGGTCAGGACGTACGTGCCGTCGTGAGGCACGCTCGTGCGGCAGGAACCGAACGCCAGCCGGCTCGGCCCCTCCGCCGGGAACAACCTGATCCGGCTGGGTGGCCAGCCTTCCAGCGGCCAGACCCGCTCTTCCCCTATCTTGACCACGTACGAGTCGACGTCCTCGGTCAGGCCGAGCAGATCGACGATCGCGTAGTGGTGTCCGTGGACGGTGAACGTGGACGAGGTGAAGACCCGGCCCGCGGCCTCCACGGTGACCACGCCGGGTTCGCCGACCTCCACCCAGATCGAGGCGCTGGCTGAATCGACGTAACGCAGCATGGGCCCGACGACCAGTGCGGGCATCAGTCCCCCAGATTCGACAGTTCGGCACACTTGCCGGGGCAAGCCTGCCAGAGTGGCGCGTTTGCAGCATCCCGCTCAGCGCATGTAATTGATGACAGCAGATCGCCTTGGATACGGCAATCCGAAAACCGTAGGCGGCGATAAACGCCGCGCTCTAGGATGATCGTGACACGAACGCCCAAACAAGGCAGGCAATGGCGCCTGTCTTACGTACCGGGCGTAGACAACAGGAGGACTCCCTTCCATGACCGTCATGGTGCCGTCAAGGACGCCGGCCCTGATCACACCTGGCCGCCAGGCCCTCGATTCGGCTCTCCACCAGCTGGACCAAGCCGCCGAACATCTCCGGCTCGACGCCGGGCTCCGCACGATGCTCGCCACACCGCGCCGCTCGCTGACCGTCTCGGTCCCCGTGCGCCGCGAGGACGGGCGCATGGACGTCGTCCAGGGCTTCCGGGTCCAGCACAACGTCTCACGCGGGCCCGCCAAGGGCGGCCTCCGCTTCCACCCGAGCACCGACATCCATGAGGTCACCGCGCTGGCGATGTGGATGACGTGGAAGTGCGCGCTGGTCGGCATCCCGTACGGCGGCGCCAAGGGCGGCGTGGCCGTGGACCCGACCGAGCTCACCCAGCGCGAGCTGGAGCGCGTGACCCGCCGCTACGTCAACGAGATCCTGCCGATGATCGGCCCGGAGAAGGACATCCCGGCCCCCGATGTCGGCACCGACGAGCAGACCATGGCCTGGATCATGGACACCTACAGCGTCAACACCGGCTACTCGGTGCCCGGCGTGGTCACCGGTAAGCCGCTGACGCTGGGCGGCTCGCTCGGCCGGACCGGCTCGACCTCGCGCGGCGTCCAGATCGCCGCCATGTGCGCGCTCGGCCGCTCGCCCGAGGGCGTGACGGTGGCCGTACAGGGGTTCGGCAAGGTGGGCGCCCCGGCCGCGCAATACCTCTCCGACGCCGGCTGCACGGTGGTCGCCGTGTCCGACGCGACGGGCGCGGTGTACGCCCCCGGCGGGCTCGACATCGCCGACCTGCGCGCCTGGGCCGCCGAGTCGGGCGGCGTGTCCGGCTACCGCCACGCGGACGCCCTGGACCACGCCGAGCTGTTCGAGCTGGACGTGGACGTGCTGGTGCCCGCGGCCCTGGAGGGGGCGATCACCGCCGAGAACGCGCCGCGGATCCGCGCCCGCCTGATCGTGGAGGGCGCCAACGGGCCCACCACGCCGGAGGCGGATGAGATCCTGGCCGCCAACGGCACGATCGTGGTGCCCGACATCCTGGCCAACGCGGGCGGGGTGATCGTGTCGTACCTGGAGTGGGTGCAGAACATGCAGGCCTACTCCTGGAGCGGCGGCGAGGTGGAGCTGAAGCTGCGCGACCTGATGGAGGGCGCCTACGCCGAGGTGCGTTCGCTGGCCACGGCCCGCGACCTCACCCTGCGGCAGGCGGCGCACGTCATCGGCGTCGGCCGGGTGGCGGAGGCACACCAGATGCGCGGCCTCTACCCGTGACGGCCTGAACTTTAGTAGCCCCCTGCCGTAGCCCTAGGTTCGATGCCCGTGCCTCCACCGACTCGCCATGGTGGAGGCATGAGGGGATTTCTGGGAGTGATCGCGGTCATTCAGGGGTTGGGCGGATTCGTGGCGCGAGTCTTCTTCGACACCGAATGGGGCCTGCTGCACAGGTTGTTCGACATCCCGACCCCCGTGTACCTCGCGGTCGCGGCAGCCGGCGTCGCCCTGCTCATCTGGAGCGATCAGGACCAAACCCCTCAGAGGGACACCAGCGACAACGGACCTTCTCCCTCACCCCCGAAGGAACCCCAGCCATAACGGGGTACCTCCCATAAGGACATCAGCCACCACAGACCATCACAGAGATCGATACCAGGGCGGTCACCGACCCTCATAGAGGCGGTAGGTGGCCAGGATGTTCAGCCGGTGCAGGTCACGGCAGAGCTGAAGCATGCCGGCCTGGGCCAATTCCCGTGGCACCGCATAGGCCGTGAGCGCCGCCGACAGCGCCGGGTCCAGCCGCTCCGCCCACGGGTTCGAGCAGGCGGCGAACGTCTCCTCCAGGCTCCGCCCGGCCGCCACGCTCGCGGCGACCTCGTCGTGGAGCACCTCCAGGTAGCCGACGAGCGCGTCGATGGCCGCGTGCCCGTCACCCATCGGCCCGTGACCCGGCACGATCGTGTCCAGGTCGGGCAGCGCCTCGCGCATCCGGCGCAGTGAGGCCAGGTAGGGCTCGGGTCCGCCCTGCAACAGCATGTGAGCGGTGCCCGCGTGGCAGAGGAAGTTGCCGGTCCACGCGGTGCGGGTGTCGGGGACGTACACGACGGTGTCGCCGGGGCCGTTGCCCGGGCCGAAGTGGTGGAGCTGGACCAGCCGTCCGCCCAGATCGATCTCGGCGTAGGAGTCGAACACCACGTCCGGGGTGCGCCACCGGCTCACCTCGTCGAGCAGCCCGCCGTCGCCGTACATGTTGGCGGACCTGATCTCCTTCTCGTACGCGAGGTCGGACATCTCGCTCTTGTTCCGCCGCGACGAGAGGATGACCACCTCGGCGGGGAACGCCGCGTTCCCGAACGTGTGGTCGCCGTGATACGTGGTGTTGACCAGGTAGCGCACGGGCTTGGCCGTCAGCTCGGCGGCGAGCCGCTGGATCTGGTGGGAGATCGCGGGCGTGATGCCCGCGTCGACCACCAGCGCGGCGTCGCGGCCGGCGATGAGGCCGTTGTTGTCCTTGGGCGGGATGCCGGCCATCAGCGCGTACACACCGTCGGCGAAGGCGTGCGGAGCCAGCTCCAGGCCGACCGGTGACAGGTTGGGCCCGCCGTATCCCTCGGGCCGCTCGGCGATCTCGCGTTCCGGAATTCTGGACTTGGACATCTTCTGCTCCTCTCGGCTGCTGCTAAAATAATAGAACACTCGATTATTTTGCAAGTGATTGGATGGCCCTTGTGGAGACGACGACAGGCCGGCGCGGTCCGGGCCGCCCGCCCAAGGCCGAGGCCGGAGACACCAAGGCCGCCCTGCTCGACGCCGCGTTGCGGCTGTTCGCGCGGTACGGCTACGCGGGCACCTCGATCAGGGCGATCGCCCGCGAGGTGGGGCTGAGCGAGAGCGTCCTGTACGCGCACTTCCCCGGCAAGCAGGCGATCTACGAGGCGGCGATGTCCCTGGCCGGGCCGCAGGTGGCACTGGTCGCCCTGGGCGACGAGGGCCCTGGCGACGACCCGGCGGAGTTCGTCCGCGCGTTCGCCGACCGCGTGCTGGCCGCCTGGGACACACCTCAGGCCAGGCAGAGCATCAGCCTGGTCTCCCGCGACGGGCTGATTCACGACGAGATGCTCGGCCTGGGCATCGAGCGGGCGCTGGCCGGGCTGGCGGAGGTGTTCGCCCGGTGGCTGGCCGAGGGGCGGGTGCGCGACGATCTGGGGTCGCCGGACGATCTCGCGTACTCGCTGCTGGGCCCGATAGCGCACGCCCGCGTGCTGTGGCTGCACGACGGGGCCACGCCGGAGCAGCGCGAGCTGGCCCGGCGGCGGATGACGGCGCACGCCGCCCTGTTCGCCCGCGCGATCACACCCTGACCGGGCCGCCCGCGGCGAAGCCTGTTCAGCAGGAGGTTTTGGATCTACCGTGCGAATTGCCCCCTGCGTCAAGGAGCCGTCCATGAGCAGCGTCGAGCAGTTCGGCTACCGCCAGGAGCTTCAGCGTTCCCTGGGCTTCGCGGATCTGATGATCTACGGCTTGATCTTCATGGTGCCGATCGCGCCGTTCGGCATCTTCGGCAACGTCTTCGCCCTGTCCGGTGGGATGGTGGCTCTCGCCTACATGATCGGGCTGGTCGCGATGGCGTTCAGCGGGCTGTCGTACGCGCAGATGGCCAGGGCCTTCCCGATGGCCGGCTCGGTCTACACCTATGCGGGCCGCGGCATCGCGCCGCCCGTCGGGTTCATGGCCGGGTGGGCGATCCTGCTCGACTACCTGCTGGTCCCGGCACTGCTCTACCTGGTGGCGAGCACGGCCATGAACTCGTTCGTGCCGGCGGTGCCGGTGTGGCTGTGGCTCGTCGCCTTCGTGCTGCTCAACACCGTGGTGAACTATTTCGGCATCCAGATGACGGCGCGCATCACCCGGATCATGCTGGTGGCCGAGCTGCTCGTGCTGGCGATCTTCCTGGTCGTCGGCGGCATCGCGCTGGCGCAGGGCAAGGCCACGACGGGCGCACTGACTCCTCTTTACGACTCCTCGAGCTTCTCCTGGACGCTGGTGTTCGGGGCGGCCTCGGTGGCGGTGCTGTCGTTCCTCGGCTTCGACGGCATCTCGACGCTGGCCGAGGAGAACCGCGAGGACGCGCGGCGGCTGGGCCGGTCCATGGTGGCCGCGCTGGCGCTGGCCGCGGTGCTGTTCGTGGTGCAGACCTGGGTCGCGGCCCTGCTCGTGCCCGACCGGGCCGCCCTCCTGGCCCCGGGGGCCCAGCTGGGCAATGCCTTCTACGACCTGGCCTCGTACGCCGGTGGCGCCTGGCTGGGTGTGTTGTGCGCGGTCGCGACGGCCATCGCCTGGGGTTTCGCCAACTCGCTGGTCGCGCAGGCGGCCACCTCGCGGCTGCTGTTCGCGATGGCGCGGGACCGGCAGTTACCGTCGTTCCTGGCCCGTATCGACCCCAAGCACAAGGTGCCGGTGAACGCCACGTTCGCGGTCGCGGTCGTCTCGCTGCTGCTCGGTGTCGGCATGAGCCTCTACGACAAGGGCATCGACCTGCTCAGCACCATGGTCAACTTCGGCGCGATGACCGCGTTCCTGCTGCTGCACGTGGCCGTCGTGGTGCACTACGTGGTGCGGCGGCGCAGCCGCCGCTGGCTGGCGCACCTCGTCGTGCCGGTGGCCGGCTTCGCCGTGCTGGTCCTCGTCGTCATCAATGCCAACGTCGCGGCCCAGCGGCTCGGCTTCATCTGGCTCGGCATCGGGCTGCTCGCCACGATCGCGCTCTATGTCCTGGGCCGCAAGCCCGTCCTGCCCTCGGAGGTCTCGTGAACGTCGTCTCCTATCGTCCCTCTCCGGAGGAGTTCGGTTACACCTTCGGCGGGCGCGCCCCGGTGGGCAAGGTGACGCCGGGCACGATCCTCGAACTGTTCACCGAGGACTGCTTCGGCGGCCGGGTCCGCACGGTCGACGACCTGCCGTCGCGAGTGTGCGAGTTCCCCTACCTGAACCCCGTCACCGGCCCCTTCCACGTGACGGGCGCCGAGCCCGGCGACACGCTGGCGTTGCACTTCGTCTCGATCACGCCGGCGAGGGACTGGGCGGTCTCCACCACGTTCCCGCACTTCGGAGCGCTGACCGGCACGCACACCACCGCCATGCTGCAGCCGCCGCTGGAGGAGCGGGTCTGGCGCTACGACCTCGACACCGCCAAGGGCGTCGCCGTCTACCACGCCCGCAACAGCGACTTCAGCGTGGAGCTGCCGCTCGACCCGATGCACGGCACGGTCGGCGTCGCGCCCGCCGCGAACGAGTCGCGGATGACGATCACACCCGACGCGCACGGCGGCAACATGGACACCCCCGAGCTGCGCGCCGGCGTCACCGTCTACCTGGGCGTCAACGTGGCGGGCGGCCTGTTCTCCATCGGCGACGGCCACGGCCGGCAGGGCCACGGCGAGGTGTGCGGCACCGCGGTCGAGGCCGCCATGAACACGGTCGTGGCGGTCGAGCTGATCAAGGGGGTGGCGACGCCCTGGCCGCGGCTGGAGGATGATCTGCATCTGATGTCCACCGGATCGGCCCGGCCGCTGGAGGACGCCTACCGCATCAGCCAGCACGACCTGGTCACCTGGACGTCGGCGCTGACCGGGCTCGACACGCTCGACGCCTACCAGCTGGTCAGCCAGGGCGGGCAGGCACCGGTGGGAAATGTGTGCGACACCAACTACACGATGGTCGCCAAACTTCCCAAGTCCTACCTCGGCACCCCGGCCGCCTACGATTCGGCGCACTCGCGGCTGCGCGCCCTAGGCGCCCAGTACACGGTTAGGTAAACCTTCATGTCGCAGGTCAGAGCACTGATGATCATCGGCCTAGAGTGTACGGGTGCTCAGGATGGTGCTCTCTCTGGCCCTGCTCGATCCGACCGGCCTCGCGGAGGTGCCCCAGCGATCGGTGCCCCCGCGCAGGGTGCTGACACCGGACGGCGACCGCCTGGGGTACGCACTGGTCCCCCGCCCCTACACCGGCGTCCAACGGCTCATCGGGGTGCTGCTCGGGCGTGATCCGGCCACCCGTACGACCGTGCTGTGCGGGGGCACCGTGATCAGGTCCCGCAGCCGCAGCCTGGTGCTGACGGCCGCGCACTGCCTCTACCACGATGGCCGGCCGCTGCGGCAGGTGGTCTTCCTGCCGGGCTTCGACCAGGGGCGGCCGCCGTTCGGCGTCTGGCCGGCCGTGCGGACCTGGGTGCCCGATCAGTGGCGGGGCCGGCCGTACTCCGCCGAGCTGCTGCCGTACGACGTCGGGCTGGTCGGGGTGATGCGGCGCGGCGGCACGCTGGAGGACACGACCGGGCCCGGGCTGCGCACGCTGGCCACCCGCAGGGGTACGTCGCTGCGCGGGCTCGACCTGCTCGGCTACCCGGCGGGGCGGCGGTATCCCGGCACCCGGATGTACCACTGCGTGGGGGACGCCAAAGAAGCCACCGCACAGGGGCCGGGCGTGCTGGTGACCCAGAACTGTCACGCCCCGTCGGGCGGCAGCGGCGGTCCGGCCGTGTACGGGGGGGAGGTGGCGGGTGTCGTATCGTCCTCCAGTCCGATGAGCGACGCGGGCGGGTTCACCGTGCTGGCCCGGCTCGGCGGCCGGCCGTTCAGCCGGCTGCTGGCCGGCGCCGACACCTGGATGCGCCACAGGCAGAGCTCGTGACGGCGGCCCGGCACAGGGCGCGCTCGTCACGGTGGCCCGGGGCCGGTCATGAGGCGTTCGCGACGATGTCCTCGCAGATCGCGTGGCTGATCAGCGCGTCGTCCGCGCTGATCGTGCGGCCGTCGCGGACCGCGGCGAGGAACTCCAGGCAGATGCGCTCGATGCCGCGCTGCCGGGCGACCGGGACCCAGTCGGGCCGCCTGGTGAGCGTCTCGCCGCCCGCGTAGTCGATCACGTCACCCAGGTTGACCACCCGGCGCTTGACGCCGTCGCCCATGACCTCGCAGGTCTCCTCCGTGGCGCCGCTGACCCGGTTCATCAGGCCGATGGCGGTGAAGCCGTCGCCGGACAGCTCCAGCACGATGTGCTCGATCCGTCCGTCCTGGACGCGGGTCCTGATCCGGGTGCCGGTGACCTCGCCGGGCGCGAGGAAGCGGAGCGTGTCGACCACATGAATGAAGTCATCAAATATCGCCCGGCGGGGCACGTCGGGGTATGTTTCGCGGTTCTTCGCCAGCACAATGAGGTGCCGAGGGAGGGCGAGAAGTCCGGTGTATCCGGGGGCGTACCGGCGGTTGAAGCCGACCATCAGCGAGCGCCTCTTCGCCTTCGCCAGCCGTACGAGAGCCTCGCAGTCGGCCAGGTTGTCGGCGATCGGCTTGTCCACGTAGACGTGCGCCCCGGCGTCGAGCAGCGGCTCGACGATCTCGCGATGGGCCCCGGTGGCGGCGTGCACGAACGCGACCTCGACCCCGCTCTTGATCACGTCGTCCACCGACGTGGACCGGGCGGCGATCCGGTAGGTATCGCCGAGCCGGTCCAGGGTCTTGCTGTTGCGCGTGCAGAGGTGCAGGTCGAGGCCCGGCTGGGCGGCGAGTACGGGCAGGTACGCCTTCTCCGCGATGTCGCCCAGGCCGATCATGGCTGTTTTCACGCCTCGAGCGTAGCCGCGAGCGCCTCGTCGATCGGCGTGGGCGCGACACCGAACGTCCGCTGGAAGGCCGAGGAGTCGAGCACGTACGGCGCGGTGAACTGGTAGCGGACGTGCTTCAACTCCCTGACCATCGGCGAGAACAGACCCATCGCCTGGACCAGCGGCCACGGCAGCGTGGCCAGCTTGGGCACGGGCCGCCCCTCGATGGCCGCCATCCGCTCACCGATCTGGCGGAAGCTGAGCGGGTCGCTGGTGGGCACGTGCCACGGCCGCCCCCAGGCCCGCTCGTCCGTGCCCGCGACGATCAGCGCGTCGGCCACATCGGGCAGGTACGTCCAGCTGTGCGGAACGTCGGCCGGGAACACCAGCTGGATGGTCTTGCCCGCCCTGAACGGCACGAGGAACCGCCCGCCCAGATGCGACTGGTCGGTGGCGCCGGGGCCGAAGTAGTCGGAGCCGCGCACCTCGGTCGTCCGGATCCGGCCCGCCTTGTGCGCGGCCAGCGCGTCGTTCCAGATCTTCGCCCGCACCTGAGCCTTCGGGGTGGCCGAGGCGAGCGGCAGGTCCTCGGTCATCGGACCCTTGACCGGGCCGTAGGGGTAGAGGTTGCCCAGGATGACCAGCACCGCGCCCGTGGCCTCCGCGGCGCCGAGGAACGACTCCGCCATCGGCGGCCAGTCGGTCAGCCAGCGGTGGTATTGCGGGTTGACGCAGTTGTACAGGACGTCGGCGCCCTTGGCGACCTCCGTCAGCCGTGCCATGTCGGCGACGTCGGCCGCCACCTTGTGGACCCCGGCGGGGCCGCTGCCCGAGCGGGTCACCACGGTGACCTCGTGCCCCTGAGCCAGGAGCTTGGTGGCCAGATGCGTACCGACCTGGCCGGAACCTACGACGACGTGCTTACCCATGATCAGACCTGCTTCCAGACGATGCGGAGGACCGCGTTGAGGACGAAGAGCGCCGCGAAGACGGCGGCCGGTGCGACCCGGCCCGCGGCGTAGAGCGCCAGGGCGCCGCCGCCGAACCAGAGGATCTCCAGGGCGACCCTGGCCAGGCCGGTCAGCGGGAACGTGGCGTTGGCGCCGCCGCCCGCACCGAACAGGGCCCAGGCGCCGATGAACAGCGCCATCCCACCGAGCCCGGCGAGGAGCTTGATCGCCCAGTTGGGGCTCACCGTGAAGCCCCAGTACCCCACGGAGACCAGGACACCCAGCTCCAGGAAGAACATCAGAGCCAGGTTGGCTCCCTTGGCGATGCTCAGCATCTCAACCTCCGCGTGACTGCCGTTCGCTTACGAGAGCAATGCTCTCTCATGAGAGCGACAGTCGTCAAGAGCGGTGCTCTCGTTTTTTCTCAGTGCTCTGATATGGTCGAGACATGACTGCGAGCCGTACCGCGAGAGAACGTGTCAGGGCCGAGCTGACCAAGGAGATCACCGACATCGCCCGTCGCCAGCTGGCCACCGAGGGCGCGGGCGGCCTCTCCCTGCGCGCGGTGGCCCGCGAGATGGGCATGGTCTCGTCGGCCATCTACCGCTATTTCCCCAGCCGCGATGACCTGCTGACCGCCCTGATCATCGACGGCTACAACGCGCTCGGCGCGGCGGTGGAGCGCGCCGACGAGGACAGCCCGCCCGGCGACTTCGCGGGGCGCTGGCTGGCCGTCTGCCATGCCGTACGTGACTGGGCGCTGGCCCATCCGCACGAGTACACGCTGTTGTACGGCTCCCCCGTGCCCGGCTACCAGGCGCCGGAGGAGACGATCACGGCCAGGCTGCGCGATGTGGCGGTGTTCGGCCGGATCACCGCGCAGGCGTACGACGCGGGCGCGCTGACCCCACCCGACCTCGCCCGGCCCGCCCCTGCCACGCTGTCGGCGGACGCGGCGAACCTGCGCCAGATCATGCCCGGGGTCCCCGACGACCTGATCTTCCGTGGCCTCACCGCGTGGACCGGCCTGTACGGCTGGGTCAACTTCGAGGTGTTCGGCCAGTTCGAGAACACGATCGACGACAGGCGTGGGAGCTTCGAGCAGTCGGTGCGTACGTTGGGCGCGCTGCTGGGCCTCAAGCCCGCGTGAACGATTGGCTTGCCCGCTTGCCCGCTTGCCTACCGGGCTCAGGCTCGGGTGAAGAGCGGGACCATGACCTCGTCAGCGATCTGCACGAGAAGCTCGTCCGGGATGGGCAGGCCCTGGAAGAGGAAATGCTGCCGGAGCAGCGCCTGACCGGCGTCGAGCCGGCGCGGGGTCACGTCCTCGGGGGCGACCTCGCCGCGCTCGACCGCCCGGCGGACGATCTCCCGCATCAGCCGTCTGCCGGTGCCCTGCGAGTGCTCCCGGAACCTCGCGGCCCGCGACTCGTCGCCCAGCGCCTCGCTGAGCAGCCCGCGCATCGCCTCACCTGCGGGACCGGCCAGCGCCTCGGCCGTCCGCCGCAACGCCGCCAGTATGTCGCCGCGCAGGCTGCCCGTGTCGGGGACGGACAGCGCGTCGGGCAGTACGTGATAGACGGCGTCCATGACCAGCTCGATGCGGGTGGGCCAGCGCCGGTAGAGCGAGGCTTTGCTGGCCTTGGCCCGCTCGGCGACCCGCTCCATGGTCAGCCGGGCGTAGCCGACCTCGGCAAGCTCGGCGAGGGTCGCCTGATAGATGGCGACGTTGAGCGCCTCGCCGCGCCGACGGGGCAGCTTACGGTGGTCGGTGACCATGACAGGCATCCTATGAGGCCGCGGTGACCGTGCCCACGCCGTCATCTGAGACCGGGGCGACCGCATCCCCGCCCGAGCCCGCGGGGTCCGCGTCCCCGCTCAAGTGGGCGATGACGACGGTGCCCGCGTCCCCGTCGACGGTCACCACCTGCCCGTCGACCAGCGTGGACGTGCCTCCGGCCGTACCCATGACGGCCGGGATGCCGTACTCCCTGGCGACGATCGCGGCGTGCGAGGCGGCGCTCCCGGTGTCGACGACGACGGCCGCCGCACGCTGGAACAGCGGGGTCCACGACGGGTTGGTGTAGGGGCAGACGAGCACGTCCCCGCTCGTCAGGCTGCCGAACTCGGCCGGATCCCGGATGACCTTGACCGGCCCGGTGGCACTGCCGCCGCCCGCGGGCGTCCCGGTCACGATCGCGTCGCCCGCGTCGCGGACGGGGAAGATCGCCCGCGGGTCGATGAGCCGCACACCCGAGAGCTCCTCCCGCTTGGCCGCCCGCTGCCGCACGGCCGCCCGCAGCCCGTCGAGGCACTCATCGGAGCCGGCCAGGCCCTTGATCGACTCCAGCTCCTCCAACCGCAGGTGGAAGACGTCCTCGGGCCGCTGGAGCACGGCCGCGTCGCGCAGCCGGGCCCCGATCTCCAACAGCGACCGGCGCAGAATGGGCAGCGGCAGCGTGAAGTAGAAGTGGCTGTCCTCGCGGAACGCGTGACCCGCGCGAGCCGCCTCGACCCAGCGCACGACCCGGGCCCTCCGGCGCCCGGCCCCCAGCAGGGGGTGCCGGAGCAGCCGCTCGAACGCCCCGCTCGCTTCCGCCGCCGCCCTGTCCGTGGCCGCCCCGTCTGCGGCCGCCCCGTCTGCGGTGGTCGCGGCGGTCACGGGAGTGGGCGGCTTGGCCGCGAGCACCCTGATCGTTCCGAGGACGATTTCCGGGGCCTCGCCCCAGGTCGGCGGGGTGACCAGAATCGGAGTCACCGTCTCCCGGTGCCCGTATTCGGCGAGGAAGTCGCGTAGCTTCGCGGCGAAGCCGGAGGGCATCGGATCCGCGTCGAGCGCTCCGGTCGCCCGGGCCTCCTCGGCCAGCTCCTCCAGCGCCTGGTTGGCGTCGGAGGTACGAGTACGCGCGCCGGTCATCAGCTCGCCGAACAGCGCGCCACGCCGCAACAACTTGACCGCCACCAGCAGCCGCAACAGGGCGAGCCCCGTGCCAGGCAGGTAGTCGGTGCGCAGGTCCGTCACCGGCCGGACCAGGTCCAGTGCCTGTCTGGGCACCCGAATCAGCTCCGGCCAAGACATCGAGGCCAGGTCACGGGCCGCCAGCTCGCGGTTCGCGGCAAGGAAGGTCTGGAAGCGCGGATCCTCCGTCCACCGGGCGGGATCGTAGTGCCTGGCCCGCCGAACGAGCCGGAACGGGATTGCCAGCAGACCGGCTGTCACACGCGGAGAGCGGGGCACCAACCGGTAGACGACACCGTCCTCCTCCTGCAGGAAGTCCTCGAACACCCCCTTGATGCCAAAGGCCGCCGCGACCTCGGCCATCATGCCCGCCGGACCGTACGGCAGCCAGGTTGTCATATCGATCGGATAGGGGCGTACGGGCAGATACTCCAGCAGAACGCTGCCGACCTTGCGCTGGACAGGGTTGAGCGGCCCCACCGGCGCCGGCGGGAGCGCGGTCATGGGACGGGCCTGGACCAGGCTCACCCGGCCGCCCGCGTACGCCCACTCGATGTCCTGCGGGCGGCCGAACCGAGCCGCGACCTCGCTCGCCAGCCGGGCCAGCTCAGCGAGCGCCGCGCGGGGCAGCGCCTCGCCGGTGGCGGGGTCTCCGGTCTCGTGTACGACGCCGCCGCCGGCCGTACCACGGATGACCACCTCGCGACGGCCCGGTGTGAAGGAGGCGACTCGCCCCGAGGCGTCGAGCACGTAGTGGTCGGGCGTGACGAGTCCCGAGACGACGGCCTCGCCGAGCCCGCTGCTCGCGTCCACGACGATCTGCGTACGGTCGCCGGTGACCGGGTTCGCGGTGAACAGCACGCCGGCCGCCTCCGACTGGACCATGCGCTGCACCACCACCGCGATGCGCACCTCGGCCGTGTCGACACCCCGCTTCTCGCGGTAGGCGACGGCCCGCTCGGTCCAGAGCGAGCCCCAGCACCGGCGGACCGCGTCGACCACCGCCTCCGCGCCCACGATGTTGAGGTAGGTGTCCTGCTGCCCGGCGAACGCCGCCCCCGGCAGATCCTCCGCGGTGGCGCTGGACCGTACCGCCACGGGCCCGCCGCCGAGCTCGGCGTAGGCGCCGGTGATCGCCTCGTGCAGGTCCGGGGGGATCTCCACGTTCTCGAAGTACGTACGGGTGTCGTGCCCGTCGGCGACCAGGTCGTAGGCGGCGGTGGTCACGACGAAGCCGCCCGGGACGGGAAAACCGTTCTTGACGAGCTCGCCCAGGTTGGCGCCTTTGCCGCCGGCCAGAGCCAGGTCGCCGCGGCCGAAGGCGTTCAGGGGTGCTACGAGTTTCACTGGCCCTCCCCGGCTTTCACTCGGTACTCGCCGCCTTTCACTTGCTCCTGGCCGTCTTTCACTTGGTTCTCTTCGGCTGTTCACCGGCTCTCCTCGACCGTCGCTCGGTCCGCCTCGGCTGTTCACCGGCTCTCCTCGACTGTCACTGGTTCTCCTCGGCGTAGGCGGTGGTGCGGAGCGGTCGCGCCGGCAGCGCAAACGCGAGGACGAACGCCACCGCGAGCAGCGGCGCCATGGCCGCGAACACCGGTGGCACGGCCGTGGCGAAGGCGTCCCGCACGCTGCCGGGCAGGTCGGCCGCCTCCGTGGCGGTGATGCCGGACCTCCAGGTGATCAGCGCCCCTACCAGCGCGACCCCGGCCGAGGCGCCGATCTGCCGCGTGAACGTCACCGCCGAGGTCGCGGTGCCGAGGTCGGCGTAGTCGACGGCGTTCTGCGTGGCCAGCACCATGACCTGCATGACCAGCCCGACGCCGAGCCCCATCAGCAGCATCACGGCGGCGATCGCCACCGCTCCCCCGCGGTCGCCCACGATCCCGAGCAGCGCCAGCCCGGCCGCCGTCATCGCCGTGCCCGCCACCGGGTACGGCTTGTAGCGCCCCGTCCTGGTGATGAGCCTGCCGGAGACGATGGTGGTGGTCAGCACGCCCCCCATGAGCGCGGTCACCAGCAGGCCCGCCTGCGTGGCGGTGGAGCGCAGGGCGATCTGCAGGTAGGCGGGCATGTACGCGATGGTCCCGAACAGGGTGAATCCGATGAGCAGGCTGATCGCCACGGGCACGGCGAAGGCGCGGTCGCGGAACAGACGCAGCGGCAGGATCGGATCGGCGGCGTACCGGGCGCTCACCAGCCACGCCGCCCCGCCCGCGACGGCCAGGGCGAGGAAGGCCAGGTTCCTGGTCTGTCCCAGCATGACCACGCCGACCACGGCGACCGCCAACGTGACCGCACCGGCGAAGTCGATCGGCGCGCGATTCTCGACCGTGAGCTCGGGCTTGGGGAGCCGCAAGGTCGCCGTCAGCACGACCAGGGCGAGCAGCCCGAGCGGCGGGTAGATCGCGAAGATCCACCGCCAGCTGAGCCGGTCGATGAAGAACCCGCCCAGCAGCGGTCCACCGACCGCGGCGACCACGTACGCGGCACCGATCAGACCCAGATAGCGACCACGCTCACGCGGACTGACGACCTCGCCGATGATCGCCTGTGCCCCGATCATCAGCCCGCCACCACCGATGCCCTGCACCGCACGGAACGCGATGAACTGCGGCATCGACGCGGCCACCGAGCACAGCACGGCGCCGGTGACGAAGATGACGATCGCCGCCTGCATCATCGGCTTGCGCCCGTACCGGTCGCCGAGCTTGCCGTACAGGGGCATCACGACGGTCGCGGCGACCAGGTAGGCGCTGATCACCGCCGGCATCTGATCCAGCCCGCCGAGACTCCCCGCCACGGCGGGCAGAGCGGGCGCCATGATCGTCTGGTCGAGCGCGCCCAGCAGCATCGCCAGCAGCAGACCCGGCAGCACGAGGCCCATGGCAAGCTCCTTAGAGAACGAAACGTTCTCTAAGGAGCATACGATTCACCTCATAGAAACGCAACGTTCACTAACAACCGCGAGCGCGTACTGAAGAGCGATGTGCGCTACCGCTTCGCCGTGGACCCCACAACGCCCTGATCCTCCTGCCCCGGCGGGAGGTCGTGAGCGGTGAGCACTTGGGCCGCATGGTGACGGTGCGCGGCGAACAGCTTCAAGGCGGCGTCAGCGTCGCCGGCACGCAGGGTATCCGCGAGCAGGCGGTGTTCGTCCGCGATGTGCTCGAGATAGCCGTCGGAACTGCGGCCGATCCGGGTCAGCAGGAACAGGTGGATCTGTGAGCGGATCGCCTGCCAGGCTTCACTCAGGCGCCGGTGGTGGGCGGCGTCGTAGACGGCGTCGTGGAACGCGAGGTCGCAGCGGACCATCGCGTGCGCGTCCACCGCGCGCCCCATGCCGTCGACCACCTTGTCGATCTTGGCAAGGTCCTCTTCGGATGCGTGGCCGACCACCCGCTGCACGGCCAGGTGCTCAAGCGCGCCGCGCAGGCTGTCCAGTTCGGCGATGTCCTGCGGGGACAGGGTGATCACTGTGGCGCCGCGATGCCACTGGCTGCGGACCAGACCCTCGCGCTCCAGCAGGAGCAGCGCCTCGCGGACCGGGCCACGGCTCACGTCCAGCGCCTGGGACAGTTCGACCTCGCGCAGCTGGGCCCCAGGGGCGTACACGCCGCCGAAGATGGCCTCCCGTACGCGATCGGCGACCTCGTCGGCCAGCCCTCGACGACGAGCGGGAGCCACTGTGCTCTGTTCCCCCATGACCCTTTGCCCTCCGCTGATTGTCTCAATGTTAACAACTTCCGCGCAGTGACGTAATGTCAACATTAGGACATTTCCTCCTTTGGTAGAAAGGCCCACCCGTCATGAGCGTGTTGAACTCCCCGATCCCGCGCTTCCACCTGGCCATGCCGGTCGACGACCTGACGGCCGCCCGCCGCTTCTACGGCGAGGTACTCGGCCTGCGGCACGGCCGCAGCGCCGAAACCTGGATCGACTGGAACATGTACGGCCACCAGTTCGTCACCCACCTGGCGCCGGCCCGAACCCAGCAGATCCACAACCCGGTCGACGGCCACGACGTCCCGGTGCCGCACTTCGGCCTGATCCTCACGATCGGGGACTTCCACACGCTGGCCGACCGGCTCCGTACCGCAGGCGTCCCGTTCGTGATCGAGCCCTATGTGCGCTTCGCCGGGCAGGCCGGCGAACAATGGACGATGTTTCTGCTCGACCCGGCCGGCAACGCCCTGGAGTTCAAGGCGTTCGCCGACGACGCCCAGGTCTTCGCTGCCTGACCGTACGTACTGCCTGCCTGCCACTCCGCATGTCGTGGCAGGACCGACGGCGCACGGAGAGTCACGGGTTGCCGCATGGTGTCCTTCTAGGGGATTGCAGCGACAGCCATCACGCCCCCTCGGCGGGTGTTCCGCCGTACTGCCATCCACCTGAAAGAAAACACCTCTCGAAAGGATGATCATGAAGGTGTTCCTGATCGGCGCCGCCGGCGGCGTGGGGAACCGGCTGGCCCGCCTGCTGACCGCCCGCGGCGACACGGTGACGGGGATGTTCCGCAACCCCGCCCAGGCCGATACCGTGCGCAGTTCCGGCGCCACCCCGCTGACCGGCGACCTCATCGCCGACACCATGGACGACCTGGCGACCAAGATGAGCGCACATGACGCGGTCGTGTTCTCGGCCGGCGCACACGGCACCGGCATGGACCTCACTACCGCGATCGACGGCAAGGGCCTGGAGAAGGCCGCGGACGCAGCCGCCCGCGCCGGTGTGTCGCGCTTCGTCCTCGTGTCGGTGTTTCCCGACGCGCTGCGTGGCGGCGAGCCCAACGAGGGCTTCGAGCACTACATCAAGGTCAAGAAGACAGCCGACGTCTATCTCGCCCGTACCGGCCTCGACTGGCTCATCATCCGCCCCGGCACCCTCCTCGACGAGCCCGGCACCGGCCGGGTCACGGCTGGACCGGCGATCGAGTACGGCAAGGTGCCCCGCGACGACGTGGCCGCCTTCATCGACGCGGCCCTGCACGAACCGGCCTTGAACCGCGTCATCGTCGAGCTCACCACCGGCGACACACCCGTCTCCGACGCGGTCGCCCACCTCCTGCACCACGCAACCGGCCAGGACAGACCCGCCTGACGATGTTCGGCACGGCAGCCATTGGGTGGCCTCCCTCGCCCTGCGTTGCCCACCAAGAGCGGCTCCTATGCGGGCGGCCCGGCCGCGTGCGCGTCAGGCGGGCCCGACTCATCCAGCTTGGTGAGGAAGGAAGCCGATGGCCAGGTCCGCGTCCAGCTGGCCAGGTCCGCGTCCAGCGCGGCGGCCAGCCGCCTCAGGGACGCCACGGTGATGTTGCCACCACCCGTCTCCGAACGGGGTACCTGTGGTTGAATCATCCCCGCACGCTCAGCCAGCTCCGCCTGCGACAGGCCAAGAACAACGCGCCGGTCGTAGACAAGCTGGCCAAGTCGCTGCTCGGCTTCCGCCTCTTCGTAAAGCCTGGCGTACTCGGGGTCGTTCACTTCACCGGCGAGGCGGCGATGCCGGGTCGTCCGCCACTTACTGTGCCCGCCTCACAGATCCTCCTTGAACTCTCTGTGGTACGCCTGACGCGCCGGACCATGACCACTCTCGCAGACGATCTGCGCCCGCTCCGCTCGGTCGATCTGCGGCGTCTCTTTGCGCCTGGTCTTGTAGAACGTCGTCAGCAACACAACCCGGCGCCCAGGGGCCAACCAGTAGGTGATGCGCACCCGGCGGCGCGACAGCGCCAGCCGTAGCTCACGCACCTTGCCGCGCAAGTGCTTCGAGTAGCGCCCTGAAACTGGCCGGACTAGCTGCCCCCGCCTGATCCATCGAGCCGGTACGGCCTACGGCACGAGGGCCGCCCAAAGCGATGGAGATGGCCCCCGATGAGGGTGGGCTGAGCGCGCTCATCGGGGGCCCGGCCGGCCTGGAGCTACGGGGGATGATCCTGGCCGGACGTTTCTACGGCGTCTCCGCCACTCCCCCTCCACGAGAAGGCGGAGCCGCCTGACCCTGGCCGGCTGCGCGATCAGCCGGGGCCACGTACGCCAGCCGAATCCGAGACCGGTTCGGGAGCGGACGGACCAGTGGATGGAGGAGCCGATCGAATGGCGCACCAGACGGAACGGCCCAGCCCGCGGCCATGCTCGCGGACCCCCCAGTCCTGGGAGATCTCACGGACGATCAGCAGGCCGCGGCCGTCTTCCGCCTCCGGCTCCAGCCGGATGTGCGGCCCGGAGAACGCGGAACCAGGATCGCGCACCTCCAGGTAGACCATCTCCTCCGTCGCGGTGAGGGTAACGCTGATGAGGTCGTACGGCTTGGCGTCGGAGTGACGGAGCGCGTTCGTCACGAGCTCGGACGCCGCCAGTACGACGTCATCCACGGCCGGGTGATCGTCCCCGAGCCATCCGCGCACTTCGGAGCGGGCGCGCGAGACGGATTCGCGAATGCCCACCAGCTGGATCGAACCGATGATCCACGGCTCCGCGCTCACTGCTTTCATGGCTTCACCCACTCGAAGAAGTCGGCCTCGATCGGCCTTCCAACCATCCCCCGACTTGGCTACAGTCAGTAGCTGATTGACTTCAACCAGTCATCAACGGTTCCGCTGGGCTACTGGCTGAAACGCCGATGAAATCCCCCGGAGGTCAGATGCCAAAGGAAAGCGATCTATACCCCTCGGACTCCCCCACCGCACTCTTCGGCTTCGAACTGCGGCGACACCGCAAAGCACGAGGCTGGTCCCAACTCCGACTCGCAAAGACGGTGCCCTACTCCGTCGGCACCATCAGCATGATCGAGACCGCACAGCGGTCACCCTCGGAGGAGTTCGCCCGATACTGCGACGAGGCGCTGGAGGCGGACGGGGCACTGACGCGACTCTGGCCAATGGTCAGCCGCACGGCGGCCCCCACGTGGTTCCGCCCATGGCTCGACGTGGAAGCCACGGCAGAGGCAATTCGTGCATGGGAACCGTTGATGATCCCCGGTTTGTTTCAAACCGAGGACTACGCCCGGGCCATCCTGAGCGGCGAACCAGGCGCAGGACCGGAGCAGATCGACGAGCAGGTCACTGCTCGCATGGAGCGCCAGAGCATTCTCAGGCGTGCCAAGCCTCCTATGCTCTGGGTGGTCCTCGACGAAGGAATTTTGCATCGCCCCATCGGCAACTCCGCCATGATGTCTGCGCAGCTCAACCACCTTATCGAGCTCGCACAGGCACCCCGGATCACTGTTCAGATTCTCTGCCTCAACGCCTATTCCACACCTGGGCTTCTGGGAGGGTTCGCCATTGCCCAGACGCAAGGCGCCCCTGACACCGCCTACATCGAATCAGCCGGAATTTTGGGGCGGGTAACCGAGCGGCCAGAAGACGTCAGCGCTCTAACATTCAGATATGAAGGCATTCGCGCCGAAGCACTGTCACAGCGCGAGTCCATGAAGGTGATCAAGGAGGCAACGCAGCGATGGACGAGCTGACCCAAGAACTCAGCACGGCTACATGGCGCAAGTCCACCCGATCGGGAAGCGACGGAGGCAACTGCGTCGAAGTCGCCGAACTGTCCGGCGGACACCGAGGCATCCGCGACAGCAAGAACCCAACCGGACCCGCACTGATCTTCACCCCCGGCGAATGGAGCGCCTTCATCAGCGGTGTGAGGAACGGCGAATTCGACTGACCCTGCCGATCACCCTGCGGGGAACACTTCCAGCCCCGTCGAGATCCCGGCATTCAGATATGAGGGATATTCGCCCCGAAGCACTGCTCCAAGCGCGAGCCCCGAAACTCACCAAGGAGGTGATGCAGCGATGGACGAGTGGACCGAAGAACTGCGGGTTGCTACGTGGATCAAGTCTTCCAACTCGGGCAGCAACGGAGGCAACTGCGTTGAGGTCGCCGAACTGTCCGGCGGACACCGAGGCATCCGCGACAGCAAGAACCCAACCGGGCCCGCACTGATCTTCACCCCCGGCGAATGGAGCGCCTTCATCAGCGGTGTGAGGAACGGCGAGTTCGACTGACCTTGCCGATCATCCTGCAGGGAACGTTTCCGGCCCCGTCGAGATCCCGGCATTCAGATATGAGGGATCCACTCCGAAGCCCCCTCCTAGCGCGATCCATAAGCATGATCAAGGAGACGATGCGGCGATGGGCGAGCTGACAAGAGAGCTCAACACGGCTACATGGCGCAAATCCACCCGATCGGGACCCGACGGCGGCAACTGCGTTGAAGTCGCCGAACTGTCCGGCGGACACCGAGGCATCCGCGACAGCAAGAACCCAACCGGGCCCGCACTGATCTTCACCCCCGGCGAATGGAATGCCTTCATCGGCGGAGTGAAGAACGGCGAATTCGACTAGCCCCACCAAACAGCCTGCGGGGCAAGGCTCTAAGCCTCCCCGCAGGCCACATAGATAACGCCCGAAACCATCAGCGAACTGACCGGCCCTCGACGTCACACCTTCGTGGCGTCGTACCCCTCAGTGCTGGCGCCGCCCCTGGCCGATAGGCAGGGTCATCGCGTCGGCGATCACCGCCGGAGGCACGAGCATCCCCGCGCTGGCCGGGACCGCCTAGATCAACAATGGCGGCGCGAAATGGAGTGGAGTGGCGAGGGCGAGTTCGAGGGAGCGCTGGAATCCAATGAGGACGGCGACAGCGTGCCTGCCGTCGGCGAGCCCTTCATCTTCAAGCCGCGCGTCCCGATGATGACCAATAGCGCTGCCAGGCTCAACGCCATCTCCACCGAGATCCTGCGCCTCGACGCGGAGACCCGCGAGCCAGCAAGCTCTTCGCGGCCTCGATCCGAGAAGACCGCAACCAGGTCATGGTCCAAGCCGACGAGGCATCGCCCGAACTGCGACTGGGGTTGGCCCAGCGGTACGGCGCCACGCCGGTCTCCATCCGGCGTCGGCCGGGTGTGACACGACGCGCTCTGGCCGGGATCCGCCGAAGGATCCGGACGTCTCCACGTGGAGCGCCACTAACGAGAGCGGCAAGAAGCGTGACTACCAACTCAAAGACGGCATAGCCGGAAAACTCCTTTACTCCTTCCGTCCGATGGACATCATCTCCCGTCCACGGCGGCGTACTCGTCAATCTTCCAATCGCGATTCCGCCCGATGCTTTAGCTGACGCTCAACGGGCATCCGTCGGGTTTTATTCTCGGTGCTAGGTATGCCCTTATCGGAAAAACTGCCCAATCCAGAACAAAAAGCGGAAGGGCTAAGCCTTTCACCGAGGTTAAGCTTGTTTTGTTGATGCGATGTTGATTACGGTAGGACGCCGCCTCCCGATCTGTTCTGGTACTGCGAGCCATGCAAGGGGATCATCGTGGCCTACCTCGACCACCAGGCGATGCGGGCCGTGGCGGAGCGGATCCAGCGGCTGTCCGACGAGCACTGGTGGGCGCTCGATCCGTCCTGCCGCCTGATGGAGAAGGCCGCGTGGGTGGGGCCAACAGGCGTCCGGTTCGGCGCCCAGGTTCACGCCGACCAGCGAGAGTTGCGGGATCTGCTCACGCAGGCCGTACACAGCGCGAACCAGAAGCTGGCCTCGCTTCAGGCCGCGCCATGACGGAGTTCACCGGGGTCAAGCAGCCCGAATTCGACTCCATGGCGAGCAAGCACACCGAGGCCGCCAGGCGTCTGGAGGAGTTGGCGCAGACTCTGCACAGCGAGCTGCAGAGCGCCGGGCTCGACACTTCTCCGGCGGCGCGGCTGCGGCAATTGGCCGGCCGCGTCACCACACAGGCCGAGGACCTGCGGCGGCGGCAGAAACTAATTCACGAGCTGCAGCGGCAGAAGGTGGCCTTCGGCATGAGTACGGCCGCCGGGAGCTTCCTCGAGATGCCTGATGGCCTGGAGGCCGCCAAGGGGCTGCTGGACGGAACGCTGGCTGGTCGCGCCGCGCTGAACGCCGCGGATGGGGACGCACAGGCGCTGGCCGAGCTGCAGAAATACGCGGCACGGACTGGGGACGCGGAGTTCGTGAAGGCGTTCCTGGGCACGCTGGGCGCCCAGGGCGTGACGCGGCTACCGGGCTCGCTCACCGCGCGACTGCGCGACGCCAGGACTCACGGGGACTCCGATCGCATGGCGACCCAGCTCTCCAATCAGGGCAAGGAGGCTCTGCGCATGCTGAGCGCGGCTCTGGCCCGAGGAACAGATCCGAAAAGTCCCGCGTACGTGGGCGCCGGCTTTCTCAAGGACCTGGTGAAGGAGGGCCGGGCTCAGCAGAAGTCCGGCGACACGAAGTACACGGGCTACCAGGCCCAGGCGCTCATCTGGCGTGCCCACGACGGGAAGCCGCCGTACTCGAAGGAATTCATGGAGGTCGTCGGGCGTGACGTGATCGTCTACGAGTACGAGCAGCGTAAGGACGAATGGGCGGCCAGCAAGGATCTGCTGGGCCGGATGTTCGCGGGAGCCCAGGTCCCAATAGTCGACCTGGCCGGTGCACTGGGTCTTGGCAGCATGCTGAGACCGGGAACGCATGTGGGCAATCCGGGCGCGAAGGCTAGCTCATCGTTGGTGGACGATCTTTTCCACGCGGCGAAATCCAGCCGGGAGGCGTCCCATGCCCTGCTGGACCACACGCCGGCCGGGTGGCAGGAGTCTGTGCTGGACTATCTGTTGACGAGCCGGTGGGGGGCTTCCCGCTATCTGGGGGACTACGGGCCGTTCAATGACCTGCTGGTGACTGCGACGACTGGCCGGGATGAGACTTCCCAGAGGTTGGCCGCGGAGATGATCAAAGTCGTCGCAGATGACGTACGCGGCGCCTTCGACAAAGGCGAGAGCGGCAACCTGGAGATCAGGGACAGGGACACATTCGATCGTCTCGCTTCCCTGCGCTACCCGCTGGGCCGCGTGATCGCCGCCAATATCGACGAGCTCTCCCGGCTAATCCTGAACCATGCGACCTTCGGCAAGGTCACGGCCCAGGACATGGACTACGCGTTGGCACTGGCGACCGCCGACGACGACGCGTTTGAGGTACTGGTGAGGGCGCAGACCGAACACATGCGAGCAGCGCTCGACACTGTGCCTCCGGTGGGACTCGATGCTTCGAACGCCGAGCGGCTCGGTTTCAAGAAGTCCGACGTCAAGGAGTACGACTTTGACGGGGATGGGCAGGTGGACAAGGCCGACATCATGCAGTACCTGACAGACCGGACCGTGGCGGAAGCACGGCCTTTCACCCACATCGTGGAGATCCGCCGCCAGGTGCTGATCGCCCAGGGGTTGAACGACAAGAAGGCGGACGAAGCGCTGAAGACCATGGTGGGCGACGCGCTGGGGCTGCTCCCGGTACCGGGCGCCAGGCTCGTAGGCCAGCTGGCCACCGGAGCCTTCGGCGAGCTGATCAGCAAGGAGTACGGCAAACTCGCAGGAGCCGGATATGACGAGATCGCCAAACAGATCGCCCAGCAGATGTCAGAAAGTCGGCGGGGCCTGGACGATACGCACCGGACGCTTGCGGACAACCGTCTGGCGGTGGAGAGGCTGGCGGAGCAGATGCTCGCCACGGCCATGCTGAACAAAGGCTTGTTTGACGAGTTCCCTATGAAGGGCCAGATATTCATTACCGGAACACCGCCGGCGATCAAACCTTTTGCCGAGATGAGCGCGCAGGAATACAGCGAGTTCCTTCGTTGGGTTCGGGACAAAGGTGGAAGCAGTAGTTTGCTCGATCGTTTCGGCGGCACCTTCCGCAGGACCAGTGAGGTGGACGACTATCTCGGCCTGCAGATCCCACCCTCCTCTACAGGGGGTGAAAAATGAGGAATTCTCGTCCGTCTGCCGCCTTTAGCGCTCTCGTGTTGCTCATGGCAGCATGCACCCCAGAGAACGACGTCGTCTCCACACCGACTCCAGCCCTCCAGCCCATCGTGGATGTTCCCCCATACGTCTGCAAGCTTGTCCCTGAGCAGGGGCTTCGTTTGGTGAGCGGAGCAACAGGGTCTCTTGTGGGGAAAACGGCTGGCAGCGAGAAGAGCGGCGAGTGCTGGGCTCCAGAAACGACCCCTTGGCCTCTTCAAGTGAACTGGCTGCAAGCGGACGGTGGGACAAGTCAGGAGCATTTGGACTTTCTCATGGATGACAGGCGTAACGTTTATACGCAGCACGGCGGAGTGAAGCTCCCTACCGATCTCGGCGACGGCATGACTGCCCATCTGACGAATAGCCCATTGGCCGACCAACCGTACCGGACGAGCGCGAAGTTCCGCTGCGGCGGCAAAGAACGAATGATTGACATCTACCTGGCCCAGGTCGCCAAGGGTAGGGACGCGATCAAGGACATGACCGAGCTCATGCGCATCGCCCAAAAACGCTACGGCCACCTGTACAACTGCACCCCCGGCGCCTAGCAAATAGCACCGCCGCCAAAAATCCAGCCAGCCCGTAGCGTCCCAGAATGTCCCAGTCACGACACATTCACGTGAGCCCAAAATTGGACTCAGGTGCATCTCTGCCACACCGCGATGAATAAAACCACACCCGGATTCCGATGACCGTGCGTCATCGACAACAACTTCTTGCGACGATGTACTCACACACAGTGATCTCGGCTGCCAAGGCCGGGATCCTTCCAGCTACCGAAAAGGTAGGGGTACATGAACGAAGAGGCGGAGACTCGCGACGCAAAACTTCGCGCGGCAGCCGTCGAAGCGACAGCGCGTTCCCGTAATGGGGCCTATCGCGGCCCTCGCGCGCGGCGTCAACATGCGAGCCTCCCGACAAACGGCTGCCCATGCCTGGAAGGCATACACACCGCCATCGCCTCAACGACGGTCGCCGTTGCCCGGATAAGAGTTGAAATCGCCAGCATCAAGGCGGAAACGTCCCAGGACTTCGCGGCTCTCGGAGACGAGATCGGCGGCCTTCGCCGACACACCCTCGAGCAGCTCACATCCGCCCAGGAGCAGATGCTAGGCAGACTCGACACCCTGCAGCGCACAATGACCGACGTGGGACTGACACTCGATCGACTGCTGGACAAGGGCGGCGCCTAGCGACGAATAGGTCCTGAGTCGTTCGGGAAATGACAAGGGGTGTTGAGGATTGGCCTGTTGTCACAAAACCGATCATCAACACCCTTATCACAGACCGTACGTGACGGTCGATCGGACGAGCGCCGGAAACTGGCCGAGGTCCAGTTGTTGACCCTGGCAGTGGCCCAAGACCCGCTCGGCCTGCACCCCGAGGCCCGCGCCTCCATTCCGGGAGCCGCCGACCGCACTACCTTCCCGAACGAACGCCTGCCACCTGGCCAGCCTGGCTACATCAAGAATTTCGGCCTAGAAAACCGCTGCTCAAACGCGCGATTTGAGCTCCGGCCCGGCGATACGTCCAGGCCGGCACCCCACAGCGCAAGCCGGCCAAGATCGCGTGACGGGGCGACTAGCTGGCGAAGCCCGCGATAAGCCCGATGGTCAGGGCGGTGCGTTCGGGGATGTACTCGATGATGGCATGCTCTCCCCGGGAGTGGGAGCCCGCTCCGACGGGGCCGAGTCCGTCGAGGACGGGCCGGCCCAGGGCTGAGATGAAGTTGGCGTCGCTGGCCCCGCCGACGCCCGCCTCGCGGAGGTCCCAGCCGTGCTCGATCGCCACCTTGTACGTCCTGGCGTACAGGTCCTGGGAGGCGGGGTTGGGCGTCATGGGCGGCCGGTTCCATTCGCCGGAGAGCGCCACGGAGACCCGAGGGTCGGGGGCGCGCAGCGAGGTGAGTGCGGCGTCCACCCGGGCCATCTCGGCCGGGTCGGACACGCGTACGTCGATGCCGCAGGTTGCCTGGCCTGCGGTGACGTTGGTGCCGGTGCCGCCGCTGACCAGGCCGACGTTGACCGTCGTGCCGAGCGCGGGGGCGCCCAGGGCGGCGATCTGGGTGATCAGGTCGGCCATGGCGTGGATGGCGCTGGCACCGGCGGTGGGGTCGAGGCCGGCATGGGCCTCGATCCCGGTGACGGACACCTGGAAGATGCCGACGCCCTTGCGGGAGGTTTTGACCGCGCCGTCTATGGCGCCCTCGAAGACCAGGCTGGCCAGCGCCCCGGCGCTGGCCGCCTCGATGCGGGCGCGGGAGGCCGGGCTGCCGATCTCCTCGTCGCCGTTGAACAGCAGGCGGACCGTGGGATGCGGCAGGCCCAGCTCACGCAGCCCGCGTACCGCCCAGACCGCCTGGACGAGGCCGGTCTTCATGTCGAAGACGCCAGGTGCGCTGATGACACCGTCGGTGACCTGCCACGGCCAGTCGGCGAGGGTGCCGACCGGCCACACGGTGTCGTAGTGGCCGACCAGCAGGACGAAGCCGGGGGCGGTGCCCTGGTAGGTCAGTTCCAGCACGTCGCCGTACTGGCCGCCGTCGTGACGGGTGAACTCGTCCGGCTCCCCGGCGCGGTCCACCGCCCAGCGGAAGATCGCGTCGAGTGCCCCGTCCAGGAGCTGTTTGTCGTTGCTCGGGCTTTCCAGCTCGACGAGCATACGCAGGTCGTCGAGCATGGAGGGGAGCGCCTGGCGGGTCCACGTGGGAGCCGGTGTCACTAAAGGATCCTTTCGCTAAGAGTGAGGAGAGTTAGGAGGGGACGCCGGGGCCCAGCGGGATGCCGAGCGCCCACCATGCCAGGAAGAACAGTGTCCAGACCACGAGCATGATCAGGCACAACGGCATGGTGAGGGCGATCAGCGTGCCGATGCCGGCTGATTTGCGGTAGCGCTGGATGAAGCCGAGGACCAGCACGAAGTAGGGGCTCATCGGGCTCAGGGCGTTGGTGCAGGAGTCGGCGATGCGGTACACCGCCTGGGTGGCTTCCGGCGAGATCTTCAGCAGCATCAGCATCGGTACGAAGACCGGGCCGACCAGCGCCCACTGGGCGGAGCCGCTGGTGATCAGCAGGTTGATGAAGGTGACGATGATCAGGATGCCGACAAAGATCATCGGGCCGTTGATCCCGGCGGACTTCAGCAGGTCCGCGCCGTTGATGGCGACGATCGTGCCGATGCCGGTCCACTTGAAGTAGGCCAGGAACTGGGAGATGGCGAAGAACAGCACGAGGACCGGCGCCATCTCGCGCATGCCCTCGGCCATGAACGTGGGTACGTCGTTGCCGCTCTTGATGGTGCCGGCTACGCGGCCGTACACGATGCCGACGAGGCAGAAAGCGACGCCGAGCATGACGGAGATCGCGTTCAGCAGCGGGCCGGTGACCAGGCTGCCGCCCTCGCCGCGTAGCGGTGAGTCGGCCGGGATGATGGACAGCGCGATCAGCGCGGCGATCACCAGCAGCGCGATGCCGGACCAGCGCAGCCCGCGCCGCTCCTTGTCGGTCAGCTCCAGCGCGCCGAGGTCGCCCACTTCGGCGTCCTCGTCGATCGGCATGCTCGCCGCCCGCTTGGTGAGGATCGTCTCCGTCACCACGGTGATGACGATGGACAGCACGACCGACGAGCCGATGGAGAAGAAGTAGTTGGCGAGCGGGGTGACGGTGTAGCTCGGGTCGATGGTGTGCGCGGCGTCGGTGGTGATGCCGCCCAGGATGACGTCGAGCGGGGTGACCACCGGGCTGGCGTCGAAGCCGGCCGCGACCGAGACGAACGCGACCACGACGCCGACGATCGGGCTGCGGCCGACCGCGTAGAAGGCCAGCCCGCCCAGCGGGATCAGCACGATGTACGCCGAGTCGGCGGCCACGTGGGAGACCATGCCGGTGAAGGCGAGCGCGAACGTGACCCACCGGGCCGGCACGCGGGAGACGCCCCGGCGCAGGACCGCCGAGAGCAGCCCCGCCCTGTCGGCCACCGCGACGCCGAGCATGACCACCAGGATCGTGCCCAGCGGGGGGAAGGTGGTGAAGCTCTTGATGGCGTCGCCGAGCATCAGCGTGACGCCCTCGCTCGACAACAGGTTCTTCACCGCGACGGTCGTCTTGTCGGCGGGGTTGACCGCCGACACTCCGGCCGCCGACAGGATCCAGCTCAGCGCCATGAGCACGACGCTCAGGATGATGAAGAGCCAGAACGGATGAGGCAGTTTATTACCGGCGCGTTCGACGCTGTTCAGCACGCGCATGGTCACGTTTAAGGCACGTGATTCTTTCTCAGCGGACACGGTCGTCATGGAGACCCGGTCATCCTTTCTTGGTCGTTTCGCCTGAGGCACAGACCGAACGCGAAAGATGCCCCGTCTCTTTATTGCGAGTCCGCACCTGCGGGCCATACTTTAACGGGCGACCGGATCATCTCGCAATAGCTATTTGTCAAGGATGTCTCACCAGTTGAGAGCCGTTATGTGGGCATGCGAAATCGCCCGCGCAATGTCGGGTGTCAAATGAATTTCGACAAACTTAAGACGCCTATAACATTCAGCCGACAAGCCAGCGACTGAGATAGAAAGCGACAATTCCGACTGCTGTCACAAGCAGGAACCTTTTCGACACCAGACCCACGGCGAAGGTGACCGCGCCGCCTATCAGATAAGGGTTCGTCAGGGTCAGCTCGACGCCGTTCCCCGAGGGCGCGAGAACGGCCGGGAACACCAGTGCGGCCAGCACGGCCGGCGGCGTGTACCTGAGCAGCGTCTCCGCCAGCGGCGGCATCTCCCTGTCGGCGAAGAGGGCCAGCGGCAGGTAGCGCGGCAGGAAACTGCACAACCCCATGCCGAGGATCAGCAGCGCCATACTCATCGGGCGATCTCCTTCGTCCTCGACTTCGCCGCGTACTCGCACGCGGCCCCCACCACCGCTCCCACCACCGCGGCCAGCACGACGCCGAGGTTGTACGGCAGGCCCCGCGCCAGCATCACGGTCACCCCCGCGGCGCAGATGGCCGCGGTCACGCGCCAGTTCGCCAGCCCGATCGCGAGCATGGCGATGAACATGGCAGTCACCGGGAAGTCCAGTCCGAGCCCCCGCACGTCCGGGACGGCCGAGCCGAGGGACATGCCGACCGCCGTGCACAGCATCCAGGTGACGTACAGCAGCGAGGACGCCCCGAGGAAGAACATGTGCTTGTTGTGGGTGAGTTCGCCCTTCCTCAGCCGTTCGATCGCCACGAAGAAGACCTCGTCGATCAGCCCGAACCCGAGCAGCACCCGCCACCGCTGGGGCACTTCCTTGATGTACGGGATCAGGATGGTGGAGTAGAGGAGCATCCGGAGCCCCAGGATGAGCGTGGTGAGGATGATCGCGGCCCAGCCCGTGCCGCCGGCGATGAGGGCGAAGCCGACGAACTGGGCGGTGCCGGAGTTCACGGCCATCGCCAGGCCCAGGGTCGCCCAGCCGGAGAGCCCGCTCGACAGTCCGAGTACGCCTCCGGCGATGCCCATGGGAATGGCCGAGGCGAGGAACGGCACCATGCTCCTCGCTCCGGCGAGGTACTGCTGGCCGGGGGTCAGCGGTGTGACCGCCTGGGGGGTGTTCGTGGTGGTCATGTCAGTGCGCTTCGCTCCATCGATCTTTCGTAGGTGGTCCCGGCGGGTCTTCCGGACGCGGCACAAACTCGTGCAGCAGTGTGGCCACGGCGTCCGGGGCCGTCCGGCAGAAGTAGTGGCCGAAGGGCCCGAGCTCCGCGAGCCGCGGCCGATCGGCGAACAGCGACCAGTCCTCGTACCTCCGCCGATGGTCAGGGGTCAGCGGATCGTCCGAGGCATGGACGACCGTGAGCGGCGCGCGCAGCCTGGCCACGGGCCCCCGCTCGGCCGCCGCCAGCAGATAGCCGTTGGCCGAGCCGGAGTCGTGCCGGAACGTCCTGGTGACGAAGGCCGCCTGCTCGGGTGAGAGCACGTCGAGCCCGGAGTACCCGGTCGCCTCGACGAGCCAGCGCACGATGTCCTCATCCGTCATCGCGTCCACCCGCTCCATGGACTCGCGGGTGGTCCGGGCGTCGTGCAGCAGCTTTCCGGCCACGAAGACGTGGAGCGGCGCGTTTCCGCCCGCCTCCATCAAGCGTGCGGTCTCGATGGCCAGAGCCGAGCCGACGCAGTGGCCCCAGAGCAGTACGGGGCGTTCGGCGAGAGCGCGGACCTCCTCCGCCACCCGCCGTGCCGCCTCCTCGATGGACAGGAAGGGTTCGTCCGGATGGCCGGGATCGTGGCCCGGCAGCTCCACGCCATAGACGGCCACGTCGGCGCCCGCCTTGTCGAGGGCGGTGGCCAGCGGCTCGAAGTTGACGGCGTTGCCGGCCGCGTAGGGAAAGCACACGAGGGCGGCCCGGGCCCGGCCGGGGTCGGCCGACAGCGAGCGAAGCAGCGGCGAGCGGGACGTGGACGCGCCATCGTTCAGACGAGCCTCGGCCACCTCACACAGCGGTCCCAGGGTGGAGTTGCGCATCAGGTCGGTGAGCGACACGAGCCCCTCCAACTCCATGACCACCCGCATGGCCGACAGCGAGCTGCCGCCGAGCTCGAAGAAGTTGCCGTCGAGGGTGATCTGCTCCAGCGGCACGTCGAGCACCCTGGACCACACCTCCGCGATGCGCGGTCCCACCGCTCCGGTGGGACGACGGCTGGGGCGAGGGCCGGGGTGACGGCTGGGGTGACGGCCCGTCTCTCCGGCGGCACTCCGCTCTTCGGAACGGTGAAACGTCAGGCGTCGGGGTGCCTGGAACAGCTCAAGGCCGCCGGGCATGCGGCGTCCGTACACACCTGTGGTGGGGATCGTGACCCCGTTGGCGATCAGCACGATCCGCCCCGGCGTGGCGAAGGGCACCCGCAGACCGTGTTCGTCGACGACCCGCGCCCGATAATGGTCTGCCAGCTTCGGCAGGACGCTCTCGCTCTGTTCCATCGCGATCAGCGCCGCGCTCTCCTCGCCGGGCAGCAGATCGGCGAGGTGATGGAGGGCGGCCGGATCGGCTGTCATCTGCTCGAACGCGGCGATGTAGTACGCCCCCATCCGCGCCACCTGCCAGGGCTCGAAGAGGTGGGCGTGGTAGTGCAGGCTGAGCCGTACCTCGTCGGTGATGAAGTGCCGGGAGAACTCGGCGCGCAGCACGAACTCCGTCTCCGAGTTGGCCCGCACGTCGAGCAGGGAGAAGCCGTCGAGCGCCTCCAGCTGCCTGAGCAGATAGAAGTGCGTGAAGTTGAAGGCCGTCTCGAACAGCGCCTGTTGTGTCCCCAGGTCGTGCTTCATCCGCGCCATCGGGTATCGCCGCGCGGGGAGCAGTTCGACCTCGGCCCGGTAGACGTCGCGCACGAGGCTCTCCCAGGAGCCCTCGCCCGTACGCACCCGGAAGGGCACCGTGTTGAGGAACAGGCCGATCGAACGGGTGGCGCCCTCCGCCTCGGGCCGGCCGCTGTGCTCGTACCCGGTCATGACGTCGCGCTCGCCGGTGATCAGGGAGAGGACCTTGACGTGCGCGGCCATCGCGACGTTCTTGACCGGCACGGACAGCGCCCCGGCCAGCGCCACGATCCGGTCGGACAGGCCGCGCGGGAACTCCACCTCGTGGAACACGACGGGGAAGACGTCCGGCGACGCCGATTCCCTCGTGCGGGGCACCTCGGCGAAGGTGCTGCCTTCGAGCACGCCCGCCCAGTAGGAACGGTGGCCCTCGTCGGCGAGGGACCGGCGCTCCAGTGAGACGTAGTCGCGCGCGTACCCGTCCGGCTCCACGTCCGGCAGCGGCCGTCCGTCGAGCAGCCGGTAGTAGGTGTCGAACAGCGTGGTGTGCACCAGGGTGATGCTCCAGCCGTCCAGTGCGGAGTTGTGCTGGCTGAGCGTGTAGCGGAACAGGTCGTCGCCGAGCACGTGCACGTGCAACCGGACGAGGCCGGGCTCGGTCCAGGTGAAGCGATGAGCCTTCTCCCGCTCCGCCCATACGTGGTACCAGGCGTCCTGTTCGTCCTCGTGCATACCGCGCAGGTCGGCGATGTACAGCGGTGACGGCGCGTCCTCGTGGACGAGTTGCAGGTACTCGCTGTAGCCGGTGAGGTGGTAGCTGGTACGGAAGATCGGGTTCGCGGCGACGATGTGCCGGACCGCCCGCTCGAAGCATCCGGCGTCGAACGAACTCTGGATCGTGTAGCTGATGATGTCGTGATATTCGACTGTGTTGTGTGACAGTTCGCTCTGAAAGACCAGTCCCGCCTGGAGCTGCGTCATCGGGTAGGCGTCGGCCACCCCGGCCGGGATCTTCGCCCGGTCCTCAGGCGTCAGCAGCTCGAACGGCCGGAGCGGGCGCGTCGCCGGATCCGCGTCCCGCGCGAGAGCGACCAGACTCGCGATGGTCGGATTCTCGAAGAGCTGCTGGAAGGTGAAGTCGAGGCCGCACGCGCGCGCCCTGGCCAGCACGGTGACGAAGTGGATCGAGTTGCCGCCGAGCGCGAAGAAGTTGTCGTGCACCCCGACCGATTCGACGCCGAGCACCTCGGCCCAGACGCGGGCCAGGTCCGCCTCCTGCGGCGTGCGCGGGGCGACGTGGTCCACTGCGCGGGCCGGTTCGCCGGGGTCGGGCAGCGCGCGGCGGTCCAGCTTGCCACTCGGACTGAGCGGGAACGAGGCGAGCGTGACGAGGCGCGCGGGGACCATGTACTCCGGTAGCGTGCGCCTCAGGTGCTCCTTGAGCTCATCTTCGGGCAGGGGCTCGGCGGCCACGACGTAACCGCACAGATGATCCTGTCCGCGAGGGATGACGACGGCGTCCCTCACGGCGGCGTGCTGCCGCAGCCGCTCCTCGATCTCACCCGGTTCGATGCGGTATCCCCGCAGCTTGACCTGGTGGTCGATGCGGCCCAGGTACTCGATGCCGCCGTCGGCCAGCCTGCGGGCCAGGTCCCCCGTACGGTAGACGCGCTCCTCGCCCGCTTGGGGCGCGGCGACGAAGCGCTCGGCCGTCAGTTCGGGGCGACCCAGGTACCCGCGAGCCAGCTGGACCCCCGCGACGCACAGCTCCCCCGGGACGCCGACGGGCTGGGGTCGCAGGTCCGCGTCGAGCACGTGGATACGCGTGTTGTCGACCGGCCGCCCGATCGGCACCATGGTCTCGCCGCCGTGGCAGGCGTAGTGGGTGACGTCGACGGCCGCCTCGGTGGGCCCGTACAGGTTGATCAGCCGGCAACCCGTGACCACCTCGTGGAAGCGTCGCACGTGGTGCGCCGGCAGCGCCTCGCCGCTGGCGAACACCTGCCGCAAGGTGCCCAGCCTCCATTGCTCGCCCGTTCCCGAGACGAAGTCGAGGAAGGCCCCGAGCATGGACGGCACGAAGTGCATCGTGGTGACGCGGTGCCGCTCGACCGCGGCGGTCAGCGCCTCCGGCTCCCGCTCCGCGCCGGGCTCGGGCAGGCACACCGACGCCCCCGCGAACGTCCACCAGAACAGCTCCCACACCGAGACGTCGAACGACGTGGGCGTCTTCTGCATGATGACGTCCGTGGAGTTGATCGGGTACGCCTTCTGCATCCAGCCGATGCGGTTGACGACCGACCGGTGCTCGATCCGCACGCCCTTGGGAGCACCGGTCGAACCCGAGGTGTAGATGACATACGCGAGGTCGCGGGCGCCGCCCTCGACCGGCGGCGTGCTCACCTCCTGCGCGTAGGACCCCTCGTCCATGAGGTCCAGGACGGCGACGCCGTCGCCGACCAGCTCCTGGTGGCGGGGCTGGGTGAGGACGAGGCGGGCGGCGCTGTCATGGAGGATGTACGCGATGCGGTCGCGCGGGTTGCCCGGGTCGATCGGCAGGTACGCGCCCCCCGCCTTCAGCACGGCGTAGACGGCGACGAGCATCTCCGGCGAGCGGTCCGCCAGCACGGCCACGAGGTCGTCGCGGCCCACGCCGCGGGCGCGCAGCGTGTGCGCCAGGCGATTGGCCCGGGCGTTCAGCTCGGCGTACGTGAGCAGGAAGCCGTCGCCCACCACGGCCACGGCGTCAGGGGTCGCGGTGACCTGGCGGCTGAAGAGCTCGTCGAGCCGCACCGTGTCCTCGAAGGCGGCGTCCGTGTCGTTCGCCTTGTCGATCAGCGCCAGATCGTCGTCGGATCGCAGGTCGAAGGCGGCCATCGCCGTGTCGGGCGAGGCGGTGGCCTGGTCGAGCAGCATCACGCAGTGCGTGAGAAGCCGCCGGGCGGTGTCGGGGCCGTGCGTGCCGGTCCGGTGCCGCAGTTCCAGAGCCAGCCCGGCCGGCCCGCGTACGAAGGCGAAGGCGAGCGGAAAGCCGGGCCGTCCGGCGGGATCCGCCTCGTCGCGTACCGCGTCCACGAGCACGTCGGCGAACGGATCGTCCCCCTCCCCCGCCGCGGTCCCGAACTCGTCGGCGAGCAGCTCGATCGGGTAGTCCTGGTGTTCGATCGCGGCCCGCAGCCGGTCCCCGACCTCGCCCAGCAGCCCGCGCAGCGTGGTGTCGCGGGTGACCGGCAGCCGCAGCACCAGTGAGGAGGCCAGCGGCGTGGGTCCGGCGGGCACGGGGGCGGGAGGCGTGGCCAGCACGGATTCGGCGCCACCGCCGTAACGCTGGAGCAACGCGCCTGTCACGGCGATCAGCACGGAACGCAGAGCGATGTCCTGGCCCCGGGCCAGCTTGCCGAGTCTGGCGGTCAGCTCGGGGCCGAGGTCGAGCGCGGTCACCGCGCGCGCCGCCTCCCCTGCCGAGCCACCGTGCGTGTCGGACGGGAAGCCGGTGCGCTCGGGCAGCGCCGCGAGCTGGGCGCGCCAGAACACCCCCTCGCGGCGACGCTTCGCGGCCGCGACCTTGAGCCTGCCCAGGGTCTCGATGGACTGCATGGCCCCTCCAGTTCAGAAGTCGAAGTCGAACGCGAGCGCGGGCGGGCCGGGCCGGGCCGAAGGCGCCCGGCCGAGCTCGCCGAGCGGCGTGTCCGGCTCGGCGAGTGCCGCGTCGAGCAAGGACAGGAACTCGTCCCGGAACGTCTCCACGGTGGGGCGCAGGAAGAGGTTCGTGGCGTACGCCAGCCGGGCCTCGTACCCTTCGGGTGAGTCCTCGACCTGCAGGTCCAGGTCGAAGATCGTGCGCCGGGTGGCCTCCGGCAGCCACCGGGGCCGGCCGCCGAGGAAGTCCACCTGGTGCAGCCCCATGTCCTGCATCGCGAAGAACGCGTCGAAGAGCGGGTGGCGGCTGAAGTCATGCTCGCCCCGCATCGCCACCAGAGCGTCGAACGCGTGATCCTGGTGGTCGCCGGCGGCCACCGCGTGCCGGGCCACGGCTCGCAGATACGCGCGGAACGGCAGCTCGGGGGCCGGGTAGGCCCGCAGGCACAGGGTGTTGACGAACATCCCCTGAACCCGGTCCACGCCCGGCAGGTGCCGTCCGGAAAAGGGCGTCCCGACCGTCACGTCGTCGCCCCCGCTCACCTGTCCGAGGAAGACGGTGTACACGGCCAGGATCACCTGGAACGCCGTCACCCCTTGGGCGCGGGCCAGCTCCCTGACCGCGTGGCTGCGCTCCGCGCCGAACGCGAACGGCAGGTGGTCCCCCTCCGTCCGGCGGACCGCCGGCCGGGGCAGGTCGATGGGCAGATCGAGAGGTTTGACCGGCCGCGCGAACGTCTCGGCCCAGAAGCCACGCTGGGTCTCGGACAGCACGCGCCGCTCCGGCCCGTTCGCCCACTGCGCGAAGTCCCGGTAACGCAGCTCCACCTCGGGGAGCGGTTCGCCCCTGAGCAGCGCCGCCCACTCGGCCATCAGGAGGGCGAGCGAGCGGCCGTCGGTGAGGAGGTGGTGAATGTCCAGCACCAGCCGGGTCCCATGGTCATGCCGCGCCAGGGCCGCCCGCCACAGGGGGGCCTGATGGACGTCGAAGGCGCGGATCCACCTCTCGGTCCAGCCGTCGAGATTCGCACCGCGAAACAGGCCGACCTCGTCCAGCGCCGTACATAGCACCTCGTGAACGCGCTGGTACGGCTGCCCGTCGTCGCCCACGGCCACGTCGGTGCGCAGGATCTCGTGCCGCTCGACGAGGGTCGCGAGAGCGGCGCGCACCCGTCCGGCGTCGATCCGGCCGGGGAGGTCGACGACGATCGGCAGGTTGTACTGGGTGCTGGACGGGTCCTTGATCTGCTCGACATAGACGCCCTTCTGCTGGGGTGACAGCGGGGTCCGCTCGCCGGCCTGGCACGGACGCGGCCCCACCACGTCGGCGCCGTCCGCGGCACGGACCAGGTCGGCCAGCGCCGACACCGTACGGACCGCCAGCACGGCCGAGACCGGACAGGCCACCCCGAACCTCTTCCGCACCCTGGCGGCCAGCCGGGTCGCGGTGAGCGAGCTGCCGCCCAGCCGGTCGAGCGGGTCGTCGACGCCGATCCCGCGCACGCCGAGGACGTCCTCCCACAGCTCGACGAGCTCTCGCTCGAGCTCGTCCCCAGCCGTCCCGCCGCCCGCGGGGATCGGCTCGGGCAGCGCGGCCCGGTCCACCTTCCCGTTGACGTTGAGCGGCAGCGCGGGCAGCACCACGATCTGGGCGGGCACCATGTGAGCGGGCAGCACGCGCTCGATCTCCGTCCGCAGCCGCTCCGGTTCCAGGGACCGCTCACCCGAGACGTACGCGCGTAGGTGACCGTCGGACGAATCCGGAGCGCGCCGCTCCACGACCACCGCTTCGCGCACTCCGGGGCGGGCCAGCAACGCGGCCTCGACCTCGCCCGGCTCGACGCGCAGACCGCGCACCTTGACCTGGTGATCCGTCCTGCCGAGGAAGTCGATCGACCCGTCGGGCAGCCTGCGCGCCCGGTCGCCGGTCCGGTAGAGAAGCTCTCCTGGCCGGAAAGGGTGGGGGACGAAGGCGCGCGCGGTCAGGTCGGGGCGCCCGTGGTAGCCGAGCGCCAGCCCGTCGCCGCCGACGTACAGCTCTCCGGCGACGCCCGCTGGAAGCGGTTGTCTGTCCTGGTCGAGCACGTACGCGGTGGTATTGGGCACCGGGCGGCCGATGGGCACGCGTTCGCCGATCGGCTCGCGAACCTCGTGGCAGGTGGAGATGACCGCGTTCTCGGTCGGCCCGTACGCGTTGACGAGCCGCAGACCCGGATTGGCCCGCAGCACGGACCTGGCGTGCTTGGCCGAGAGCACGTCACCTCCGACCAGCAGGTCCCGCAGCGGCCCGAACACGGTCGGGTCCTCGCCCGCGAGCTGGCTGAACAGCGCGGAGGTGAAGAGCGCCGTGGTGATACCCCCGTCCGCCAGCGCCCGCCTCAACTGCGCGCCGTCGAGGAACGTCTCCCGGTCGAGGATGTGCACGGTCCCACCGCAGAGCAGGGCGGCCCAGGTCTCCCAGACGGAAGCATCGAAACCGGTCGCCCCGATCTGCGCCACCCTGGCCGTGGAGTCGAGCCGTACATAGCCGACGCCCCGCACCAGCCGGACGATGCCGCGATGCGGGACCAGGACGCCCTTGGGCCGTCCGGTGGTCCCCGAGGTGTACATCAAGTACGCGACGTCCGACGCGTCGCTCAGCGCGGGGAGGTCGGCCTCGGGTTCGGCCGACCAGTCCTGGGCGTCCACCGCGATGGCCGGCCCGCGGGCCGGCTCTCGCGTGGTCAGCTCTCGTGTGGTCAGCAGGAGGCCGGCGCCGCTGTCCTCGATCAGCTGGGAGATCCGATCCGCCGGATGGGCGGGGTCCATCGGCACGTAGAACCCGCCGGCCTTCAGCACGGCGAGCGCCGCGACGATCAGGTCGGGGGTACGCGGCAGCAGCAGCGCCACCGGTTCCGCGGGACGCAGCCCATCGCGGCGTAACCTCTGGGCCAGCAGAGTGCTGCGGTGGTGCAGTTCGGCATAGGTGAGCGTGGTATCTCCGTACACCACGGCCGGGTGGCCGGGCGCCGCCTCGACCTGCTCGGCGAAGAGCCGCTCGACGCGGCTGTCTCGGGGATAGTCCGTGGCCGTGCCGTCGCAGCCGTCCAGCAGCCGATCACTCATGGGAGATCACCCCCGCGAGGCCGTTCACCGTCGGGTGCAGGTACAGCTCGCGCATCGGAAAGGCGGGCAGGCCACGGTCACGCATGGCCGCCGCCACCCGCATGGCGTACAGGGAGTTGCCGCCGAGCTCGAAGAAGTTGTCGTCGGGACCGACGGGCACGCCCAGCACCGCCTCCCACACCGCGGCGAGCGCGCCCGCCAGCTCACCTGACGGAGCCCGGATCGGCGCGGCGGGCGCGACGACCGGCACGGGCAGCCCGCGAACGTCGAGCTTGCCGTTGGCGGTGAGTGGCAGCGTGTCGAGGGGCGTGATGGTGGCGGGCAGCATGTGCTCCGGCAGCACCTTGGCGGCTCGTTGCCGGATCGCCGCCGGATCGCCGCCGGCCGGCACCACGTACGCGTCGATGCGCGCTCCCGCGGCGTCCCGCTCGCCGTTCAGCACCACGGCGGCCGCCGTGACGGCGGGGTCGTCCAGCAGGACGTTGCGGATCTCGTCCAGCTCGACGCGGAATCCGCGCAGCTTGACCTGGGTGTCGAGACGGCCGAGGTGCTCCAGCCGGCCATCGGGCAGCAGCCTGCCCCGGTCGCCGCTGCGGTAGACGCGGCCCATGGTGAAGGGATCGGGCAGGAAGCACTGCGCGGTCAGCTCGGGACGGTCCAGGTACTCCAGGGCGACCCCGTCTCCCCCGACGTGGATCTCTCCGGGGACACCGCACGGCACGGGACGGCCGCGCTCGTCGAGGACGTACAGGTGCCAGCCGGGCAGGGCGTGCCCCACGGACCGCGACCCGGTCATCGCCTCACGGCGGGTCACGTTCTGCGCCGTCACGTGCACCGTCGTCTCCGTGATGCCGTACATGTTGACCAGCCGGCACCGGTCCTCCGGATACCGGTCGAACCAGGCCCGCAAGGGCCGGGCGTCCAGCGGCTCACCGCCGAAGATCACCAGCCGGACCGCCAGCCGCTCGTCCTGCCGCCGGTCGGCCTCCATGAGCTGGGCGAACGCCGACGGCGTCTGGTTCAGCACGGTGACGCGCTCGCGCGCCAGCAGCTCGCGGAACTCCTCGGGCGAGCGAGAGACCCAGTACGGCACCACGACCAGCCGGGCGCCGGTGAGCAGCGTTCCCCAGATCTCCCAGACGGAGAAGTCGAACGCGCTGGAGTGGAAGAGCGTCCAGGTGTCACCGGGACCGAGCCCGAAATCGTCACGGGTGGCCGACAGCAGGGCGATGACGTTGCGATGCGGCACCACGACGCCTTTCGGGCGCCCGGTCGAGCCCGAGGTGTAGATGACGTACGCGGCCTCACCCGGCCCCCGACCCGGCCCCCGCCGCTCTGGACGGGCACGGCCTGCCTCGCCGCCGTGGGTCTCCAGCTCCTCGGGCCTGACCACGCTCGCCGACCCGCCGCCGGGAAAGTCCTGGTCCGCGATGACGATGCGCAAGGCCGCGTCCTGAGCCGTGAACGCCAGCCGATCGGCCGGGTAGGCCGGATCCATGGGCACGTACACCGCGTCCGTCTTGAGCACGGCCAGCATGGCGACCACGAGATCGGGCGTGCGTCCGAGGCAGACGCCGACGCGCTCCCCGGGACGCACGCCCCGGTCGAGGAGGGCGGCGGCGAAGCGGTCGGCGCGCGCGTCCAGTTCCGCGTAGGTCAGGGAGCGGCCCTCGCAGGTGAGCGCCACCGCGTCGGGACGCTCCGCCACGCGGGCGGCGAACACGTCGTCGATCCGCTCCGGCCGCCGGTCCAGCCGCCGTAACGGACGGCCGAGAGCGACCACCTGCCGTGTCTCCGCCTCGTCCAGCAGCTCGACGTCGGCGGGGACCAGGCCGGCGGGCGCGTTGGCCAGCTGCTCGTAGGCGCGGGCGACATGGCGGGCGAAGCGCCTGGCCGAGTCGGCGTCCACGTCTTCCAGCCGGTGGTGTACCACCAGCTGAAGGCCGCCGTCCGGGGTGTGGCCGGGCACGATCGTGAGCGGGAATGGGGCTGTCTGGCAGGGAACGTGCGTACCGGACCCGCTCTCCGCCGGCTCGTCGGCGAGCAGACCGGCCACGGCCCGGCCGCCGGTCTCCGCGAGGAGTTCGGCGTACTGCCGCCCGTCGCACCGCCCGCCGCCCGAGGCCAGGGCTTGGGCGGTCTCGGCCACCAGTTCCCCCGCGGTGCGCGCGCCCGAAAGGTCCAGTGCCAGCAGGAGCCCGGCGTCGAACGCGCCCAGCGCTCCTTCCGGCCGCTCGGGCACGGGGCCGAGCACGCCGATGACCGGGTTCTCCTGGTTCTCGTACCGTCCGAGCACCAGCCCGACCGCCGCCGCCATCGTGGCCGGCACATCCGCTCCGGCCTCGCTTATCGCCACGGTGACCAGGCCGGTACGGTCACCCGCCGCGTCGTCGCCGCTGGCCCACGCAATACGTCCGGAAAAATCCGCTTCCCGCCATCTTTTGAACGTCTCGGCGTCTGCGGCGGCGATGGCATGACTCGCCGTCTTGTCGGTGAATCCCTCATACCGAGCCCGCCCGGTGAGCACGTCGGCCACGGCGCGCAGCGACAGGGCGTCGAGATTGGCGCGATGGGCGACGAGCACGAGGTCGGCGGGCCCGTCCGCGTACCGCAGCAGCACCGCGCGCAGCAAGGCGCCCTCCGCGTCCAAAGGACGGTGCAGTTCGGCCTCGACGCGGCGGCCCGCCACCGCGGAGTCGCAGGCGGCCGGAACCCGCTCGTCCCAGAGCCGGGGCAGCCGGTCAGGCGTGTCCCCCCACCAGGTGCGGACCGCGCGTTCGAAGAGTCCGGCCAGCCAGGTGGCACCAACGCCATCGGGCAGCCTGACGCGGCGGGCATGACAGTGTGCGGAGGGCGAGCGGTCTGGGGGAATGAGATCGGTTCGGGGCACGCGGTGATCTCCAGAGCGTGGTCGTGGTGAAAGAGCGGGCGTCAGCGTGCGGTGAAGCCGCCGTCGACGGTGAGTACGCTGCCGGTGACCTGCCGGGATTCGTCGGAGGCCAGCCATACGGCGGCCGAGGCGACGTCGTCCGGCTCGATGAGGGCGTTCATGGGCTGGGCCTGCACGAAGGCCTCCTCGTGCTCGTCCGCCGGCACGTCGAGCGAACGCGCGATCTCCGCCAGCATCCGGCCCTCGACCTGCGAGTCATCGCGGACGGAACCAGGGCACAGGGCGTTGACCCGCACCTTGCGGGGGGCGTAGTCGAGCGCGACGGCCTTGGTCAGGCCGATGAGACCGTGCTTGGCGGCCACGTATCCGGCGAAGTGCCGATATCCCACCAGCCCGGCGGTCGAGGCGATGTTGACGATGCTGCCGGATCGCTGCTCGACCATCAGTTTGCCGACCGCGCGGATGGCGCGCCACGCACCGGAGAGATCGACGTCGATCATCAACTGCCACTCGTGCTCGTCGATCTCGTGCGCCACCTTGCCGGAAGGCGCGGCGATGCCGGCGTTGTTGACGAGGACGTCGATGCGGCCGAAGCGCCCGATTGCCATGGACACCGCGGCCTCGACTTCGTGCGTCTCCCGTACGTCGGCCTGCCTGGTCAGGACGGAGACGCCGAACTCCCGGCAGAGTTCGGCCGTGTATTCGAGCTGACTGGCCGAGCCGAGCGCGTACGGCACACCCGGCAGATCGCGCGCGACGTCGAGCAGCACCAGGTCGGCGCCCTCCCGCGCGAACATCCGGGCACTGGCCCGGCCCAGCCCGCGGGCCGCACCGGTGATGACGGCCGTCTTCCCGGACAGGCGCATCGTCACCGCTCATCCGGCGTCGCGAGCTCGGCGCCGATCACGCGCAGCAGGGGAGCGGGATCATCGGCCAGGTACATGTGGCCCCCGTCGAGCTCCACGGTGTTGAACCCGGCGCTCGTGGCCCGCTCCCACTGGGCGATCATCGCCATGTCCACCAGCTCGTCGTCGAGGCCGTGCACGGCGGTGATCGGTGTGGACAGCGGCTTGTCGGACTGGGGACGGTAGCTCTCGTGCAGTTCGACGTCGGCGCGCAGCATGGGCAACAGCAGCGCCCGCATCTCGGGGTCCTCCAGGGCCGGGTGCGAGTATCCGGCGAAGGAACGGATCCGTGCCAGGAACGCCTCGTCATCCAGGCCGGTGGCGCGGCTCTCCCGCCCGCTCCACGGCCCGGGGGAACCGCTGACGTACAGGCGGGCGAGCCGCAATCCGGTCACGCCGCTGAGCCGGTGCGCCAGCTCGTACGCCAGCACCGCCCCGAGGCTGTGACCGAAGACGGCCACCCGGGAACCGGGGCCGATTCGCTGCAGCACCTGCGAGCACGCCTCGTCGGCGGCGCGGGCGGCATCGGTGTGCGGAGGCTCGACGAAGCGCTCCTCACGGCCGGGCAGTTGCACCGGCAGGATGCTCAGGCCCTCGGCCAGGTAGCGCTGCCAGCCCTTGAAGAAGGAGGCGCCGGCCCCGGCGAAGGGCAGGCAGATGAGGTAGGTGGGTTCCATGATCCGTTCTCCCGTCTGTAGACGGTGTCTCGGCTGTGGGGGGTCGCCTCGCCTGTCACGGCGTCGATGGGTCACGGCGCTGCGAACAGTCGCGAAACGTCACCGAACGTATGTATCCTTGATCGACACCGTCAAGATCCACATCTCCGATCTAACAAACACTTAAGGTTCGGATGTGATGCGCGGGGCCATACTCGACGCCGGACGTCCTTGATCTCCGGATCTCTGGCCGAACATCCGCCCGCATGCCACAATGCGGGGCACCGCAGCGATCATGACCACATGACCTGATGCCGCCTGCCCTACCGGGAGCCGCATGGGAGGGGGACCTCGAGCGCTTCCCTGCGTCTGCGGATCGCAGCTTTGGCGAATTGAGGACAGCGCGACGCATGAAGGGGAGTACATGGACCTAGCCGCTGAGGGCGACGCGCTGTCGCAGCTCATCACGACGATCATGAACGCCATGAGGGCCGCGGGCAACGACAACGACGAACGCCAGCTGGCGCAGATGTCCGAGGCGTGCAAGCAGCTGGCCGCCAGTCTGGATTCCGTGGGCGACAAGAACATCGACCCGGCCGTGCAGAAGGGCCGCAAGCAGTGGACCGGCGACGCGGCCACGCACTACCAGGAGATGGTCGACACCTACTTCGACCCGGCCGAACGGAAGGCGCTGGTCAAGAGCCTCGGCCACGTGTCGGAAGTGCTCCTCATGGCCAAGGAGGCCACCCACGAGACCAAACGGGCGTTCCGGGAGCTGCTGAAATCCATCCTCCAGGCGTTGGCGATCAGCGTGGTCCTCTCCATGTTCACAGGCGTGATGGGCAGGTACGCCGCGTGGGTCGCCAGAGCCAAGATCGCCGCCCAGGGCGCCGGCCTCGCGGCCACCATCCTGGCGCGGCTGATCTGGTTTCTCAAAAAGGTCGCCGTACCCCTGCGCAAGCTGGCCGAGCTGATGAAGAGGAGCAAGGCGCTCAGGAGGGGCCTGACGGTCTTCAAGTCGCAGAACTGGGTGCTGAACGGCACGCAGGGCATGAGTTTCGGCAAGACGGCCCTGACGTCCTTCAAGAGCTACGCCAAGATGTTCGGCCTCCAGCTGGGCGCCGGCCAGTTCATGTTCGTGGGCCTGGGCCGGGAGCTCAAGGGCCAGTCGTTCTTCGCGCCCTTCGGCCTCCAATACGCGCAGATGGTGAATTCCGCGGCGATATCGTCGGCCTTCCCCTGGGGCCGCGTCGGCTGGGACAAGGCGAAAAAGGCGTACGGCGCCAAGGCCCTCTTCGCGGCAGGAGCCATGACCGGAACGGGCTACACGATCATCAACGACAGGCTCGAAGGCAAGACGCTGGGGCAAATGGTCAAGGACATCGGGAAGGTGGCGGTGCTGAACGGCGGCTGGGGCGCCCTGAACGGTGCCGCACTCAAAAAGATCGGCATCACCGGCGACTTCCAGGTCCAGCTCTTCAACTCCACCGGCGCGATCATCCCCGGCACCGCCCTGCGCAACCTTCCCCCACCCATCGGCGTCCCCTTCAAACAGACGGAGCCGCCGGCGCACATCGACCATAAGAAGTACCCGGAGCCTGATACTCCCCCATTGATGGACTACCGGCCGCAGGACCCCACCACGACCGCCCCCCAGGCATCGTCGCACCAGGTCGGAGGGGAGGAGACGCTGGCAGGCATCGCCAAACGGGTCTACGGCAGCGAAAGGTACTGGCCCCAACTCTACGAGGCCAACCGCGACGTCATCGGCCCTGACCCCGGGGTCCTGAAACCGGGCACGCCGCTGAAACTCCCGAAACTGAAGTGACCGACTGGAGAGTGCGATGACCGGAAAGAGCAAGGAAGTCGGATATTCCACGGACGACCTGAAGAAGGGAGGAAAGGCCACCGACGAATCGATGAGCCTGCTGTCCACTCCCCGAAACGCTTTCGCCGAGGCGGCCAGGCCGACGTCCACCTGCTTCGGCCTGCTCCCCGAGGGATCCCAGGAGCTGGCCGACGACTATCTGAAGTTCTACACCAACACCATCGACTGGGTGGACTCCCTGATGTGGAACCTGAACAACGCGGGCCTGACTCTGAACCAGACCGGAAAGAACTACGACCGGACCAACCCGACCGGATAAGCCGTCAAAGGGAGAACATGAGTTCCGACGACTCCAAAAATATCTACCAGGACGAACTCCACCGAATCTCAGAACAAGCCGAACGGGCACACAGCCGCCTGAAGAAAGCCGGTGGCGGCTTCAACGACGTCTACGGCACCGGCGAGAGCGCCGACGGCAAGATCAGGGCCCGCACCGACTCCGGCGGCCGCATCACCGAGGTGCGCCTCGACCCCCGCGCCATGAAACTGAGCAGCCAGGACCTCGGCGAGGAGATCACCCTCGCGGTGCGGCGCGCACAGGACGACTGCGAGAGGAACCACGAGGAACTGCTACGCGACGCCGTCGGCCGGACGCCACCGTCCCCTGACGCGGCCATGGAACAGTTCGAGGAGGTCATGCACTCCTTCAACCACGCCATGAACAATCGAGAGAGCCGAATCGACCAGATCCTTCGGGAAATGGACCAGTAAGTCGACCGCGCCGCACCATGCTCAGGGGGCGCGGTCGACTGACAACGGTCAGCGCGACGCGCGGTTGACCGCCGAGATGATCGCCTTGAGCGAGGCCGTCGTGGTGTTGGCGTCGACGCCCACCCCCCACAGCACCCGGCCGTCGACGTCGCACTCCAGGTAGGAGGCCGCCTTCGCGTCGCTGCCCGCGCTCATCGCGTGCTCCACGTAGTCGAGCACCCGCACCCGGATGCCGACCTTGGCGATCGCGTCGATGAAGGCCGAGATCGGGCCGTTGCCAACGCCTTCGATCTCGCGGATCTCGCCGTCGAGCCGTACGTCGGCGCCGATGCGGTCCTTGTCGTCCCCGGCCGACTCGTGGCGGTGGGCCATCAGACTGAGGCGGCCCCAGCGGTTGGCCGGGTTGGGCAGGTATTCGTCGCGGAAGATGGAGTACATCTCGGCCGAGCCGATCTCGCCGCCCTCGGCGTCGGTGCGTGCCTGGACGACCTTGGAGAACTCGATCTGCAGCCGTCGCGGCAGGTCCAGCTGGTGGTCGGCCTTCATGATGTAGGAGACGCCGCCCTTGCCCGACTGGCTGTTGACCCGGATGACCGCCTCGTAGGTGCGGCCGATGTCCTTGGGGTCGATCGGCAGGTAGGGGACGGCCCAGGTGAACTGGTCGACCGGGACTCCGGCCGCGGCCGCGTCGGCCTCCAGGTGGTCGAAGCCCTTCTTGATGGCGTCCTGGTGGGAGCCGGAGAAGGCGGTGTAGACCAGCTCGCCGCCCCACGGGTGGCGCGGGTGCACCGGCAGCTGGTTGCAGTATTCGACGACGCGGCGGATCTCGTCGATGTCGCCGAAGTCGATCTGCGGGTCGATGCCCTGGGAGAACAGGTTCATGCCCAGGGTGACCAGGCAGACGTTGCCGGTGCGCTCGCCGTTGCCGAACAGGCAGCCCTCGATGCGGTCGGCCCCGGCCATGTAGCCCAGCTCGGCGGCGGCCACGGCGCTGCCGCGGTCGTTGTGCGGGTGCAGGGACAGGACGATCGAGTCGCGGTACTTCAGGTGGCGGTGCATCCACTCGATCTGGTCGGCGTAGATGTTGGGCGTGGCCATCTCGACCGTGGCCGGCAGGTTGACGATGACCTTGCGGTCGGGCGTCGGCTGCCACACGTCGTTGACCGCGTCGCAGACCTCGACGGCGTAGTCCAGCTCGGTGCCGGTGAAGGACTCGGGCGAGTATTGGAAACGTACGTCCACGTCGGTCGCGTCGGCGAGCTTCTTGACCAGCTTGGCGCCCTCGACGGCGATGGCGGTGATGCCGTCGCGGTCCTGTCCGAACACCACCCGGCGCTGCAGCGTGGAGGTGGAGTTGTACAGGTGCACGATGGCCTGCTTGGCGCCCTCGATCGACTCGAAGGTGCGCTCGATCAGCTCGGGCCGGGCCTGGGTCAGCACCTGGATCACCACGTCGCCGGGGATCCGGTCCTCTTCGATGATCTGCCGGATGAAGTCGAAGTCGGTCTGGCTGGCCGCGGGGAAGCCGACCTCGATCTCCTTGTAGCCCATCTTCACCAGCAGCTCGAACATCTGCAGCTTGCGATGGGCGTCCATCGGGTCGATCAATGCCTGGTTGCCGTCACGCAGGTCCACCGCGCACCATCGCGGCGCTTCGGTGATGACCCGATCAGGCCAGGTGCGATCGGTCAGCCGGATCGGCTCGAACGGCTGATAACGCTGGAAAGGCATCGGGCTGGGCTGCTGAGCGGTCATGTCGGGAGCTCCTCGTCGGTCGAAAGAAAAGCGGCCGACGCGCATGGCTCGCTCCGCGGCGAGGGAGCCGGCCTCAGTGGCCCCCGCCGCGGCAGCTAAGAAGGAGGCCACGCAGCATGCCTTGCACGCTACCAGACGTCTCGCGGTAAACCGTCCTTGATCTCACATGATGAGAACCGACAGGCAGGTGACGCAGCCTTCCAGCTTCTCGAACTCCGAGATGTCCACCAGCGTCACCTCCAGCCCGCGTTCCTGCAGCATCTTGCAGGTCCGCGGCGCGGAGGCGGCCATCAGCACCCGGTCGCCGCCCAGCGGCACCACGTGCGCCCCCGACTCCTCGGCGGGCACGAGCAGGCCCGGCAGGTCCGCGCGGTCGGGGTCGCCGATGAGCGTGCCGTCCGGCAGCGCCGTGACGGCCGACTTCAGGTGCAGGACGCCGGTCAGGTCCACAGGCACCACCTGCCGCTCCGGCAGCAACGCGGAGAGCTGGGTGATCCCCTCGTCGTTGGTCCTGCCCGACCTGCCGACGTACACGGTCCTGCCGACCTGAAGGACGTCACCGCCGTCGAGCGTGCCGGGCCGCGCGATCCTGACGGACTTGACCCCGAGCTCCCGTACGAGGGCCGCCACGGTGTCCACCTCAGGCCGTCGCTCGATCGCCCCCGGTCTGGTCAGTACGGCCAGCCGGTCGCAGACGACGACCATGTCCTCGACGAAGGGCCCGTCGGGCAGGTCGTCGGCCGCCTCCACATGGCGTACCTGCCACCCGGCCTCCTCCAGCGCGGCGACGTAGCGTTCGTGCTGGTCAAGGGCCCGTCCGGGATCGACCGGCTCGCGCTCCACATGCGTGACGATGCCCTCGGAGATCCGTGGGCCGGGCTTTCTTACCAGCGCGATACCAGGCATAGGCCGTGTTCTATCACGTAGTAACTAAAGTCTTGGACATGCGTGACAACGAGATTCTCAGCAAGATCAGCGATCTGGTCACCGAAGAGCACAAGCTGCGGAGCAGGCTGTCGGCGGGCGAGGTCAGCTCGGACGAGGAGCACGCGCGGGTCAAGGAGCTGGAGACGGCTCTCGACCAGTGCTGGGACCTGCTCAGGCAGCGCAGGGCTAGGAGGGACGCGGGCGAGAACCCGGAGGGCGCCAAGGCCCGGCCGGCCGGCGAGGTGGAGAACTACCGGCAATGACGGGAAAACGGGCCTGATCTCACCACTCCGTTTCCTTGATGTTAAGCGGACGTTAGATCTAGCCCGTCTCCCCTTGTCGGAACAACCTTCTGCGGAGAGGCTCTGGCCTGCACCTACTCCCCCCAGGCCCCGCACAGGAGGTATTCCAGTGAGCCAACCCCGCGTGCCGTGGAAGGCAGTGATCGGCGGTTCCGTCGGCAATCTGGTCGAGTGGTACGACTGGTTTGTCTACAGCAGTTTCGCCGTTTATTTCGCCGCCTCCTTCTTCCCCAATGGCAACTCCACCGCACAATTGCTCAACACCGCGGGCATCTTCGCCGTGGGCTTCTTCATGCGCCCGATCGGCGGCTGGCTGCTCGGCCGCTACGCCGACACGAAGGGCCGCAAGGCGGCGCTGACCATGACGGTCACGCTGATGTCGCTGAGCGCGCTGCTGATCGCCATCGCCCCGACGTACGCGTCGGTCGGCTACTTCGGCGCCGTGGTCCTGCTGATCGCCCGCCTCCTGCAGGGCATCTCCGTGGGCGGTGAGTACGCGGCCAGCGCCACATACCTGACCGAGGCCACTCCGGCGGGCAAGCGCGGCTTCGCCTCAAGCTTCCAGTACGTGTCGATGACCGCCGGTCAGCTCGTCGGCCTGGGCCTGCAGATCATCCTGCAGAACACGATGACCAAGGAAGCGCTCAACTCCTACGGCTGGCGCATCCCGTTCATCATCGGCGCCCTCGGCGCGGCGGTCGTGTTCTACCTGCGGCGCAACCTCCTGGAGACCGAGGCTTACGACGAGGAGGAGCAGGTCAAGGACGGCGAGAAGAGCGAGCGCGGCACCATCAAGGCGCTGATGGCCCACAAGAAGGAAGCGCTGCTCGTCATCGCCCTGACCATGGGCGGCACGGTCGCGTACTACACCTACACGACCTACCTCACCAAGTACCTGGTCAACACCGCGAACCTGCCGAAGGAGACCGCGTCGCTGGTCAGCTTCTCGGCGCTGTTCATCTTCATGTTGATCCAGCCGCTCGCCGGCGGGCTGTCCGACCGGATCGGCCGGCGGCCGCTGCTGATCACGTTCGGCATCGGGTCAATGCTCGGCACCGTACCGCTCATGACCGCGCTGTCCAGCGTCTCCGGCTTCGTCGGCGCGTTCATCCTGTCGCTGGTCGGCCTGATCATCATCACCGGCTACACCTCGATCAACGCGGTGGTCAAGGCGGAGCTGTTCCCGACGCACGTCCGGGCGCTCGGCGTGGCCCTGCCGTACGCCATCGCGAACGCCCTGTTCGGCGGCACGGCGGAGTACGTCGCGCTGTGGTTCAAGTCGGCGGGCATCGAGTCCGGCTTCTACTGGTACGTCTCGGGCTGCGCCGCCGTGTCGCTGGTGGTCTACCTGACCATGCGCGAGACGCGCGACGTGGCGCTCTCCCGCTCGGAGCGAGAGGGAGCGGCGGAGTCGGTCTCCGTCCGGGCCTAATCTGGCCTGATGCGAGTTCTCCTGGTCGAAGACGACGATCGACTCGCCTCCGCGCTCACCACGGCCCTCGCGCGCCATGGCCACCAGGTCGCGCGCGCCGGGCTGGCAGTCGACGCCCTCCGTCTGGCGGGGGGCGTCGACTTCGTCCTGCTGGACCTGGGCCTGCCCGACATGGATGGCCTTGAGGTGCTGCGCCGCCTGCGCCGGGTGTCGGCCGTGCCGGTCATCGTGGTGACCGCCCGTACGGAGGAGCGCGAGGTGCTCCGCGGCCTGCGGTCCGGGGCCGACGACTACCTGGTCAAGCCGTTCCGTACGGTCGAGTTGATGGCCCGTATGGAGGCCGTGATGCGCAGGGGCACCCGCCCGATGCCGACGCGGGACCACGTGGTCAGCGTCGGCGATGTGCGCATCGACCTGGAAGCCAGGCAAGTCACCGTGTCGGGTGAGCAGGTGACGCTGACCCGGCGCGAGTTCGACGTGCTGGCCCTGCTGGCCCGCGAGCCGGGCGTGGTGCGCAGCCGCGAGGAGATCCTGGACGAGGTCTGGGGCGACCCGCTGCTGTCCGCCTCCCGCTCGCTCGACGTGCACGTGGCCGGGCTGCGGTCGAAGACCGGCCGCCCGCACCTGGTCGAGACGCTGCGCGGCACCGGCTACCGCCTGGGTTCCACGGCGTGAACTCCCGCCTGGTGGTCACGTTCACCACGCTGATCGTGTTCCTCATCGCGGCGCTGGCGGTGCCGCTCGGCTTCGCCTACGCCTCGCACCGGACGAACCGCCTGCTGCTCGACCGCCGCGCCGACGCCACCCGCTTCGCGGAACTGGCCGACCAGGCCGCGCGCGACGACGATCGCACGGCGCTGACGGCCGAGGTCGTCCGTTACGCCGACCTGTACGGCGCGGCCATCCGCGTCCGCGACAGAGACGGCATGATCGTGGTCACGGCCGGCCGCTTCGAGGGCGACGACCAGGCGGAGACCCGGCTGGCGCTGAGCGGCCGCACGACCGAGGACCTGCCCACGATCAGCCCCTTCGGCCCCGCGAAGGTCCTGCTGGCCGAGCCGGCCGGCCGGGACGCGCAGTTGTCCGGCGTGGTGCTGCTCCAGGCCCGCACCGACCAGTCGCGGCTGGACGTCTCGCTCGTCTGGGGCGCGCTGGCGCTGGGCGCGCTGATCGCGCTGGGCTACTCGGTGCTGGCGGCCAGACAGCTGGCCCGCTGGATCCTGCGCCCGGTGACCGAGCTCGACCGCACCACCCGGGCCATCGCGGAAGGCCATCTCGACGCCCGGGCCAATCCCGGCGGGGGGCCCTCGGAGCTGCAACGGCTGGAGGAGCGGTTCAACGCGATGGCCGACGCGGTGTCGGGGGCGATGGAGCGGCAGCGGGCGTTCGTGGCCGACGCCTCGCACGAGCTGCGCACCCCGCTGACCGTGCTCGGGCTGCGGCTGGAGAACCTGGAGCCGCACCTGCGCTCCGACGGCACCACCGAGTTCGAGGAGGCGATGGCCGAGCTCGACCGGCTGGCTCTGCTGGTGGAGGACCTGCTGGCGCTGGCCAGGGTCGAGGCGGGCGCGGGCACCGAGGCCAAGGAGATCGAGCTGCGGCCCCGGCTGGCGGTGTGGCGGGAGGTCTACCCGGCCAAGGACCTCACCCTGCGGGTGGATGTGCCGGAGATGTCGCTGGTGCCGGAGGCGGCGGCCAGGGTGGCGGACATCGCGCTCGACAACGCCCAGAAGTTCGTGCCCGCGGGCGGCACGGTGACGGTCACGCTCTCCGACGGCGTCCTGCGGGTCGCCGACGACGGGCCGGGGCTGGCCGAGGAGGAGCGGGGTGACGCGCTGGGCCGGTTCTGGCGGTCGGGCGCGCACGCGAACGTGCCGGGCAGCGGGCTGGGGCTGGCCATCGCCACCGAGCTGGCCAAGTCGTGCGGGGCGACGTTGAGCCTGCTGCCCGCCGTACCCCATGGGCTGGTCGTGGAGTTGCGGCTGGCTGAGCCGTACACGGAGCTCTAGCGCTTGTTTACCCGTACACAGACCTGTAGTAGCGGGCGGCGCCGGGGTGCAGGGGGACGATGCCGGTGCCGATGGCGTAGCGCTTGTCGAGGAGGCCGCCCGGTGCCGAGGGGGCCCGCAGGCGGTCGCGGGCGCTGAAGAGCGTCCCGGTGACGGTGTAGGCCACGTCGTCGGACAGGGCCTGACGGCAGACCAGGTAGCTGGGTGTGCCGACGGTGGGGACCGGTTTCGAGCTGCCGTACACGCCCGCGGGGATGGTGGCGTGCTCGTAGACCGGGCCATAGATGCGGCGCAGCATCGGCACGAACGGCTCCAACGAGACGATCCTGATGCCGCCGAGTGAGGCGAGCGCGGGGGTGGGCACACCGCCCGACCAGAAGAACGCGTCGATCACGCCGTCGACGAGCGCCTTGATCGACCCGTCGAGGCCAAGCCTGGCGGTGATGTGATTACGTACCCCGGCGGCGTCGAGCACCCGTTCGGCGGTCACGGCGGTGCCCGATCCGTCGGCGCCGATGGAGACCTGCCGCCAGGCCAGGTCCTTGGGGGCGAAGATGTCCGAGTTGGCGCGTACCACCAGATGGACGTAGTTCATGTACATCCTGGCCAGCGCGGCGACGGGCTGGTGGCGCACGCGTACGGCGTCGTCGGCGCTGTCGGCGAGCGAGAACCCGAGGTCCGCCCGGCCGTCGGTGAGCATGGTGAGATTCTGGACGCTGGCCGCGGTCTCGATCACCTCAACGGTGAACCCGTCGCGCCGCAACTCGGCCGCGAACCGATCACCGAGCGCCCCGTACGGCCCACCGGCCAACCCGGTCGCCAGCCGCAGCGAGCGTTGCTCCGAGGCGGTGACCGAGCAGCCCGCAGCGTTCAGCGCGGCGAGCGCGAGAAAGACACGGCGGGACATCGGCACAGGCTCACGTTATCGAATCAAGCAGAATGGACAATGTGACCGAACGGGACGCGCACCTTCGAATCTCCGCAGACCTGATGATGTTCCTGCCCGTGAGCCGGCGCCGCGAACGCCACCGGATCGCCATCGGCGGCAGCTCGACCCTGGGCCACCACGTGGAGTCGGCCGGCATCCCGCTGACGGAGGTCGGGCCGATGACCGTCGACGGCCGCGGCGTCGGCCCCTCCTACCAGCCCGCAGCTGGCGACCTCATCGAGGTACGGCCGATACCCAGACCCCAGCCGCTGCCCCGCGAGCCCCGCTTCCTGCTGGACGTGCACCTGGGCACGCTCGCGCGACGGCTGCGCCTGCTCGGCCTCGACACGGCCTACCACAACGACATGGACGACCCGGCGCTGGTCGTGCAGGCCAACGAGGAGCGCCGGGTGCTGCTCACCCAGGACCGCGGCCTGCTGCGCCGCCGCGCGCTGTGGCTCGGCGCGTACGTGCGCGGCTCCCGCCCCCACGACCAACTCCGCGACCTGCTCGAACGCTTCACCCCGCCGCTGCGCCCGTGGACGAGATGCACGGCCTGCAACGGCGAGCTGACCCCGGTGGAGAAGCGCGAGGTGCTGCCGGTCCTTGAAGCGGGCACCCGGCACGCTTACGACGCGTACGGGCGGTGCCAGGAGTGCGGGCACGTGTACTGGCACGGCGCCCACAGCGGCCACCTGGAGGAGATCGTGGCGACGGCACGGCAGTGGGCGGCTACGGGCTGACGCAGGGGTCGAACCTGTCGGCCTCGGGCAGGTAGCGCTGCCACTCCCGCTCGGTCAGCGACCGACCGGCGCGGCGGCAGACGGCGGCCGCCACCTTGCCACCGTCGAGCGGGAACGTCCGCACCACGCCGTCTGGCATGGCGCTGTAGAGGGTGCCGCCGTCGGCGCTGAAGGCCAGTGACCCGTCGCCCAGTGGGATCTTCTTCTGGCCGTCGAAGATCAGACCGAGCGGCTGCCTGCTGGGCACGTCCCAAAGCCTGACCCGGTCGCCGTTCTCGTACGTGGCGATGGTACGGCCGTCAGGCGACCAGGCGATCCCCTGGATCGGGCTGTCCGGCACGGCGGGGAACGCCCCGACGGGCGCCTTCAGGTCCGCGTCCCACAACGCCATCCGGTCGGGCCCCGAGAAGGCGATGAGCCGGCCGTCGGGGCTGAAGGCGTGAGTACCGTTCAACCGGCCAAGCCCCTCGGCGAGCGGTAACCGGGCGCCGGTCACCGGGTCGATGGGTTGGGGCTCCGTTCCGGCCACCAGCAGCCTGCCGTCAGGACGGAAGGCGAGCGTGCCGGGGCCGGGCACGGCGGCGCGAGTGACGGTGCCCTTCGCCAGGTTCCACAGCTCGAGCGGAGCGCCGGTGCGGTCGGGCCTGGTGGGGGAGACGGCCAGCGTTCGACCATCGGGGCTGAAGGCCATGTCGTCCACGTCCGCGACCTTTATCGCGTCGAGCACGCGGCCCGTGTGCGCATCCACGATCCGGGTGCCCGACTCGTCGCCGACGGCCAGCCGCCCGCCGTCCCGGCTGAAGGCCAGCGCGGGCTCGCGGCCGATGACGCCGATCGGCGGCCCGGGTGGGCGCTTGGTCGCCACGTCCCACAGCCGGGTCTCCCCGGGCCTCGTGATGGCCACTGTGTGCCCACCCGGCCCCAGCAGCGCGTGCCCTTCGGAGGTTCCCGTGGTCAGCGGTTGGTCGAACAACATGGATATGTCCACGGTGTCGATCTCGCCATTATCGGCCTGGTAGCGCAGCACACGGTCGGCTTCGTCGAAGTGAACGTCGTTGATGCCCCCGGGCATGTCGCGCTCCAGAACGACCGACCATCCGGCGCGCCGCCACACTATGAGCTCCCCCAGGTAGGTCCAGCCCGCGACGTAGCGGTCGCCGAAGCCGAAGGCGGTATCTCGGTCCGATTCGCCGCCGTAACGTCCCCCGATCACGCCTCCGCCCGGGACGGTCCAGACACGCATCCGTCGCTCGCCCGGCGGTGGCGGATTCTCGCTGACCGTGAGCGCGCGCCCGTCGTCGCTGAGACGCACGTACGTGACGTCAGTCTTGGCGGGCAGCCAGGGCGCGGGCAGCCGCTTGCCGGTGCGCAGGTTCCAGAGCTCGACCTTGCCGTGCCCACCTGTGGACACCACGCCGACGTGGCGTGCCGGGTCCACCATGTCGAGCCCCGCTCCCGATCCGGCGGTCAGCCGCTTCCGGGTGGCCACGTCCCAGGCGCGCTCGGCGCCGCCGGTCCCCTCGGGTACAAGGAGGGTGCGACCAGCGCGGTCGAAGGCGAGCCTCCCCCCTCCCTCCGGCACCACGAACCCACCGCCGAACGTGGCGCCGATCGCCGTGCCCGCCATAACGTCCCAGAGGCGCACATCCTTGTCCTCCAGCACGGCGAGCGTCCGCCCGTCGGGACTGAGCGCGACCTGGCGCACGGCCGTGCCCACGCCGGAGAACTCGCGGAGCAGGCGGTGCGCGCGTACGTCCCAGAGCCGCACCCGGCCCTCCTGGACGGCCGCCAGCGTGCGTCCGGTGTCGTCCAGTCCGTAGACACTGCTCGGACTGGCGTACGGGTCGGTGAAGACGTCGCTCGCCGGCCTGGACAGCGACTCGTACAGCGCGCCCCGCGTCTCGACCAGGTCAGGGCTCAGCCGCCAGCCCGCGACGGTCAACAGCCTCGCCAGTTGCGGGTCGCTCTCCCGCAGATCAGCGGCCTGCAACGCGAGCGACTTGGCCAGCGCGTCGTCACGCTGTCTGCCGGACTCCCTGCGCAGGTACTCGGCCGTCCCCAGGCCGCCCAGGGCCGCCACCAGCAGTACGGCCAGCGCCGTCGCCAACAGGCCGCGCCTTCTGGACTGGCTTCTGGTCTGCTTGGCCGCTGCGTCGAGGAACTCGCGTTCCCTCCTGGCCAGCGTGAGGTCCTTGCGTTCGGCGGCGGCCCACTGGAGTGTCCGGTCGAGGCTGGAGCCGTGCAGCAGGTCGGCGGGTTTCCTGCCGTTGCCGTCCCAGAGGCCGGCCGCCTCGACCAGGCGCCGGTGCACCGGCAGCCCCTCGCGGTTGTCGGCCACCCAGGTCCGCAGCCGGGGCCATGCCTGGATCAGGGCGGGCTTGGCCAGCTCGTACGTCGTGCCGGTGCTCGTCACCAGGCCGGCCGCCTCGAAGAAGGCGAGCAGGGCGGACACGGCCTCGGTCTCGGGCAGCTCGTCGCGGGTCACCGGCCTGAGCGAGCCGTCGCCGTCGAGCATGCGCAGCAGCACCTCGGGGACGGCCGCCCGCTCGGCCTCGGACAGCTCGTCGTACAGCTCCTCGGCGATCGCGCCCAGGTCGGGCTCGGCCGGGCTCCTGAGCGAGCTGGCCAGCGCCCCGCCATGAGAAAGCGGGTCGCCGTCGGCGCCGATCAGGTCCAGCAGGGCCGCGCGCGCCGAGGGCCGCGCGGCCGGGTCCTTCGTGAGCGCGCTCGTCACGAGTCGTCCGAGCGGGTCGGCCAGGTCGGCCGTGTCGGGCCGGAAGTCCATGACCTCGCCGATGACCGCGACCGGCTCGCGTACCTCGATCGCGTCCTCGCCCCGCGCGGCGAACAGCACCACCAGCCCCCACGCCCACAGGTCCGCCGCGGCCGTCGCGCCCCGCCCGGCCAGGACCTCCGGCGCCATGTAGTTGGGCGTGCCCATGACCGGACCCGTGGTCGTCGGCCCGGCCTCGCGTGCCACGCCGAAGTCGATCACCCGGGGACCGTCGGGGCCGAGGATGATGTTGTCGGGCTTGAGGTCGCGGTGCACGACGCCGGCCTGGTGGATGGCCGTCAGCGCGGTGGCCACGCCGATCGCCAGGCGCCGCAGCGTGTCACCCTCGTAGGGGCCGTGCTCGGCGATCACCTGCCGCAGGTTGGGGCCGGGCACGAACTCGCTGACGATGTACGGCTCGGCCACCTCGATGATTCTGGCCGTGCAGAACGAGGCCACCCGCGCGGCCGCCGCCGCCTCCCTGGCCAATCTGGCCCGCGACTCTGGATCATCGAACCTGGGCACCTTGACGGCGACGCGCTCCCCCTCCTCGCCGTACGCCTCATAGACGACGCCCTGGCCCCCGGCGCCCAGCCGCCCGGCGAGCCAGTAGCGGCCCAACCGGTGCGGGTCTGAGGGAGTCAGAGGGATCATCAAGTGTGTAATTGTGGTCGAGTTCGCTCTGCTGAGGAAGGCCGCGTGGAATTTCGCATCATGGGTCCGCTGGAAGTGCTCGACGGCGACGACGACCGCACACCGACCGCGCCCAAGCACCGCGACCTGCTGGCGATGTTCGTGCTCAACGCGCGCCGCCCGCTCACCGTCGGACGGCTGCGCGGGCTGCTGTGGCCGCGCGAGGGCGGCGACCGGTCCGACTCCCTGGTCCGGGGCTATGTCGGGCAGCTGCGCCAGCTCATCGGCAAGGACGTGATCACCACGGTGTCCGGCACGTACACGCTGGCCATCGATGAGGAACAACTCGACGTCGACCGCTTCAGGTCGCTGGTGGAGCGGGGCTCGTACCAGGAGGCGCTGGCCCTGTGGCGCGGACCGGCGCTCGAGGACCTCGACCCCGACGGGGAGCGCTGGGTGGAGACGCGGCGGCTGCGCGAGGAGCTGGAGGAGCTGCGGCTGTTCGCCCTGGAACGCCGGGTGCAGCTCGACCTCGACGCCGGCCGTCACCGCGAGCTGCTGTCGGAGCTGCGACGGCTGGCCGGGCAGCATCCGCTCTGGCAGCGCTTCCGCGGCCAGTACATGCTCGCGCTCTACCGGAGCGGGCGGCGGGCGGAGGCCCTCGACGCGTACGCGGCGTTACGTGAGGCGCTCGACGACGGCCACGCGATCGAGCCCGACTCCGACCTGCAGCTCCTCTATCACCGCATGCTGCACGACGACGTGTCGCTGCACGTCTCGGCGGGGCCGCCGGTGCTGCTGCCGCACGACGTGCCCGGGTTCACCGGCCGCGCCGACCTCCTCGATCTGGTGGTAGGCGGGCAGGTCGTGGTGCACGGGCAGGCGGGCGCCGGCAAGTCGGCGCTGGCCGTGCACGCAGCCTGGCGCGAGCGCGAACGCTTTCCCGACGGGATCCTCTACACCGACCTGCGCGAGACGACGGCGCCCGCGGCGGTGCTCGAGGACTTCCTGCGCTGGCTGGGCTGCCCGGCCCAGGCCGTCCCCGCCTCGCTCGACGGACGAGAGCGACTTTTCCGTACGTACGCGGCCAACCGCCGGCTGCTGGTGCTGCTGGACAACGCGTCGGCCGAGAACCAGGTGCGGCCGCTGCTGACGTCCTGCCCCACGGTCGTCACCAGCCGCTCCTCCCTCGGCGGCCTGTCCGGCGCGACCCGCGTGTCCGTGGGCGTGCTCGGCGAGGACGACGCGCTCGACCTGCTCGTCCGCACCTCCGGCCGGGTGGCCGACGAGGCGCTGGGCAGGCTGGCCAGGTTCTGCGGCGGGCTGCCGATCGCGCTGCGCATCGCCGGGTCCCGGCTGGCCGCCCGGCCGGGCTGGACCGTCGACTACCTGGTCGGCCTGCTGGAGGACGAGCACGAGCGGCTTGACGGGCTGCGCTCCGGCGACCAGGCCGTACGCAGCGTGCTCGCCATCGGCTACGACGGCCTGCCCGATCCCGCCAAGGCCACACTGCGCGGGCTCGGCGCGCTGTCGGCGCCGGACTTCGCGGACTGGGTGGCGGAGCTGTTCGGCGGGCAGGCCGAGGCGCTGGTCGACGCCGGGCTGCTGGAGACGCACGTGGTCGACGTGGCCGGGCAGGTGCGCTACCGGCTGCACGACCTGACCCGCCTGTTCGCCCGCGAGCAAACGAGCCAGGGCGCACCGGACGCGCTCGTACGGCTGATGGACGTGGTCCTGGCCAGGGTACGGTCCTCGCGCTTCTCGCTGGTCTCCGGCGATCCGGGCACCCTCGTGGCGACCAGGGACATCAGGGAGTCGGTCGAGTGGCTCGCCGCCGAGCGGGCCTTCCTGGTCAGCCTGGTCTCCGACCTCCATCAGGCCGGCCTCGACGACGGCTGCCGGCGGCTCGCCCACCTGCTCGGACCGTACCTCGAACGCCACCGCTTCCTCGACGACTGGCGCCACGTCACGGCGGCGGCGCTGGAGTCGGCGCGGCGCGCGGGCGACGCCATAGGCGAGGCGCTGATCCTGCGTGACCTGGGCGACCTGCACCTGGCCGAACGGGAGTGGGACCTGGCGCACGACCGGCTCAGGCTGGCGCTCGGCATGTTCCTGCGCGAGGGACGCACCCGCGACGTCAACCAGACCAGGCGGCGCCTCGGCCGCGTCCACCTCGAACGCGACCGGCTGCCCGAGGCCGAGCGCGCCCTGCTCGGCTGCCTGAAGGCGGCGGAGAACGATCGCGACGCCGCCGAAGCGCTGCGCGTGCTTGGCGTGGTCCTGCACCGCGCGGGCCGGCTCGACGAGGCCGCGGACCGCCTCCAGACCGCCGCCGCCCACCTCGACGCGCTCGGCGACCGCTACCGGCAGGCCGACACGCTCCTGGATCTGTGCTCGGTACGGCTGGCGCAGCACGCGGTCCCCGACGCCAGAACGGCCGCCGAGACGGCCAGAGGGATCGCCATACGACTCGGCGACCAGCTGCTCGACGCGTACGCCCTGCTGGCCCTGGCCCGGGTGAACCAGGCGGAGGGCGCGGCGGAGCGGGCCAGGGAGCTGGCGGGGTCGGCGCTGGCGGTCTTCGAGGCGCTGGAGGACGATCTGGGCCGCTCCCAAGCGCTGCCCATGGTGGGGTGAAACGTGGTGGGGTGAAACTGGTGGGCCGACCGGAAACCGACTCGACATCCTCCGGCAACATCGCGGAAACGGCCGGTTCTTAAGGTCCGGGCCATGCGGCTTACCCCACACGAGCAAGAGCGCCTGCTCATCCACGTCGCCGCCGGGGTGGCCCGGCAGCGTCAGTCCAGGGGCCTGCGCCTCAACCACCCAGAGGCTACCGCGATCATCGCGTCGTTCCTGATGGAGGGGGCCAGGGACGGGCGGACCGTGGCCGATCTGATGGACGCCGGACGCTCGGTGCTCGGGCGGGACGACGTCATGGAGGGAGTGCCCGAGATGCTGGACTCCGTCCAGATCGAGGCGACCTTCCCCGACGGCACCAAGCTGGTCACCGTGCACAGGCCGATCCCGTGATTCCGGGCGAATATCTGCATCCCGCCGACGACATCCCGCTCAATCCGGGACGGCCGAGGGTCACGGTCCGGGTCGTCAACACCGCCGACCGGCCGGTCCAGGTCGGGTCGCACTACCACTTCGCCGCCGCCAACCCCGGGCTGGCCTTCGACCGCGACGCCGCCTGGGGGATGCGGCTCGACGTGCCCGCGGGCACCGCGATCAGGTTCGAGCCGGGTGTCGAGCGCGACGTGACCCTGGTACCGATCGCCGGGCGCCGCGTGGTGCCCGGCCTGCGACCGGAATGGGCGGGCCCCCTCGATGGCTGAGATCTCCCGTGCTCGATACGCCGCCCTGTACGGCCCCACCACGGGCGACCGCATCAGGCTGGCCGACACCGACCTGTTCGTCGAGGTCACCGAGGACCTGTCCGTGGGGCCGGCGGGAGCCGGGGACGAGGCGGTGTTCGGCGGCGGCAAGGTGATCCGCGAGTCGATGGGCCAGGCCAGGACGACCCGGGCCGAGGGCGCGCCCGACCTGGTCATCACAGGTGCGGTGATCCTCGACCACTGGGGCGTGGTCAAAGCCGACGTCGGCGTCACCGACGGCCGGATCTCCGCCATCGGCAAGGCCGGCAATCCGGACACCATGGACGGGGTCGACATCGTCATCGGGCCGTCCACCGAGATCCTCAGCGGCAACGGCAAGATCCTCACCGCGGGCGCCGTCGACTCCCACGTACACCTCATCTGCCCCCAGATCCTCGAGGAGGCGATCGGCGCGGGCGTCACCACGATCGTCGGCGGCGGCACCGGGCCGGTCGAGGGCACCAAGGCCACCACGGTCACCGGCACCTGGTACCTCTCCAGGATGCTGGAGTCGCTCGACTCCTACCCGCTCAACTTCGCGCTGCTCGGCAAGGGCAACACGGTGAGCGCCGAGGGCCTGGTCGAACAGCTCGAAGCGGGCGCCTCGGGGTTCAAGCTGCACGAGGACTGGGGCTCCACGCCGGCCGCGATCGACGCCTGCCTGACCGTGGCCGACGCGCACGGCGTACAGGTGACGATCCACACCGACACGCTCAACGAGGCCGGGTTCGTCGAGTCGACGCTGGCCGCCATCGGCGACCGGACGATCCACGCCTACCACACAGAAGGGGCGGGGGGCGGGCACGCGCCCGACATCATCAGGATGGCATCGTTCGCCAACGTCCTGCCCTCCTCCACGAACCCCACCCGGCCCCACACCATCAACACCCTCGACGAACACCTCGACATGCTGATGGTCTGCCACCACCTGAACCCGTCGATCCCCGAGGACCTGGCCTTCGCCGAGTCCCGGATCCGGCCCACCACGATGGCCGCCGAGGACGTCCTGCACGACCTGGGGGCGATCTCGATGATCGGCTCCGACTCGCAGGCGATGGGCCGCGTCGGCGAGACGATCATCCGTACGTGGCAGACTGCGCACGTCATGAAACGCCGCCGCGGCGCTCTGGGCGGCCCCGCGGACAACCTCCGCGCCCGCCGCTACATCGCGAAATATACGATCTGCCCGGCCATCGCCCACGGCCTCGACGCCGAACTCGGCTCCGTCGAACGCGGCAAGCTCGCCGACCTCGTCCTCTGGGACCCGGCGTTCTTCGGCGTCAAGCCCACGCTGGTGCTCAAGGGCGGCGTGGTGGCCTGGGCCCAGATGGGCGACGCGAACGCCTCCATCCCCACGCCGCAGCCGGTGCTGCCCCGCCCGATGTTCGGCGCCGCCCCGGCCACGGCCGCCGCGACGTCACTGCACTTCGTCTCACCCCTCGCCCTCGACGCGGGCCTCGCCGACCGCCTCGCGGTCCGCCGCCGCCTGGTCCCCGTGGCGGACGTACGGGGGCGGGGCAAGGACGCGATGCCGCTCAACGACGCGCTGCCCCGGATCGACGTGGCTCCGGACACGTTCGAGGTACGCGTGGACGGCGACCTGATCGAACCCGCGCCCGCCGAGACACTCCCGATGACCCAGCGCTACTTCCTGTTCTGATGACCATGAACCCCGCACTCCTGCTCCTCACGGACTCCCGCCTCCCGGCCGGGGGCCACGCCCACTCGGGCGGCACCGAACAGGCGATCGCCACGGGCGCGGTCCACGACCTGACGTCCCTGGCCGCCTTCCTGAGGGGCCGCCTGCACACCTCCGGGCATGTCGCCGCCGCCCTCGCCGCCGCCGCCTGCGCGTTGGGCGCCAACCGCTCCTCCGACACCTCATGGGATCTGCTGGACGCGGAGGCCGACGCCCGGACCGCCTCCCCAGCCCAGCGGGCCGCCTCCAGGACTCAGGGCAGACTGCTCTTGCGGGTGGCCCGCCGCCTGTGGCCGCCGCCCACGCTCGACGACCTGGCGCCGGGCGTACCGAGTCCCCGTCGCTCCGTCGCGCTCGACGGCCTGGCGCAGGCCGTACCGAATCCCCATCACCCCATCGCGCTCGGCGCGGCGGCGCACGCGGCGGGAGCGTCGCCCGAGGACGCCGCCCTGGCGGCGGCCTACCACGCGATCACCGGCCCGGCCACGGCGGCGGTCCGCCTGCTCGGCCTGGACCCGGTAGCGGTCCACGGCCTGCTCGCCGACCTGACCCCGGACCTCGCCACCACGGCTTCCGACGCCACGTCATCCGACCTCGCCACCTCGGCTTGCGACACCTCGCCGTACGGCGGGAGCTGGGCCGAACTGCCCGCCCGGTCCGCCCCCGCGCTGGACCTGCTGGCCGAGCGGCATGCGGAGGCCACGGTCAGACTGTTCGTCTCCTAGGAAGGACACACCATGGGCGCCAACCACGACGACCATCACCACGCGCCCGCCCACCACGGCAGAGCACTTCGCCTCGGGGTGGGCGGGCCGGTGGGCAGCGGCAAGACGGCCCTGGTCGCCGCCCTGTGCCGCGCGCTCGGCGGCTCCCTGCGGCTGGGCGTGGTGACCAACGACATCTACACGACCGAGGACGCCGACTTCCTGCGCCGGGCCGGGGTACTCGATCAGGAACGCATCCTCGCCGTCGAGACCGGCTGCTGCCCCCACACGGCCATCCGCGACGACATCGCCGCCAACCTCGACGCCGTGGAGACCCTGGAGGACCGGTTCGGCCCGCTGGACCTGGTGATCGTGGAGAGTGGCGGGGACAACCTGACGGCGACGTTCAGCCGTGGGCTGGCCGACCGGCAGATCTTCGTCCTCGACGTGTCCGGCGGCGACAAGGTGCCCCGCAAGGGCGGCCCGGGAGTGACCTCCGCCGACCTGCTGGTGATCAACAAAACCGACCTGGCGCCGCTGGTGGACGCCGACCTGACCGTGATGGCCCGCGACGCGGCGGCGGTACGCGGCGACAAACCCGTACTGTTCACCTCGATCCGCCAGGACCCCTCGGCGGCGGATGTGGCGGCCTGGGTCTCCGAACAGGCCCTTTCCTGGCCCCACGAGCCCGTCTCAGCGGCTTGACGGGCGTCGCCCTATGACTGACACGGGCTTGCCGCAGACAGCGGCAGAGACGTCGTCAGACGCCCAGGAGGACACGTCGGCGAGCGCCATCAGCGCCGTCGGGCGGCGGGCGATGCGGGCTCGGGCGGCTGTCGCGACCTCCCTGGCCGATGGCCGGACGGTCATCAGCAGGCTGAGCTCGATGCCGCCCCTGACCTTGCGGCAGACGGGTCCGCGGACCGTGCACCTGGTCTCCACGGCGGCCGGGCCGCTCGGTGGCGACCGGCTCGAACTCGACCTCGACGTCGCACCCGGCACCAGCCTCGAGGTCGGCTCGGTGGCCGGCACGCTGGTACTGCCGGGCGACGGTGAGTCCGTCATGGTGATCTCCGCACGCGTCGGGGCGGGCGCCGCACTCCGCTTCGCGCCCCAGCCGACAGTGCTCGCCGCCGGCTGCGCTCATCGCCTGGTGGTACGGCTGACGCTTTCGGCGGGCGCGCGGGTGTTCTGGCGCGAGGAGATCGTCTTCGGCCGGTACGGCGAGACGCCGGGCCGCTGCCACGCCCGCTTCGACGCCACGTACGACGGCCGCCCGCTGCTCAGGCAGGAGTACACGGTCGGCGACCCCGCCATCGACGCCTCGCCTGCCGTCTACGGCGACGCCCGCTGCATCGGCACCACCCTGATCACCCCCTCCCTGGCCTCCGCCCCGCCCCGCGCCATCTCGTCGCAAGCCGCCTCAGGGGCTGTGGTCGCGGAAGGTGTAGCCGTGTTACCGCTGGCCGGACCGGGTGTGCTGGTGTCCGCGCTGGCCGCCGACGCCGTCGCGTTGCGCCGGCGTCTGGAGTGGGGTGAGGGTGTGGCCCTCGGTAACCTGGCAGGAGCCGCGCGCCCGACCTAAGGTGATCGGGTGGCCGACTCTCTCTCACCGAGCCCCGCGAAGCCCAAGGCGCGGCGCGGCTACGCGTTCGTCATCGCGGTGGCGGGGGCGCTGCTGGTGTTCTGCGCGTTCCTGCCGTGGACGGGGGTCGAGGCCAGGATCGGTGCCATCGGCGGCGTGTCCAACGACCTACGGGGCATTGACGACAGTCTTGGCGTCTACGCGCTCATCGCCGGGCTCGCCACGCTGGCGCTCGGGGTCGCGGGTCTGTTCGCCCGGCCGCGGACGGCCGCGTTGGCGGTCATCCCGGGGGCGCTGGCGACGATCTGGCTGGTGATGTTCGTGGTCGATCCGCCCGGTGTCGGCAACGGGGTCTCCGTCGATCTCGGGTTCCTGTCGATCGAGCCGGGGATCCGCTACGGGTGGTTCGCCGCACTGGCCTGCGCGCTGGCCGTGATCGCCCTCGCCGTCCTGTCGCTAGTACGCGGCCGCCGGGCATAGCCGCCCAGCGGGGGTCCGCTCCCGAACGTGCCCCCCGGCGGGGAGACCAAGGCAACCTTCGCGGCGTGCTGTGCGTGTATGGGGTCATGATTTCAAAGGGCGTTCAGTGACGCCACATGCGGGCGGGTTCACGGAGTTCGTGGCCGCCCGCAGTACCAGCCTGTTACGCACGGCGTACCTGACCTGCGGTTCGCTCGGGGAAGCCGAAGACTTACTGCAGACCGCGCTGGAGCGGGCGTGCCTGCATTGGGACAGGCTGTGCCGAGGCGGCGACCCTGAGCCCTACATTCGGCGGATCATCGTCAACCTGGCGATCAGCCGGGCGCGGCGTCTGGCGATCGTGCGATTGATTCCGACGCACACCCCTCCCGAACTGCCCGCCGCGCGGGAGGACATCGAGTTACGGCACGTCGTCATGGACGGGTTGCGGGCGTTGCCGCCCCGTCAGCGGGCTGTGGTGGTGCTCAGGTTCTGGGATGACCTGACTGAGGCCCAGACCGCGAAGATGCTCGGCTGCTCCATCGGCACGGTCAAGAGCCAGACGTCCAAGGCGCTGAAACGCCTGCGGGCGCTGCTGGGTGAGGAGGTGGCGAACAGTGCGCGGTATTGAGGAACGACTACGCCAGGGAATGACCGACGCGACCCGGCCGGTGCGGGGGGCGCCGGAGCTGGCCGTACGGGTGATGGCCCGGGTGGCGCTGCGCAGGAGGCGGCGCAGGCTGGCGGCGAGTGTCGCCGCGGCTGCCGCTGTCGTGCTGGTGGCGATCGGCATCGTGTCGCCGTACATCGTCACCCGGCCGGACCCGGTCGCCGCTCCCCCGGAACTGGAAGGTGTGCGGATCGGCTACATCCCGGAGGGCCTGGGTGCCCCGCAACGCCTGCGGGAGGAGGAGAAAAACGTCGGAGGGCAGATCCGGCTGCGCGGTAAGGCGCTGAGATGGCAGGCCGGCGGCGATTTCGTCCAGGTCTCGGTTTACCGGGTGGACGGCGTCATGCGCGACGCGATGGACATCATGGCCATGAACGTTGTCGACGCACCGGTCGAGCCGCGATCCATCGATGATCCGGTGCTGTCCGGTGACGGCACCAGCGCGATGTGGGTCGCTGACCACCGCCTTGTGCTGGAAGTCACGGTCTCGGCGGCTCTGAAGGGAGAGCGCGACCGAATCGTCGGCGGTCTGCGCGTGACCGGCTGGAATCCCGCCTTCGCCGGGCTCCGCGTCACGTACATGCCGGCGGGCATGTGGGTCTCGGGAACGGTCGGCGCGAATCTCGACGCGCTGACCCGGCTCTGGCAGGGTGAGTCCGGCCGGCAGGTCTCCATCGAGGTCGTATACGGCCAGGCTGGGACGACGCTGGAGGAGTTGCGTGCCGCCGGACCGCCGCAGGAGGTGCTGACCGATGTGCGTCCGGCCTCGGTACACGGCCGGCCGGCCTACGCCGGCGCCACCGGACAGGCAGGCCGGGTGCTGCTGTGGCTGGTCGAGCCAGGAATCGGCGTACGGATCAGGGGGGACCACCTGCCGGAGGCAGACCTGGTACGGATCGCCGAGGGCATCCAGTCGCCCTCCGAAGGCCAGGGCGAGTCCGTCGACGGCATCGCCACCTACCTCGCCGGCCCAGCTCTGCGGCCGGGTCCTGTGGGGACCGTCATCACTCCACGCTGGCGTTCCACCATCCGGCGATGGATCGGCCCGGACGGCGAAGGCAGCGTCACCGTCTCCGTCCAGCGTGGCGCGGCGGTGCCGAGCGCCACTTGGTGGAGCAGCGTCTCCAGAGGCGAGCCGAAGCCGACGACCATCGCCGGGGTGCAAGGGATGCTGCTCGGTATGGGGGCCTCCAGAGCCAGCCGGAAGTTCGCCTGGACTCCAGAGTTCGGCCTGGCCATCGTGGTCACCGCCCCCGCACATGATCTAGGGCGAATCGTGAAAGGTATCGCAGCGCGATGATGGGGAATCCCCACCGGCTTGCAGGCGGGTGTCCCGTGCGAAAGCCGTCAGTCGTAGAAGCCCAGGCGGCGCAGCTGCTTGGGGTCGCGCTGCCAGTCCTTGGCCACGCTGATCCGCAGGTCGAGATAGACCCGAGTGCCCAGCAGCCCCTCGATCTGGGCGCGTGCCCGCGTCCCGACGTCGCGCAGGCGTTCGCCCTTGTGGCCGATCACGATCGCCTTCTGCGACGGCCGTTCGACGAACATGTGCGCGTAGATGTCGAGCAGATCATCCCGCCCTTCGCGTGGCATCATCTCGTCGACCACCACGGCGATCGAGTGCGGCAGCTCGTCGCGTACACCTTCCAGCGCCGCCTCCCTGATCAGCTCCCCCACCAGCACCTGCTCGGGCTCATCGGTGAGCTGCCCGCCCGGGTAGAGCGGCGGCGACTCCGGCAGGTGCTCGATCAGCACCTCGGCCAGCACGTCGAGCTGGTCACCCGACTGCGCCGACACCGGGACGATCGCCGCGAACTCCGCCACCTGCGACAACGCCAGGAGCTGCTGCGCGATCTGCTCCTTGGAGGCCAGGTCGCACTTGGTGAGTACGGCGACGACCGGCGTCTTCTTCACGGCCGAGAGCTTGTCGGCGATGAAGCGGTCGCCCTTGCCGATGGGCTCGTTGGCGGGTACGCAGAAGCCGATCACGTCGACCTCGGTCAGCGTGGACAGCACGAGGCTGTCGAGCCGCTCGCCGAGCAGGGTGCGGGGGCGGTGCAGGCCGGGAGTGTCGACGATGACGATCTGGGCCTCGGGCCGATGCACGATGCCCCTGATGACGCGGCGGGTCGTCTGCGGCTTGGACGAGGTGATCGCCACCTTCGTGCCGACCAGGGCGTTCATCAGCGTGGACTTGCCGACGTTCGGCCTCCCAACGAAGCAGGCGAATCCGGCGCGATGGCTGTCTGGCGAAGTCACATAGTGCATTGTGGCCTATCAAACGCCCTGTCGACGCCACCAGGCAAACGCGTCGGGCAGCACCAACGGCATCCAGGTGGTCGTGGTCAGGCCGGCGATCTCCGGCTCGGTCGCCCATCGGGCGTCGGTGATCTCGTCGCCGTCGGGGGTGGGCGTGCCCGACTCGATGACGCAGCCGTACACGGCGATGACGTACGCGCACAGGTGCCCGTTGGGGTAGACAGTACGGAATTCGGGCCCGCCGTACACACCGATCAGGCCGCGCGGCGCGACGTCAATGCGGAGTTCTTCCTGGAGCTCTCTGACCAGGGCGTCCTCGGGGCGTTCGTCGGGGTCGACGCCGCCGCCGGGTGCGGCCCAGAGGCCCACGTCGCCGTGACGCGCCATGAGCGCCCTTCCCGCGGAGTCGAACACGAAGCCGCAGACCGACGGAAGCATCAGCAGATCGGAGCCGACCTTGGCCCGTACCCCGGCCAAATACGGCGAAATCGCCACGTCAGCCTCTCACTGTGCCGTCGGGCCCGGAGCCCTTCAGCGTGCCGTCGGGCCCGGCCACCAGCAGCGCCTTGACGCCCAGCTCGGCGGCCACCGCCTCGTCCTCGGCGCTCGGCCCGTCGCCCGCCGTGACCAGCGCCGCCGCCTCCAGCGTCTGCGCGCCGCTGGAGACGGCCGTGGCGACCGCCACCTGCACCGCGGACAGCGTGAGGGAGGAGAGCGCGACGTTCGTGGCGGAGTAGGTGCGCCCGGTCTCATCGCGTACGGCGGCGCCTTCGGCCGAGCCGTTGCGCGCCCTTGCCGCCCGCGCGAGCGTAATGATCTTGCTGTCTTCTGGATCGAGAGTCACGAACTCTAGGTTAGGCGCTGACCATCCCCACAGGTTAAGCACTGACCATCCCCACAGCGGCGCTGAGCACCTGCCGGGTACGCTCCGGGTCCACCTTGGCGATGCCCGTGTGCACGACGGACACCAGCGTGTCCCCCGAGCGCGCGAGCATCACGTCCAGCGCGTACGGGTAGCCGTTCAGCCGCCCGCGCAGCTCCGCGCCCACCACCTCGTCGCCCACGTCCTCGACCGGCAGCATCGTCAGCCGCAACCGGGTGCCCCCACCCGCCCGCACCGCCCGGCACGCCTCCAGTGCCTCGGTCAGCTCCTCGATGCGCCCCTCCGCCTCCGAGCCCGCGTAGCGCGCCAGGCCCACCCCGGCCACCTCGCCCAGCTCGTCCCCCTCGAAGCTGGCCGCCGCCTGCGCCGTCAGCGCCAGCGCGGGCGCCCGCCCCGCGGCCGGATCCAGCGCGGCCCGGCAGTTGTGGTCCGCCGCCGCGAACGGCACCCGCCACGGCTCCTCGGACCGGGCGGAGAAGCCGTCAGGCAGCTGCGGATCCTTGTTCAGCACCTCGCGCAGCCGGGCCATGGCCTGGACGTCGACGTAACTCTCGGCCGGCCCGCCGCCGCAGCCGGCGAGCAGCCCGCTCATGATGGCCAGGATGATGATCCCGCGTTCCATGATTCCCCCCGGTTCGCAACGTCCCCGGGCGACGAATACGGCAATCCACCAGAGTCGCCAACAAAGCCCCAAACGCTAAAAGGGGGTTCTCGTCCGGCTTACCGGACGTGAACCCCCTTTACGCCGAGCAACGTCACGATCGGCTAGCAGACCGAGACGTTGTCGTCCCCCCCAGGGACATCCTCCCGCCGCGAACCCCACCCGGCGTTCGGATGCTTCCCCAGTGACACCCACCGCACTGGGGTGTCGGGATTAAGGCTGTCGTACGCCGCTTGCAACAGACTTGTAGAACACTTGCCACATCCATCGCAAAAGGGTCAGCGCGCTGTCAGTCGTGCTCGGCGGCGGCGGGTACGACATCACCCTCATGCGGAGCCACCCTGCGGACGACCACGGTGCTGATCCGGTTACGGCGCCCGGCGAGGCTCTCGGCCGTCAGCCGCAGCCCGGCCATCTCCGCCTCGGAGCCCGCGATCGGCACCCGGCCCAGCGCGTGGGCGAGCAGCCCGCCGACGGTCTCGACGTCGTCGACCTCGATCTCGGTGTGGAACAGCTCGGCGAGCTCGTCGACCGGCATCCGGGCCGTCACCCGGAGCCCGCCGTCGGGCATGGTCTCGACGCGGGGCGCCTCCCGGTCGTATTCGTCGGCGATCTCGCCCACGATCTCCTCGAGCACGTCCTCGATCGTGACCAGGCCGGCCGTCCCGCCGTATTCGTCGATGACGATGGCCAGGTGGATCTGTCTGGCCTGCATCTCGCGCAGGAGCTGGTCGATCGGCTTGCTCTCTGGGACGTAAGTGGCCGGGCGCATGATCGACTCGACCTTCTCCTCGCCGCCGTCCTCCCCCGAGTCCGACTCGTGCACCCTGCGGGTGACGTCCTTGAGGTAGGCGATGCCGATGACGTCGTCCTCGTTCTCGCCCACGACGGGGATGCGGGAGAAGCCGCTGCGCAGCGCCAGCGAGAGCGCCTGGCTGAGCGTCTTGCCCCGCTCGATGAAGACCATGTCGGTGCGCGGCACCATGACCTCGCGTACGAGCGTGTCACCCAGCTCGAAGACCGAGTGGATCATCTCCCGCTCGTCGGGCTCGATCATCCGTCGTTCCTCGGCCAGGTCGACCAGGTCGCGCAGCTCCGCCTCGGAGGTGAACGGGCCGTCGCGGAACCCCTTGCCGGGGGTCAGCGCGTTGCCGAGCAGGATGAGCAGCTTGGGCAGCGGGCCGAAGATCCGGGTCAGGCCGTAGACGATGGGGGCGCTGGCCAGCGCGATCGGCTCGGCGTGCTGGCGGCCGAGGGTGCGGGGCGAGACGCCGACGATCACGTAGCTGACCACGATCATGACGGCGGCCGCGCACACGTACGCCCAGCCCTGGTCGTGCATCAGGTCGATGAACAGCAGCGTCGCGATCACCGTGGCGACCAGCTCGCAGCTCAGCCGGAGCAGGAGCAGCAGGTTGAGATAGCGCGGGGGGTCGTTGACGATGGCCCGCAGCCGCGGGGCGCCACGCCGCCCCTCGCGCACGAACTCCTCCGCGCGCACCCTGGAAATGCGCGTCAGTGCCGTTTCCGCACTGGCGATCAGGCCACCGATCACCACGAGGGCGATGGCCAGAGGCAACCAGGCGTTCACCGCGGGCTGCGCACCTCCCGCCACGACTCGAGGAGCCGGGCCTGCAGGCCGAACATCTCCTTGTGCTCCTCAGGCTCGGCGTGGTCGTAGCCGAGCAGGTGGAGGATGCCGTGCGTGCACAGCAGCTCCAGCTCCTCCTGCGCGCTGTGACCGGCCTCCTCCGCCTGCCGGGCGGCCACCGGCGGGCAGAGCACCACGTCGCCGAGCAGCGCCGGGTCGGCGGCGGTGTCGGCGTCGCCGCGCGCCCCGCCTCCCGGGCGCAGCTCGTCCATGGGGAAGGCGAGCACGTCGGTCGGACCCGGCTCGCCCATCCACTTCTCGTGCAGCTCGGCCATCGTGCGCTCGTCGACCACCACGATCGACAGCTCGGCGAGCGGGTTGATGCCCATCTCGCCGAGCACGTGCGTGGCCAGCTCGACCAGGCCCTGCTCGCCGACCTCAGCGCCCGACTCGTTATTGATCTCGATACTCATCGTCGATTCCTCAACGTCTCTTCCCCCGATGCTGAATCTGCTTCGGCTCCTGAAGCGCGTCGTAGCGACCATAGGCGTCGACGATCTCGCTCACCAGCTTGTGGCGGACCACGTCGGCGCTGGTCAGCCGGGAGAAGTGGATGTCGTTGATGCCATCGAGGATCTCCTGGACCACCCGCAGGCCGCTGACCGTGCCCGAGGGCAGGTCGACCTGCGTGACGTCACCGGTCACCACGATCTTGGAATTGAAGCCGAGCCTGGTCAGGAACATCTTCATCTGCTCGGCCGAGGAGTTTTGTGCCTCGTCGAGGATGATGAAGGCGTCGTTGAGGGTACGGCCGCGCATATAGGCGAGCGGTGCCACCTCGATCGTGCCCGCCGCCATCAGCTTGGGGATCGACTCGGGGTCCAGCATGTCGTGCAGCGCGTCGTACAGGGGGCGCAGGTAGGGGTCGATCTTCTCGTAGAGCGTGCCCGGCAGGAAGCCGAGCCGCTCCCCCGCCTCGACGGCGGGCCGCGTCAGGATGATGCGGTTGACCCGCTTCTCCTGCAGCGCGCGTACGGCCTTGGCCATCGCGAGATAGGTCTTGCCGGTGCCCGCGGGACCGATGCCGAACACGACCGTGTACTGGTCGATGGCGTCGACGTAGCGCTTCTGGTTGACGGTCTTGGGCCGGATCGTCCGGCCGCGTGAGGACAGGATGTCGAGCGACAACACCTCGGCCGGGCGGTCGGACGTCATGCGCAGCATGGCGATGCTCCGCTCGACCGCGTCGGCGGTCAGCTCGCCGCCATTGCGCAGCACCTCGACCAGCTCCTCGAACAGGCGCACCACGGCGCCGCTCTCGTCAGGGCTGCCGGTGACGGTGATCTCGTTGCCACGCACGTGGATGTCGGCCCTGAACGCACCCTCGATGACGCGCAGCAGCTCGTCACGGGAGCCCAGGAGGCTGACCATTGGGTATTCGTCCGGTATCAGCACCTTGGCTTGAGTGCGCGAGGGAGGTGCCGTTCTTCGGGATTCATGTAGTTCGGACATGGGCAGGCCAGCGGCCTGATGCCTCCCGGTCTGTTCGGATGTACTTCTCCGCCCATCGTAGCCGGGACCAGGCTGATTGCTCGCGCCAATATCACCGCGCCGGATCAGCCGGGCGGCCACCGCAGATCACGCCCGCCGAGCACGTGGGCGTGCACGTGGAAGACCGTCTGCCCGGCGCCCGGCCCGGTGTTGAAGACCACCCGGTAGCCGCGCTCGGCCACGCCCTCCTGCACGGCCACGGCATGCGCGGTCTTGAGCACGTCGTCGGCCAGACCATCGTCGGCCTGGGCCAGGGCGGCCGCGTCGGCGTGGTGCTCCTTGGGGATGACCAGCACGTGCGTGGGCGCCTGCGGGTTGATGTCGCGGAAGGCCAGCGCCCGGTCGTTCTCGAGAACGATCTCGGCCGGGATCTCCTTGGCCACGATCTTGCAGAAGAGGCAGTCGGTCACAGGCAGCACCCTACCCACAGGGCTCGCCCTCCTCGGTCCTGCCCAGCTTGGCCGCCTCCAGTTCGTCGGCGATGATCCCGATGTCGTCAAGGGTCGGCTCCTCCGCGGCGAAGACGTACTTCGTCACGCAGGCCCTGAACACCTCGCTGAACCGGGTGTAGTGCTCCAGCTTGGGCCGCGTGGCCGTCGGCAGCGAGTCCTTGATCGCGGAGGCCAGTCGCCGGAGGTCCTCGCGCGTCGGCGGGGTACCCGTCTCGCGCGCGTCGGCCTCGGGGCAGACGGCCACGTCCTCGTAGGCGACCTCGACGACCGGGGCGTAGCCGCCGCAGGCGAACAGCTGCCGCTGGTTGTCCGGCTGGAGGAGGTATTTCACGAACTTGAGGACGCTGTCGTACTTGGTGGATCTGGCGGTGATGGCGAGGTTCGAGCCGCCGAGGGTCGCCGGGCCGGGGAGCTTCGACAGCTTGACCGGCGTCCTGCCGTCGGTGATCAGCTGCAGATCCGCGTACGGCCAGTGCCGAAGGTATCCGGCACCCCCGTCGGCGAAGGCGGCCAGGCTCTCGGCTTCCTTGTCCTTCCAGGAGTCCCCCAGCGTCTGGTCGCTCTGCCACTGCCGCATCCACCGCAGCGCGGCGAGCGCCCGCCGGTCGTTGGGCGCCTGGTCGAGCACGATCTCGCCGTCGTCGTCCACCACGGTGGCGCCATAGGCGCGGAGCAGTTCGAGCAGCCCCACGGTCCTGCCTTCGAAGTCGGCGAGCTGCGCCAGGTACCCGCCGTGTGGGAAGCTGGCCCCGGCCTGGCGGGCGGCGGGCCAGAGCTGGTCCCAGCTCGTCGGCTCGGGCAGGTCGGCCCTGCGGTACAGCAGCCCCACGTCCACCGCGAACGGCAGCGCGTACTGCTTGCCGTCCCACTGGCCGCTCTCGCGCGCCTGGCGTACCAGACCCGAGGGGACGTCCTCGGGCCGGATCTCGCTGAGCAGGCCGGCGGCGGCGAACTCGGCCGTCGAGGCCATGTCGATGATCAGCAGGTCGTACGCCTGGCACGGGTCGGCCTGGGCGGCGGCCAGCATCTCGTCGCGCTTGAGGTCGGCCACCCTGGAGATCTCGATCATCTGGACGAGCGGGCCCTTCCAGCGGCGGATCAGCTCCCTGCGCGCGCCGCCGACGCTCACGTCATCGCCGGTGGCGACCCTGATCACGTCGTCGTCCACGCACTGCTCCGCGGGCGCCGGCCGCTCCTTGACGCCGACCACGCCGAGCGTGAGCAGCACCCCCGCCGCCGCGCCCACGGCCGCGGCCCGCCATCGCCGCACGGTCACGGGCTCTCCCGCCACAGCTCCGTCAACTCCTTGTCGACCTCGTCGACCTGGTCCTGGTACGGCGTCGCGGCCTCGGCCCGGCTGATGGGCGCGCACTTGACGACCTCGCCGGCGGCCTTGACCAACCGCGCGATGTGGTCGGCGTCGCACCGCTGCTCCCCGGTGAGCAGCAGCCGTACCCTGAGCCCCTTCACCTTCCGCAGGGCGGCCACCGTACGGCCGAGGTCGCCCGCCTGGTGACCGCCGTCGGTCAGCATGACCACGACCGGGTTGGGGGTGTCCGCGAGCAGGGGCGCCGCCCGCGCCAGCACGTCCCCGAGCGGGGCGTCGCGCCCGTGTACGGCCAGCGTCCCCAGCCGCCCGGCCACCTGAGCCGAGCCTGTCACCAGGGTCTCGCCGATCCCGCCGGAATCGGAAAAGGTGGCCAGCCGGACCGTGTCGCGGCCCTCGCGCAGCCGCCTGAGCAAGGTGCTGGCCCCTGAGCTGGCCCGCTGCAGCGCGGTGCCGCCCGTGATCGGATTGCCCATCGAGCCCGACGCGTCGACCAGCAGCAGGAACGACGTCTCCGGATGCGCCTTGCCGAGGCGGTCGATCAGTCGGGCCGGTTCGACGATGGCCGGTTCGGCGCTGTCGGCCTGTCCCGAGTCGAGCTCTTTGCCGAGCGGCATGGGTTCCTTGCGGTCGGACACGCCCGCCGAGTCGCGGTAGCCGTAGGGGGCGAGCTTGTCCTGGGCGAGCCAGTCGTGGAAGTCGATCACCGCCCGCTCGCGCGCGTCGTTCCACTGATCGGCCCACTTCAGCCGGACGTAGCGGTAACTGAGGGTGGGCAGTCCATCGAGCCGGTGCCAGGACAGGCCGGCCGTCTGCCGCCCCGGAGCGCAGGCACCCAGGTCCTGGTGGTTGTTGACCGCGTAGACGAGGTGCTCCGGCACGATCATGGCAAGCGATTCCTTGACGGTGTCGAAGCGGTCGCGGGCGTAGCAGAGGAGGCTGGCGGCGTCGGAGAGCGGGAGGTTCGGCGGGGTGTAGGCCATCTCGTCGGAGATGTCCTTGGAGGTGTCGGAGCTGTAGAGCCCGGCGCTGGCGATGAGCCCGATCTCCGACAGGTCGGCGCGCGGCCTGGCCAGGGGTGCCCCGACGCTCTCCAGCCAGGCCCGCATCCCGGGCAGGTCCGTTGGCGGGGACTGCGTGCCCAGCCGCGCCTCCAGCGCGGGCGTGAACGCCACCAGCAGCGCGGAGGTGGCCACCGGGGTCATCCGATCGAAGGTGACCTGGCCCAGGTTGGCGAACGCCTGGCGGAGATATTCCTCGGTGGCGGTGCTGGAGGGGATCCAGATGTCGGGGTGGACCGCGATCAGCGCGCGGTAGGTGCTGCTGTTCCAGGAGGCGGGGTCGTTCCACTCCTTGTTGGCGGCCTGGGACATGGTGGCGAGCGGCGGCTGGGGGGTCACGGCGAACCGGACGCGCGGGCAGCCGCGCAGGTCGGCGCTCTCGTCGGCGTAGCGGCGGCCGACCGCCTGGAGGGCGGCCACGTTCTCGGCGGAGGTGAGCACCCGCAGCTCCAGCGGCTGGTCACAGGGGGTGGAGAGCGCCCAGCCCAGTCCGATCCGTACGAGCGGCCCGCCCTGCAGGACGAGCACCACCGCGAGCATCCCGGCGACGAACCCGAGCGCCCCGGCCGTCAGCGGCCCGGTGCGCCGACTCACCCACTCGACGGCGGCCCTGACCAGCAGGGCGACGAACACGATCAGCCGCCACACCCCGCCGAAGAACGCCCGCAGCAGGGTGCCGAGCCACGCGACGGCCGTCCCGACGGGGCCGAGCCGGGCGCCGAGCATGACCACCACCACGAGGACGGTCAGGACCAGGATCACCAAGGAGGCCACGGTGAACACCACGCGCCCGGCCGCGCCGCCGCCCAGCAGCGGCGCCGCCACCGCCCCCAGGAAGGCCCATAGTGGCGTCACGATGGCAGCCACGTCCTTCAACCGCTCGCTCCGAGCGGCCGGGGCGGCTCTGCGGGGTGACTGGGGGCGCCGCATTCTCCCTCGATCCTAGATCGGCCGGAATCCGCTGTCTCCGTTGCGAATCGGTAATCCGCCGTGCCGTGCGTCCGAAGATCCTCGCGGTTAGGGTTAGTGTGCGAGACTGCCGAAAAATAAGACGATTCAGGGTCGGGCGAAGCCACCTGGCGAGGACACGACTGGCTAATGCCCTCTAAGGAACCGCAAGAGCGTAAACCCTCCGGGAAGGCCGCGCGTCCCAATGATGTGACCACCGAAACCCTCTTGGCCGACAGGTCGCTGGGGGCGGTGCCGGTCGGGTGGGACGCCGACATGGCCGTGACCGCGCTTTACAGTGCGCACTTTCGGTCATTAGTGCGTCTCGCTGTGTTGCTGGTGCGAGACATGGCAACCGCGGAAGAAGTCGTGCAGGACACGTTCGTCGCCATCCATGGCGCCTGGCGTAGACTGCGCGATCCCGACAAAGCACTTGCCTACCTGCGGCAATCCGTCGTCAACCGGTCCCGTTCCGTGCTGCGTCACCGCGCGGTCGTCGAGAAGTACGCGCCCAAGGGCCTGCCCGATGCTCCGAGCGCCGAGAACGGCGCGATCGGCGAGCTCGAACGCACCGCCGTCATCGAAGCGCTAAGGTCCCTGCCAACACGTCAGAGAGAGGCACTCGTCCTTCGCTACTACGGTGATCTGTCCGAGGCTGAGATCGCCCACGCCATGGGCATCAGCAAGGGTGCGGTCAAGAGCCACACAGCTCGTGGCATGGCCGCCTTGCGATCCGTCCTGGAGAAAATGTCATGACCCAGTCCCCCGACGAGTATGGCGACGTCCTGCGCCGTGTGCTCCGTGCGGAGGCGGACACGGTCGTGCCCTCGCCGGAAGGACTGGAGATCATCCGCGCCCGCATCGAGCGGCGCGGAGTGCGCAACCTGTTCTGGTGGCGAGCGGGCGCCGCCGCCGCCAGCGCGCTGCTGGTGGCGGGCACGATCGTGATGGTCGTCCCCGAGCTGCGCCACAAGGTCATCCAGCAGGAGACCGTGGAGCAGGTGAGAGACACCAGGTCCAAGCCGCCATCCAACTCCTCGACCAGTCGGCCCGCCTCGCCCAAGCCGACCCCGCCACCGGACGATCCGCCCGCCGTGGTGCCCGCCCCGATCACCTCCGCGCCGTTGCCCGCCTCGGAGACCGCCAAGTCCACCAGCAAGCCGACGCCCAAGGCGACACCGACCCCCAAGTGCCCGACTCCCACGACGCCCACCGAGGAGCAGCCGCCGGAGGACTGCCCCACGGACGAGGCGACGCCCACACCGACGCCTACGCCGACTCCCACGCCGTCGGACACGAGCATGCCCGGCGGGCCCTGTCCGCTCGAGGAGTGCCCACCGACCGACATCGACACGACGTCCGGCACCTTCGCCAGCCCGCTCGGCGGCACCCCTCTCGCCACCACACCATGAGCGGCTGAGAGCTCACCAGCGTCCGGTACGCGCCAGGAGTACGGCCGCCGCCGCCACCCCCGCCGTCGAGGTACGCAGCACCGTAGGGCCGAGCAGCACCGGCACCGCCTTCGCCGCCCTGAACCCGGCCAGCTCCGCGTCCGAGACGCCCCCCTCGGGCCCCACCACGACGACGATGTCGCCCCCGGCGGGCAGCGTCACGCCCGACAGCGGCTCGGCGGCCTCCTCGTGCAGCACCAGACCGAGCGCCGCGCCGCCGAGCAGCGCCTCGACCCCGGCCGTGGACACCGGCGCGGCCACCTCCGGCAGATGGAACCTGCGGGCCTGCTTGCCCGCCTCCCGGGCCGTCGAACGCCACTTGGCCAGCGACTTGGCCGCCCTGTCGCCCTTCCACTGGGTGACGCTGCGAGCCGCCGCCCAGGGCACGATCACGTCGACGCCCGCCTCGGTCATCATCTCGACGGCCAGCTCGCCCCTGTCGCCCTTGGGCAACCCCTGGACGACGACCAGCCTGGGCTCGGGCGGCGGCGCCTCGTAGCGGCCCAGCACGTCGAGTCTGAGCGCGTCCTTCAACGCCTCACGTACGACGCACTCGGCGACCGTGCCGGCGCCGTCCGTCAGGTCGATCCGCTCTCCGGCGCGCAGGCGCCGGACCGAGGCCGCGTGGCGCCCTTCAGGACCGTCGAGGACCAGCTCCGGCCCGGTGCGGTCGGCGAGGCCGTCGGCCAGGAATACCGGCACGGTCACCGGCGATCACCCCAAAGATTTTCACGTTCAGTAGCCATAGGATCACGAAACGATTAAGGTTGGCCGCGATCGCACCTTCCTGAGGTCACTCTACGAGGGGTCCAGAGCGGTCAACGACCCCCTCCTGAAGGAGAAGGCTTGAGGTGCCGCCAGGTGCTTTGAAGCCCCGTGTTGACCAGCCCTAGTCATCACCGTTGGAGGTGTGATCCAGATGGCTACCTTTCACGCAGGACCGCAGACCCACCAGCGAATGCTTCCTCAGTTCGCTGCTCTGGAATCCGTGGGAGCAGACACGCCCGAGGGTGGGCACGAAACGGCTTACGGACGCGCGGCAGGCCGCGCACCCGGTGTGGAAGTTGGGCGAGGGGAGATCCGCCGTACCGCACCGGGCGGCGGGCGTCACCCCGACCCGGAGCAGTCCGGGAAGGGCGGAAGGGTCCTTACAGACCCACACGTTTTCGTCCTCGATCGCCACGGGAAACCGTTGCAGCCCTGCCGACCCGGCCGAGCCCGGCACTTCCTCAAAGCGGGCCGGGCGTTGGTGGTCCGGCACACCCCGTTCGTCATCCGCCTGACCGACCGCACGGCGGCCGACTCCACGGTCGCCGGCGTCGAGATCGGCCTCGACCCCGGCTCCAAGCACACCGGCATTGCCGTCTTCACCGAACGCGGCGCAAGCCGTGCCGGGAAATACAGCGTCCAACTCGAACACCGGGGCGCCGCGATCCGCGACAAGCTCACCGCCCGCTCGCGCTACCGGCGCGGCAGGAGATCGCGCAACCTGCGCTACCGCGCTCCTCGATTCCTCAACCGCGCCAAACCCAAGGGCTGGCTCGCGCCGTCCCTACGGCACCGGGTGGACACCACCATGTCGTGGGTGGCCCGGCTGGGCCGGTGGGCACCCGTGCGCGCCATCCAGATCGAGCGCGTCGCGTTCGACACGCACGCCATGTCGGCGGGCAAGCCGCTGGAAGGCGTCGAGTACCAGCAGGGGACGCTGGCCGGATACGAGGTCCGCCAGTACCTGCTGGAGAAATGGGGCCGGACCTGCGCGTACTGCGGTGCGGCGGGTACGCGTTTGCAGGTCGAGCACATCCACCCCAAGGCGCGGGGCGGCTCCGACCGGATCTCCAACCTGACGCTGGCGTGCCAGCCGTGCAACCAGGCGAAGAACACAACACCCGTCGAAGAGTTCCTGCGAAACACACCTACCGCCGAACCCGCACCGACCGGTACGGATTCCCCCGCCTGCGGCTCCCCCGCATCAAGCACGTCCATGGGTTCGCCACCGGCGACCTCGTACGCGCCACCCTCACCCACGGCAAACACACCGGAGTCCACACCGGACGCGTCGCCGTCCGCACCACAGGCTCCTTCAACATCACCACCGCGACCGGCACCCGCCAAGGCATCAACCACAAACACATCCGCCTGCTCCAAAGAGCCGACGGCTACAGCTACACCACGAGCAAGGAGACCACCACTGAACGGTGAACCTCAGGGCACACTCAGGCCCTCAAGGGCCTTCCCGCTCCCGCTCCCGTTCCCTCCCCGGCATGAACGCCGGGGTATCCACGGGTGGTTCTGATGACGTTCATGTCCAGGAACACCCGCCGCGCGCGGCGCTGGCCGTGCGCGCTGAAGACCCGGCTGACCGTCCTGCTCACCGTCCCTGCCAGGATCGCCCGCGCGGCGCCGCGCCGGCTCGCCGGAAAGGCCCCGGACACGACGGGGCCCGCGGCCGAGGAGCCCCACCGGCCCGCCACCGGCCGCCCGCGCCGCCCGCCCGATCCCGTGGCCGTACGCGACGTGCTCCGCTCGGCCCTGAGCGCGGCCGGGTCCGGCCGCGCGGTGCTGGGCGAAGTGGACGACGCCCTGCTCAGGGGCACGGCCGTCGCCGAGATCGCGCACCTGGTGACCGAGCTGGTCGACAACGCGCTGACCTGCTCGGCGCCCGACACCGAGGTGGAGATCCGGGCCAGCACCCGCGAGGGCGAGTGCCACATCGCGATCGTCGACCAGGGCGTGGGGATGACCGAGGGAGAGCGCGCCGCCGCGAACGCCCGGCTCCGTGGCGAACGGCGCTTCTTCGCCGCCCCCACCCGCTACCTCGGCCACTACGTGGTGGGCAGGCTGGCCGAGCGGCTCGGTGTGCGCGTGTGGCTGGACGAGTCGCCGCCACACGGCATCACCGCCCGGGTGGCCCTCCCGGGCGAACTCCTGGTGCCCTTACGGGTCACCGGCCGTTGAACGTGTCCCGTTCAGCGGCCGTTGAACGCGTCCCGCAGCCGCGAGAAGAACCCCTGCTGCCCGGGGGCGAACTTCCCGGGCGGCCGCTCCTCGCCACGCTGCTTGGCCAGCTCGCGCAGCAGCTCCTCCTGCGCCGGGTCGAGGCGCAGCGGGGTCTCCACGTTGACGTGGATGAGCAGGTCGCCGCGGCCCGTCTCGTTGAGCCGCTGCACGCCCCTGCCGTACATCGTGATGACCTGGCCCGACTGCGTGCCCGGCCGCACGTCGACCTCCTCGGAGCCGTCGAGCGTCTCCACGGCGAGGTTGGTGCCGAGCGCGGCGGCCGTCATCGGGATCTGGACCGTGCAGTGCAGGTCGTCGCCGCGCCGCTCGAAGATCTCGTGCGGGCGCTCGACGATCTCCAGGAAGAGGTCTCCGGGCGGGCCGCCGCCGGGGCCGACCTCGCCCTCGCCGGCGAGCTGGATGTGCGTGCCGTCCTCGACGCCCGCGGGGATGCGGACCTTGATCGTACGGCGGGTGCGCACACGGCCGTCACCCGAGCACTCCTGGCACGGGTGGCGGATGATCGTCCCGAAGCCGCCGCACTGGGGGCACGGCCTGGAGGTCATGACCTGGCCCAGGAACGACCGGGTGACCTGGGAGATCTCGCCGCGCCCGTTGCACATGTCACAGGTGTCGGGGTGGGTGCCGGACGCGGCGCCCGCGCCCTGGCAGACCTCACAGAGCACGGCCGTGTCGACGACCAGCTCGCGGGTGGTGCCGAAGGCGGTCTCGCGCAGGTCGAGCTCGACGCGGATGGTCGCGTTGCGACCTCTCCTGGCCCGCGAACGGGGCCCGCGCGCGCCCCCGGCCGTGCCGAAGAAGGCGTCCATGATGTCGCTGAACGGGAAGCCCGCGCCGAAGCCGGCCGCTCCCTGGCCCGCGCCGGCGCCGCCGAAGGGGTCGCCGCCCAGGTCGTACATCTGACGCTTGTTGGCGTCGGACAGCACCTCGTAGGCCTGCGTGATCTCCTTGAACCGCTCCTGGGTCGCGGGGTCCGGATTGACGTCGGGATGGAGTTCGCGGGCAAGCCTGCGGTAGGCCTTCTTGATCTCTTCCTGACTGGCGTCACGGCGCACCCCGAGGGTGGCGTAGTAGTCGCTGTTTGCCACTTATCGACCTCTTATGATGCAGCCAGGATTTGGCTGACGTAGCGTGCCACCGCGCGCACGGCGCCCATCGTCACGGGATAGTCCATCCTCGTGGGGCCTAGCACGCCTAGCCGGGCCAGTTCGTTGTCGCCAGAACCGTACCCGGTTGCGACGATCGACGTGCCACGGAGGAACGGGTTCTCCGAGCCGATGCGCACGGTGAGCGTGGACGGGGTGTCTGTGGAAGTCTCGCCGAGCAGCCGCATGAGCACGACCTGCTCCTCCAGTGCTTCGAGCACATCGCGCAGCCCGGTCGAGAAGTCGGCCCCGGCGAGGTTGGCCGCACCGGCGAACACGATCTTCTCATCATGGCGCTCGACCAGCGTCTCGAGGAGCACCGACAGGATAGTGGCCACCACGGGACGGTCTTCGACGGGCAGCCGCTCCGGCAGGTCGGCGACCTGATCGGGGACGTTGAGCAGGCCGCAGCCGTCGAGGGAGGCGTTGAGCACCGCGCGCAGGTGCGCGATGCGGGTGTCCTCCACCACTTCGGGCAGCTCGACCACCCGCTGCTCGACGCGGCCCGTGTTGGTGATCAGCACGAGCATGATCCGCCGGTCGTGCAGGGGCACGAGCTCGACGTGCCTGACCGTCGAGCGGGTCAGCGTCGGGTATTGCACGACCGCGACCTGCCGGGTGAGCTGCGCGAGCAGCCGCACCGTGCGGGTGACCACGTCGTCGAGGTCGACCGCGCCGGCGAGGAACGTCTCGATCGCCCGGCGTTCCGCTCCGGAGAGCGGCTTGACCTGCGAGAGCCGGTCGACGAACAGGCGATAGCCCTTGTCCGTCGGCACGCGGCCCGCGCTGGTGTGCGGCTGGGTGATGTAGCCCTCCTCCTCCAGGGCGGCCATGTCGTTCCTGACCGTCGCTGGGGAGACCTTCAGGTTGTGGCGTTCGGCGAGCGCCCTGGAGCCCACCGGCTCATTGGTGGACACGTAGTCTTCGACAATGGCGCGGAGCACCGCCAGCTTCCGATCGTCGAGCACGCGCTCACCTCCTACCTCTGCCTTTCAGGAAACGACAGGTCTAGCACTCTGTGTTCCCGAGTGCCAAGTGTACGGCTCCCGCCCACAAGGTGCGATAACACCGGAGCTAGCGAGTGGCCGCCAATAGGGCGCACACTGGCCGATATGACCGACGACTCCCAGCCCCCCTCCTACGGTCCACCGCCGGGACAGGGTCCGTACCAGGGGCAACCTCCCCAGTACGGCCCGCCGCCGCCCCAATATGGTCCGCCGCAATACGGCCAGCAGCACTACCAGCCCGGCCCCTACGGGCAGCAGCAGCCGTACCAGCCCGGACCTTACGGCACGCCGCAGCGGTTCGGCCCTCAGGTTGACCCGAAGTTGATCAGACCGCGGTTGCGGTGGATCGCGGTCGCCTGGGGCCTGGCGCTGCTCGCCGGGCTGGTCGGGGTGGGAGTGTTCGTGAGCGGCATCCTGAACACGGTGGGCGCGGTGGCCCCGTCCAAGACGTTCACAGCGGGCCAGAGCGTCACCGTGCCGCTGGACCCGGCGGAGAAGCCGGTGGTGTACCTCGCCAGTGAGAGCCAGGTCCATTACATGTGCCGGATCGACGGCGGTCCCGGCGAGGCCAAGCTCGCCAAGACGTCCGGCACCGAGCGGGTCACCGTCAATGGCACGCAGTGGAATCTCATACTCGTGGTCAACGCGCCTGCCAAGGGCGACTACCAGTTCACCTGCACGACCCAGGAGCCGACGAACGTGCGCTTCGGCGTCGGCCGCGACTTCGCCGCCGCCGCGGGCGGGCTGGTGGGCGGTGTGGCGGCGCTGCTGGTGATCCCGGGTCTGGGCGTGCTGGCCGCCGTCATCACGACGATCATGGTGGTGACCCGGCGCAGCTCTCATCGCAAGCGCCTTGCGGCGGGCGGGTGATTTGCTACGGTCCCCGTGTGTACGACGGCGATGTTCTAGCGGGAAATTGGCGGCGGCCGGGCAAGGGCAAGATCCCCCAGGTGCCCGCCGAACTCGATCTGGTCGTGGAGGACGCCGAGAGCGGCTTCTGCGGCGCCGTGGTGGCCTGCGACAAGGAGGCCGTCACGCTGGAGGACCGTTTCGGCAAGCGCCGCCTGTTCCCGTTCGCGCCCGCCGCGTTCCTGCTGGACGGCAAGGTCGTGACGCTCGTACGGCCGGCCGCCCCGGGGGTGTCGAGCCCCAGGCGGAGCGCGTCCGGCTCGATAGCCGTCGAGGGCCTGCGGGCCAGGGTGGCAAAGGAGAGCCGCATCTACGTGGAAGGCGTGCACGACGCCGCCCTCGTGGAGAAGATCTGGGGCCACGACCTCCGGGTGGAGGGCGTCGTGGTCGAGTACCTGGAGGGCGTGGACGACCTGCCCGCGATCGTCGCCGAGTTCGGCCCGTCGCCGGAGCGTAGGCTGGGCGTGCTGGTCGACCATCTCGTGCCGGGCTCCAAGGAGAGCCGGATCGCCGCTCAGGTGACCTCACCCCACGTGCTCGTCGTGGGCCATCCCTACGTGGACATCTGGCAGGCGGTCAAGCCCTCCGTGCTGCGGATCCCGGCCTGGCCGGACGTGCCGCGCGGGGTGCCGTGGAAGGAGGGCGTGATCGCCGCCCTGGGCTGGCGGATGGAGCCGGCCGACGCGTGGCGGCGGATCCTCGGCGCCGTCTCGGCATTCACGGACCTGGAGCCCGAGCTGCTCGGCCGGGTCGAGGAACTGATCGACTTCGTTACGGAGGCACCATGAGCCAGGATCCCCCGCAGCCGCCGCCGGACGATGATGCGACGCGACGCATCTCGCAGTCGGACATCAACCCCGAAACCCCTCGGCAACCGGAGTACGGCGCCCAGCCTGGCTCCGGACCGACGCCCGGATACGGAGCCCAGCCTGGGTCGGGTCCCGCGCCCGGATACGGCGCCCAGCCAGGGTCCGGTCCCGCGCCCGAGTATGGCGGTCAGCCCGGCTCGGGGCCCGCGCCTGGGTATGGTGACCAGCCCGCTTACGGTTCCGGGCCTCAGAGCGGTCCTGGGTCGGGGCCACAGCCTGGTTACGGTTACGGGCAGCCTGGTTCCGGCGGCTACGGGCAGCCTGGTTCCGGCGGCTACGGGCAGCCTGGTTCTGGCGGCTACGGGCAGTCGCCCGGTTACGGTTACGGGCAGCCGCCCACGCCGCCGCCCGGCTACGAGCAGCCCGGCTACGGCTACGCGGCCCCGCAGCAGCGTCCGCCGCACGTCCCCGGCGTCTACGGTCCGCGGCCGGGCAGCGACGACACCACGATGGCCATGCTGGCCCACCTGCTCGGCCTGCTCGTCTCCTGGATCGGCCCGCTGATCATCTACCTGATGAAGCGGGACGAGTCACCCTATGTCCGCGACCAGTCGGCCGAGGCGCTGAACTTCCAGATCACGATGTTCATCGGCTACGTCGTCGCGGGCCTGCTGACGGTCGTCCTGATCGGGATCATCCTGTTCCCCATCATCTGGATCGTGTCGCTGATCTTCCACATCCAGGCCGCCATCGCCGCCAACAAGGGCGAGAACTACCGCTACCCGATCGCCATCCGCATGGTCAGCTGAGCAGACCGCATACCAGGCCAATAGTCGGCTGAGCTGAGCCCGTACCAGGGCAATGCTCAGCCGAGCAGATCGCGTACCAGGGCATCGGCCAGGAGCCGGCCGCGCAGGGTGAGCACCAGCCGCCCCGCCTTGAACGGCTCCGGCTCCAGCAGGCCGTCGCCCAGCGCCACCGCGACGGCCGTACGCGCGCCCGGAGCCACGTCGGCGACCGGGTAGCCGGAGGCCAGCCGGAGCTCCAGCATCAGGCGCTCGGCCTCGCGGTCGTCGTCGGCGAGCACTTCGCGCGCGTGCGCGGGCGAAGTGCCCGCGGCCAGGCGCTGGGCGTAGGCGGCCGGATGCTTGACGTTCCACCAGCGGGTGCCGCCCACGTGGCTGTGCGCGCCGGGGCCCACGGCCCACCAGTCGCCACCGGTCCAGTAGAGCAGGTTGTGCCGGCACCGCGCGTCGTCGTCCGTGGCCCAGTTGGACACCTCGTACCAGCGCAAGCCCGCCTCCGCCAGCAGCGCGTCGGCGATCTGGTAGCGGTCGGCGGCCACGTCGTCGTCGGGCATCGGCAGCTCGCCGCGCCTGATCCTGGCGGCCAGCCGCGTGCCCTCCTCCACGATCAGCGAGTAGGCGGAGACGTGGTCGGGCTCGGCGGCGATCGCCGCCTCCAGCGACGCCCGCCAGTCGTCGTCGGACTCGCCGGGCGTGCTGTAGATCAGGTCCAGGTTGACGTGCTCGAAACCGGCCTTCTTGGCTTCGTGTACGGCCTGCGCCGCCCGGCCGGGCGTGTGCTGCCGGTCGAGCACCTTGAGCACATGCTCCCTGGCGCTCTGCATGCCGAAGCTGACCCGGTTGAAGCCGCCGTCCAGCAGGCGGCCGAGGTAGGCCGGGTCGACCGACTCGGGGTTGGCCTCCGTGGTCACCTCGGCGCCCGCCTTGAGCCCGAACTCCGCGTCGATCGCGCCGAGGATCCGGCCCAGGTCTTCGGCGGGCAGCAGGGTGGGCGTGCCGCCGCCGAAGAACACGGTCTCGACCGGGAGCTCCACGTCACCGAGGACGCGTCGGGCCAGCCGTACCTCCTCGATGGCCGTGTCGGCGTAGTCGCGGTGCGAGGCACCGGGGCCCAGCTCGGCGGCGGTGTAGGTGTTGAAGTCGCAGTAGCCGCAGCGCGTCACGCAGAACGGGACGTGCACGTAGAAGCCGAACGGACGCTCGCCGAGGCCGCGCAGCGCGCTCTCGGGCAGTTCGCCGGAGGAGGGCGCGGCGTCGCCGTCGGGCAGGGTGGATGGCACGCCTCCAGTCTGCCCGCTGCCATTGACTGCCTGATCCAGCGGCGCTCCGATCCGGTGACTCACCGATCCGGTGACTCTCCGATCCGGTGACTCTCCGATCCGGGAAACTATTTGGCGGCTCTTGGAAGACCGCCCGGCGAGGCTCACGGAGCGTCTTTGAGGACCCGTTCCGCGATCCGGTCCCCCGAGCAGCGCCCCATTGACGTCCGGCCCCGACGTGGTGAGGTTCTCACCGAACCTGCCGTCACGCAGGTCACGTCCCAGAACCCCCTCCACCAGTCGTAATCCTCCCTGGCGTAGGCGTGGACCGCGTGGCACGGCCCGCCGTGGTTCGCCTTGTCGGCCCGTTCGTCACCCGCCAGCCCGTTGGCGTACGCATCCACCCGCCCCGCGACAGACGCCTTGTTGATGGCCGTCCGCCCCAGCTTGCCCGCCCACTCAACATCCACCGGTTTCCCGACATTTACTGAGATAAGACGCATATGCCGACGGCAAACCGAACCCCATGACCGATCCACTGCCCGTGCTCTCCACCCCAGGGTGGAGATCCAGGACTCAACCCCCAGTCCGATCCGCCGCCACACCGCTCATCCCTACCGTCAGACCCATGGATCCCCTGCTGAGCGCGCTGCTCATCCCCGCCGCCGTCATCTTCGTCGTCTACCGGCAGATGATGACCCGCCCCACGGCCAGAAACGGCATCGTCTATGTCTCCGCCGCCCTGGTCGCACTGGGCCTGCTGACCGGCGGCCTCATCGACACCGCCCAGCTTGCCCTCAGCCTGGCCCTCGTGGTGGTGGAGGCCATCGCCGCCGTGGTCTTCGGCGCCGTCCGAGCCGCGACCGTACGCGTCTGGATGGACGAGGCCGGGGTTACCTGGTCGAAAGCCACCCCCTTGACCCTTCTGGCCTGGCTGGCCTCGGTCGCGAGCCGCGTGGGCCTGTACTTCGCCGGCACCGCCCTCGGCCTGAACGTCTCGACCTCCGGCATCCTGTTCTTCGTCGGCCTGACCATCGGCGCCCAGGCTCTGCTCGTCGCCCGTCGCGGCCGCGCCCTTTCCGGTACGACCGTGCGGGCGGATAGCTTCGTGGAGTGATGCCGGACCCGTCAAAGATCGCCCCCTTCGTCCTGCGACTGGGGGTGATCGTCGTGTTCGTATGGGCGCAGGTACGGTCCAAGCCGGCGCTCGGCTTGAGCGGCTCCGGCCTGACGATCACCGGATTGACCGCAGCCATAGTGATCCTGCTGATCGTCGCCCAACTCCCCTTCACTCGGAAGGCGTCAGGGCTCCTACAGCCCCGCAAGGCGCCCCAACCCCAGCCAGACCAGGCACCGTCCCCACCCCGGCCGGCCCGAGCAGCATCCCCGACACCACCAAACCAAGCGCCCTCCCCACCGCCAGTGGATCGAGCGGCGCCCCCGCCACCGGACCAAAGCACCTCCCCACCACCGCTGGACCAAGCCACCTCTCGGCTCTCGCCATACCGCGCGCTCTCCCGATCCCCGCTGGACCGAGCGACTCCCCAGCTACCGCGGGATCAAGTGACATCGCGCATGTCCGGGCCCGCCAGCGTGGCGCGCAAGGGGGTCACAATCGCGTCCCGCGTATCCCGCATGACGACCGTGTTCCGCCGATCCACCACAGCGACCACGTCCCAAGTGCCTGACACAGCGACCACCTCCCGGCTGTCCGCACTGGCGATCACATCCCGGGTGCCTCTCCTGGCGGTCGCGCTCGGCGCATCGACCGCCTTCGCGATCGCTCTCGACGCGGTGGCCGACGGCGGCCCGGCGTTCGCCGTGCTGTTCTACAGCCTCGGCATGGCGGCCATCCGGCTGCCGTTGCGCCAGTCGGTGCCGATCGGGGCGCTGGCCATTTGCGCGCTGCTCGTGGAGGGGGCCATCGCCGGTCGGCTGAGTCGCGATCTCAGCCTCATCCTCAGCCTCTGCCTGGTGTTCCTGGTGGCCTACTCGGTCAAGGAACGCCGGGCGGCCAGAGCCGCCGAGGCCCGCGAGGCCGTACTCGCCGAGAGGGCACGGATCGCCAGAGAGATCCACGACATCCTCGCCCACTCGCTGTCGGCGCAGCTCGTGCATCTGGAGGGCGCCAAGCTCCTGCTCCGCGCGGACAAGACCGAGGAAGCGCTCGACCGCGTCGTCCGCGCGCGCGACCTGGCCAAATCCGGGCTCGAGGAAGCCCGGCGCGCGGTGTCGGCCCTGCGCGAGAACACGCCCGCCCTTCCGCAGGCACTTCGGACGCTGGCGGAGGATTTTCAGGCGGCCACCGACCGGGCGTGCACGCTGCACGTCTCGGGCACGGAGCACCGCCTGCCCCCGGAGACGGAGCTCGCCCTGCTGCGTACCGCCCAGGAGGCGCTGACGAACGTACGGCGGCACGCTCCCGGCTCTCCGGCCACGATCAGACTGGTGTACGAGCCCGGCTCATGCGACCTCCACATCACCAACCCCGCCGGAGCCGAGCGAGGCACACCTGGGGGAGGATATGGCCTCATGGGTATGCGCGAACGAGCCGAACTTCTCGGCGGCACCCTGTCAGCGGGCGAGACGACGGACGGTTTCCGCGTCCATTTGCGGGTCCCGGCGTGAACCAGTGCACAGGTGAGACGAATGGCGGCTTCCGCCAATCCGCCAGTCTCCTGGGCTTCCGCGTCCACCTGGGGAGTCCCTGCATGACCTTCCTCACGTCCGGCAGCCCCGCCGGGATCCGGGCGGCCGCCCCCAGCACGGAGTCGCGAGATTCCCGTTTACTCCCCCTCACGTCCGGCGGCCCCGCCACTCTCGCCCGGTGGGTCACGGTGGCCGGATCATGAGCGTCACGGTCGTGGTCGTCGATGACCAGGCGGTCGTTCGGGAAGGGCTGGTCCTGCTGCTCGGACTCCTGCCGGGGATCGAGGTGGTCGGCTCGGCAGGGGACGGTGAGGCGGCGCTCCGCCTGGTCGCGGAGCGGCGGCCAGACGTGGCACTGATGGACCTCCGGATGCCGCGCATGGACGGCGTCGAGGCGACCCGCCGCATCCGCGCCGAGCACCCGGACACCCAGGTCGTGGTGCTCACCACGTATTCGGACGACGAATCGGTGTTCGCCGCGCTCAGGGCGGGAGCGCGAGGCTTCCTGACCAAGAGCGCGGACTCGGACGAGATCGCCAAGGCCATCGCCGTCGTCGTCAGCGGTAACGCCCAGCTCGATCCCTCCGTCCAGCGCCGTCTCCTCGACACCATGACGGCTCCCGACGGCGGTCGGCCTCAGGGCGCGCGACCTGACCGCGATCCGCGCGATCAGCATGACCGCAACCCACCCGAGCAGCCCGACCGCGACACGCGCACACAACCTGACCAAACCGGTCCGACGACTCTCGACGAGGGTGCCGCCTCCACCGGCCGGAGCGTGTTCGGCGACGATCTCTCCGTCGGCCAGACCGCTCCCCGGCAGCAGCCGGAGCCGGTCCTTGGCAGGCCGGATGCGACAATCGAACGGCGCACTCCCGGCAGCGGAGACGCCGCGACAAGCACCGACGACGAAGCGCTCGCCGACGCGCGTGACGGCCTGACGCGGCGCGAGGTCGAGGTGCTGCGGCTCATCGCCGACGGCCTGTCGAACACCGAGATCGCCGCCCGGCTCTTCATCAGTGAGGCCACCGTCAAGACCCACATCAACAACCTCTTCGCCAAGGCCCGCCTGAGAGACCGCGCGCAAGCCGTCACATACGCGTACCGCCACGGTCTCGTCCGCCCGAACCCGTGACCTCCACGTGGTTGAGCTGGGAATCATCATCGAAGCCCGCCAGCTGTAAGACCGTCTCCAGGGCGGCCTGGCGGGTTTCCTCGACCGAATCGCCACGTTCGCCGAAACAGTCGGCGGCCACGTCGAGCACGGCCACCACCACGGCCGCGTCAGGGTAGGGCACGTCGACCAGGACGGTGCCGTCACCCGCTCCCTCGGCCGGGACCGCGTGAAGTCTCAGCAACCGCCGCATTTCTTCCGCCACGGCGACCCCCAGCACAGCAGCACGCTCGAATTGCTCAGCGGCAATCATGTCACCCTCCTATCGCACAGGTGTTCGGACATGAAGGTAGCGGGCGCCACCGACAGAAACCTCGGCGTGCACGGGGATCCAGGGCTGCGCGTCCTGCGCCACCGAACCTTGAGTGCGGCCATCGAATTTCGAGTGGTGCAGGCCCCTCGCTGAGAGTCCATGGTCCTGACAGACCCCGCAGCCCTCGAAGGGGATGGAGCAAAGGATGTCGATAATGGCTTCTCGGCTCCGCCTCAGGGGCACATGCGGCCACCGTGGCCACAGCACACCAAGGGAGACCCAACATGGCGATTCAGCGGATGGACAATGTCCTCATCGTTGTCGACGACCTGGACGCCGTTATTGCGTTCTTCGTCGAACTTGGCATGGAACTGGAGGGCAAGGGGCCCCTTGAGGGACGTTGGGCGGAGCAGGCGGAGCGCGTCATCGGGCTCGACGACGTCCGGCAGGACATCGCCATGTTGCGGGTTCCGGACGGCCATGGCCGAGTAGAGCTGGCGAAGTTCCACCGGCCGAAGGCCATCACCCCCGAGCCGAAAGACGCGCCGGCGAACACGCTGGGCATTCGCCGCATCATGTTCGCCGTCGACGACATCGAGGACGTCATTGCCCGCCTACGCGCCCACGGCGCCGAACTCGTCGGCGCGCTGGAGCAGTACGAGGACACCTATCGGCTCTGTTACGTCCGCGGCCCCGAGGGCATCATCGTCGGACTGGCGGAGCAGATCGGCTGAAGACTACCGAAAGGACCGTGCACCCAAGCAGCATCCGGGCAGCCGCATCGGGGACCTGCTCTGAACCGCAGGCTGGGCGCGGCTTACTCGCCTCACGCGGAGCGAGGCAGACGAAATGATCAGGCCCACCCCAGCCAACCACTGCGTGAAGATCAATACCGCCCCAATAGGGTCCTTGCTGTCTCGCACAGCCACGCGCTTACCGTTGAAGGTCTCTCGATCATGTTGCCGCCGAGGTCAGTCCAATCAGCCGACCCGGCGAAGCGTTCTTGGGAAGGCGGTCCAAGCGCAGCGAGGCCCTTCAGGGGTCGGGCGTAAGCCCGACTGGGAGGACGTCCGGAGCGAAGCGGAGGCCCGTTGTAGGCGGGCGGCCATCAGACGGCCCGCCACCGAATCGGGTGACGGGTGGGGAGAAGGACTGGGCGAACATGCTGGTAGCGGCGACAGGCGTGACACCATGTGCGACGCTAAACGCATGCACCTTCCTGGCCGCAAGGGCGCACCGCAGCACGGTCACGCGTTCGTGCGGCGGCGCTGGTGGTCTCGCCGCCGAGTCACGCCCGCGGTCCACGCGGACGTAGCCGAGCTGGATGAGGGGCGGCACGTGTGGCGGGTTGCCTGGTGGGGCGAGGGCTGGGGCGTGTGGCCCGGCCGGAAGCCGGACGTCACGACGATGCCCGCCTACAGCACTGAGGACATCCCCCACGCCAAACCTGAGATTGCGGCCCATTGGGCGTTTGAGGTGGTGCCGCCGCTCGGCCGTACGGTGATCGAGTGCCCGCCGTGGGGAGTGGTGAGCGGCAGCCGGCAAGCCCTCAGGTGATCGGTTCGGGGTGGTCGCAGTCTACGTGGCTGCTGGAACTCTCGTCCTGCACCTTGTAGGGCTCGCCGCTGGTGAACGTGCCGACTCTGGAGGCACGCGCCCGGTAGCTGCCGCCATCCCGGCATGGGGTCACGAGGGTGTAAGACTTGGCCAGGCCAGGCAGCTGTTCGTAGTAGTCGTGGTCCACCTCGTACCAGTCGGTGAATAGGCCGTCCTTGTGATCGATGGCGATCCGGGCGTGGAACGTGGTGAGGACTTCCTGATCACATATGACGCGCAGGCTAACCCTCACTCGGGGCGCGGCCGATGCGAATTGGACGGCGGCGAGTGGCCCCCAGGAGTTTTCGCAGCCATGGCGACCTTCGGGGTGGGTGGTGCTGTGGTTGCCGCAGTCTGCTGGGGTGCTGGCCAGAGTAAAGGCTGCGGCGATCACGGCAGCGTGTTTGGTCCACACAGCGGGGGCTCCATCGGTGGCGGGTGATCCGTCGTCTGAAACGGTAGTAGCGTCAGACACGCTGTGTACGCGATAGTTCACCGTCCGCATGTGAGTCCACAGATCGGACGCGTTTATGCCTCGGCGACCAGCTTCGATGCGACTGAGCGACGACTGTGCGACTTCAAGTCGTGTAGCAACCCGCTCAGCAGTGAGGTCGGATTCCTTCCTGACACTTGCCCTGTGCCGCGCATGCGGGGCATCGACGGCGAGCGGTCGCGGACTTCGAAGCGCGCTCCGACTTCATCGCGCAGGCGGCCCGCCACGCGCCACGCCCGCCCGAATTGCCGGAAATCCTCAGGCAAACACAGAGAATCGCAGACGCTCACGGCACCGATCACCGGTTCCAGGAGCAGCTGAGGAAATGCCGGAAGTGCGGCGCCACCTGGCGGTCCTACGAGGGGAAGAAGACCGACGTCGCCATGGTCGCTGACATCGCCCTCAAGCAGGTAGATGTCGTCATGCCTGTGTCGGCCGATTCGGATCTCTGCGGGGCGGTCGAAAAGATCCGGGAGATCGACGGACTCCGTGGCACCAAGACGAGGGCCGTCGCCGTCTTCCCGCCTGGCAAAAGCGCGGACGGCCTGCGCAGGTGCAGCGACGCGTAGTTCCCCATCGGGGCGGCCGTCGTGCGGCGCTCCCAGATCCCCGATGTGGTGAGCGGCCTGGGAGATGCCGTCTACCACCGCCCGCCGCACTGGAACTGAGCGCTCTCCCAACTCCCCCGAAAGCAGTGCGCAACCATACCTCTCGTCAGGAAAGCGAATGTGGCAGTTCATGCCCCGTGTACGAGCACGCCGACGGGCCTGATGCGCCCATGGCACGCATCGCAGGCGAGTGCAGAAAAGCATGCAGGGCGACACTGGACGCCCGGGCGAAGAGGGGCTCACATGGTTTTCGGTTGGACCAAACACGGTGCGCGGGCTTCGGTCTAGGCCAGGTGGTAGGAGTCGGTGCCGGTCTCGATGATGTTGCCGCCTAGGTCAGTTTAATCGGCCGACCAGGCGAAGCGTTCTTGGGAAGGCGGTCCTCGCGCAGCGAGGCCCTTCAGGGGGCGGGCGTCAGCCCGCCTGGGAGGACGCCCGGAGCGAAGCGGAGGCCCGTTGTAGGCGGGCGGGGATCAAAAGGCCAACCACCGAATTGGGTGACGGGCGGGAAGAAAGAACACCCGGAGCGAAGCGAAGGCCCTTTGGCGAGGGGCGCTCGGCATGGGTAGGATCGGTTAGCAATCGCAATCGATTGGTAGGCGATATGAGATGGATGTCGCACGTACGCAGGCCGCGCTCCGGCTGATCGCTCGCGGGTTCGAGGAGCTCGCCGCCGCCCTCGGTGAGGCGGAGGAGGCAGGGGAGGACGAGCGGACGGCTCGGGTCATCGAGGAGTGGGGGCAGCGGGGGCTGACGCAGAAGGAGGCGTCGGTGCTGTTTCAGCGGCATGGGTTCGCCCCGCAGACGACCGGCGGGTGGGCTCGGGGCGACTGGGTCGAGATCCGCGACGACGGCCTGCGTTACCTCACCGCGAAGTCGCACACCTGGCTGGAAGGTCGGGCATGACAGCGGGCACCGTAACGATGCCCACCAGAAGGATGGTGTCCAGGTGACCTTTTCCGTGCGCATCGCCGTACGCGGCTATGAGCTTGACTCGCAAGGGCATGTCAACAGCGCCGTCTATCACCAGTACGGCGACCACGCTCGCTGGGAGTGCCTGCGTGCGGCGGGCATCTCGGTCGACGACATGCTGGGCTCGGGCATCGGCCCCGTGACCCTGGAGAACACCATCCGCTACCTCGGCGAGCTGCGCGGCGGCGACGAGGTGGAGGTGACGTGCGCGTTCCTGTGGGGCGAGGGGAAGACGTTCAGGATCGCGCAGGAGTTCAGGCACGCCGACGGGCGGCTGGCGGCCGAGATGACCAGCGTGGGCGGGCTGCTCGATCTGGCGGCCCGCCGCCTGGTGGATGACCCGGCGGCCCGCTGGCGCGTCCTGGCCGACTCCCCGGATCTGCTCGGACTGTAGAGGATGTGCTCGGCGCGAGTAGGACACGCTCGCTGTAGAGGACGCGCACAGGTCGCAGAGGACGTGCTCGGGCCGCAGAAGGCGCGGGTAGAGGACGCGCTCGGGCCGCAGAAGGCGCGGGTAGAGGACGTGCTCGGGGCTGTTGACGTTCGAGTTCGCTAAAAACGGTAGTGGAGTACGACGTTGCCCCGGCGGGATAGGGCCGCGCTCAGCGCGCCTAGACGGGTCCACCAGCGAAGGACCGGCGGGAACAGGGCGACCTCAGGCTCCCGGGTGCACAGGATCTCCCTGACCAGCTTCAGCTTGGGGTGCCAGCGTTCGGCGTCCCGGGGATCGTCGAGGCCGGGGAACTTGGTGATGTCCCTGACGGCTTGGGTGGCGGCCATGGGAAGGTGCTGCTGGGCCCAGACGTGGAAGCTTCCGTACCCGTTGAAGGCTATCTCCCCGCTTGGGAAGTGACCGATGAGGCGGTCCACCAAGGCGATCATCTCCTCCATGGAGAGGAACGCGATCAGCCCGTCGGCGACGATCACCGCGGGCCGGTCGGTGGGCAGGGTGTCCAGCCACGCGGGGTCGGTCAGGTCGGCGGCGATGCCATGTGGGGTGGCGCGGGCGGGCAGCAGTTGCCGCCGGGCAGCCATGACCTCGAGGAAGTCGATGTCGTACCAGTCGGCCGTGGGCGGTGGGGAGATGCGCAGCACCCGGCTGTCCAGACCGGCTCCGAGGTCGAGGCCGACCCCGTCGGGGTGGCGGGCGAAGAACCGCTGGGCCACCTCGTCCAGCTTCTTGGCCCGGTGCGCGATGTTGATCGCGGCGCTCGGGATGAGGCCGAACTTCTTGTAGTCGTAGCCGGCCTCGCGCACGATCTCGTCGGCCATCTCGTCACCGAGGATGGGGCGGGGCAAGCGGTTGTCGAGGGCCCGGCCGCACAGCGTCAGCCACAGGGTCTCCTGCAGCGGCGTGAGAGCCGGAAGGGTATCTGGGGGCATGGGTCGTCAGTCCTCTTCCCATCGGGTATTGGTCGGTGCTTCTTCTGATCGGTTGTCGGCCGGACGGTCTTTCAAGGTGTCGCTCGGTGCGCCTGCCCAGCGGGGGTCGGTCAGTGCGTCACTGGCCGCCTTGAGCAGGGAGTCATCGGCGTACAGGCCGTGCGTGTAGACCTCGAGCGTCGGCAGCGCGAGCCGCCGCAGGGCCTCCGGGCCGAAGGCCTCGTAGCCGAGGGCGCGCGCCAGCGACGGCGCCATGGTGAGCGTGGCGAGGCTGGTCAGCACGCTGAACACGGCCAGCGCCCGCACGTCCGACGATGGGCGCATGGAGCCGTCGGCGATCCCGGCCCGCAGAGTCGCCTCCGTCTCCTCCACCATCGTGGTCACGAACGTGGCGCCCGCGGGCGAGTCGTCCTCCACAGCGCGGCCCATGTACTGCACGTACAGGTGGTACTCCGCCGGGTCCGCCAGGTATTCGTTCGCCAGATTCGGCAGGCCGGCGCGTCCCTTGCGGGCCAGCGTCCGCAGGACATGCTCGTCGCAGACGGCACGCAGCTTGTCCTTGCTGCCGAAGTGGTGGATGACCAGGCCGGCGCTCACCCCCGCCGTGGCGGCGACGGCCCGCAGGTTCGTTTTCTGGAAGCCGTCGCGGGCGAAGTGGGCGATGGCCGCATTGCGGATCTTCGCCTGGGCGGTCAGATCCGAAGAGGCTGAACACATGTTTAGTACTATAAACAGCCGTTCAGTCGCTGGGCAAGCGGACATGAGGAAGCCCCGCACCTACAAACGGGTGCGGGGCTTCCGAAAAGCTGGCAAACGCCGCCGAAAGGGCTACTTCTTGGCCTTGTCGGCGCTCGAGTCCGTCGACAGCGCCGCGACGAACGCCTCCTGCGGCACCTCGACCCGCCCGACCATCTTCATCCGCTTCTTGCCTTCCTTCTGCTTCTCCAGCAGCTTGCGCTTACGCGTGATGTCGCCGCCGTAGCACTTGGCGAGGACGTCCTTGCGGATGGCGCGGATGTTCTCGCGGGCGATGACGCGGGCGCCGATGGCCGCCTGGATCGGCACCTCGAACTGCTGCCTGGGGATCAGCTCGCGCAGCTTCTTGGCCATGTCGACGCCGTAGGCGTAGGCCTTGTCCTTGTGGACGATGGCGCTGAAGGCGTCGACGGCCTCGCCCTGGAGCAGGATGTCGACCTTGACCAGCTCCGACTCCTGCTCCCCGTCGGGCTCGTAGTCGAGCGAGGCGTAGCCACGGGTGCGCGACTTGAGCTGGTCGAAGAAGTCGAAGATGATCTCGCCGAGCGGCAGCGTGTAGCGGATCTCGACCCGGTCTTCCGACAGGTAGTCCATGCCGCGGAGCTGACCGCGCCGCCCCTGGCAGATCTCCATGATCACGCCGATGAACTCGGCCGGGGCCAGGATGGTCGACTTGGTCACCGGCTCGAAGACCTGCGAGATCTTGCCGCCGGTGGGGAACTCCGACGGGTTGGTGACGGTCAGCTCGGAGCCGTCCTCCATGACCACCCGGTAGACGACGTTGGGCGCGGTGGAGATCAGCGACAGGCCGAACTCGCGCTCCAGCCGTTCGCGGACGATCTCCATGTGGAGCAGGCCGAGGAAACCGACCCGGAAGCCGAAGCCGAGCGCGGCCGAGGTCTCCGGCTCGTAGATCAGCGCGGCGTCGTTGAGCTGGAGCTTGTCGAGGGCCTCGCGCAGCTCGGGATATTGGTCGCCGTCGATGGGATAAAGGCCGGAGAAAACCATCGGCTTGGGGTGCTCGTAGCCCGCCAGCATCTCCGTGGCGCCCTTGGTGACCGAGGTGACGGTGTCACCGACGCGCGACTGGCGCACATCCTTGACGCCGGTGATCAGGTAGCCCACCTCGCCGACGCCCAGCCCCAGATCCGACACCTTGGGCTCGGGCGAGATGACGCCGATCTCCAGCGTCTCGTGGGCGGCTTGGGTCGACATCATCAGGATGCGCTCGCGCTTGCCCAGGTGGCCGTCGAAGACCCGGACATAGGTGACGACGCCCCGGTAGGTGTCATAGACCGAGTCGAAGATCAGCGCGCGGGCGGCCGCGTCGGCCTTGCCCACCGGCGCGGGGATGGTCTGCACCACGTGGTCGAGCAGCTCGCGTACGCCCACGCCGGTCTTCCCCGAGACCCTGAGCACGTCGGACGGGTCGCAGCCGATCAGGCCCGCGAGCTCCTCGGCGAACTTCTCCGGCTGCGCGGCGGGCAGGTCGATCTTGTTGAGCACCGGGATGATGTGCAGGTCGGCGTTCATGGCCAGGTAGAGGTTGGCCAGCGTCTGCGCCTCGATGCCCTGGGCGGCGTCGACCAGCAGGACCGCGCCCTCGCACGCCTGCAGCGACCGGGACACCTCGTAGGTGAAGTCGACGTGGCCCGGCGTGTCGATCATGTTGAGGACGTGGCCGTCCCAGGGCAGCCGCACGGCCTGCGACTTGATCGTGATGCCGCGCTCCCGCTCGATGTCCATCCTGTCGAGGTATTGGGCGCGCATGGACCGGTCGTCTACCACGCCGGTGATCTGCAGCATCCGATCGGCAAGGGTCGACTTGCCATGGTCGATATGCGCGATGATGCAGAAGTTGCGGATCAACGCGGGGTCGGTCTGGCCAGGCTGAGTGCGCACCGAAGTCCGTTTCGACAGGGTTGAGGTCAAGCGTCTTTCATGGTGACATGCCCGGGTGATTGCCCGAACCGCCATTCGCCGTGGCCTGCGCCTTGTCGCGCTGGCCCTGGCCGTCGTCGTCGCGCTGCTCGGCCTCCTCGCCGGCGCGCTCCGCGTTCAGTTTACCGGTGACCCGGCGGCCTGGGCGAAGAGCACGGGCAACGACGCTCTCTGGCTCGGCCACGCGTGGGTCGACGGCCGCCGTACGGAGCAGGACGTGGAGCGGCTCGCGGTACGCCTGCGCGCCACGGGCATCAAGGACCTGTACGTCCACGCGGGCCCGTTCGAGAAGGACGGCCAGCTAAAACCTGATAAATACCCCAGCGCCGGAAATTTCGTTCGATGGGCACGACAGTACCTCCCCGGCCTCCGTGTCTCCGCCTGGCTCGGCCAGAAGGTCGACGGCTTCCTCGACCTCGACGACGCCAAGTCCCGTGAGAACGTCCTGGCCGGAGTCGCCGCCATCATGAAGACCGGCTTCGACGGCATCCACTACAACTTCGAGCCGATCGGCGACGGCGACCGCGAGTTCCTCGACCTCCTCGACAGAACCCGCCAGTACACCAAGCTGCTGTCGATCTCGACACCCCAGATCGAGCCGTACCCCCTGATACGCCTGCCCGCTCGGACGATCCTCGGCCACGACAAATACTGGTCGAGCGGCTACTTCAGGGAGGCCGCCGAGCGCGTCGACCAGGTGGCCATCATGACGTACGACTCCTTGACCCCCCTGCAGTCCCTTTACGGCGGTTATGTCGTGCGGCAGGCCACGCTCGCCCTCGACCTGGTCCCGGAGACGAAGCAGATCCTCGTGGGCGCCCCCGCCTACCACGACCACGGCGTCGGATGGAGCGACGCCGCCGAGAGCGTGGCCATGGCCGCCCAGGGCGCCAAGCTGGCCCTGACGGAGCACGGCAGGCGGGAGCGGTTCGGCCTGGCCCTGTACGTCGATTTCGCCGCCACGGAGGAGGATTGGCGCGAATACACCACCGAGTGGTTCTCCTGAGGCCGTACACTGGACCGAGACTCCAATTCCCAGGGTGTTGATTTGAGCTGTCCTCTGGGTTATTGGTAACCTGTTCAACTGCGTGTGGCGCGCCCCTCTCACGAGCCCGCGCGCCCCATCCATCACTCAGACTTTACCGAGGCTTCTTCGTGGCGAACATCAAGTCCCAGATCAAGCGCAACAAGCAGAACGAGAAGGCTCGCCTGCGCAACAAGGCGGTCAAGTCCTCGCTGAAGACGGCCGTGCGCAAGTTCCGCGAGGCCGCCGAGCAGGGCGACGCCCAGCAGGCCGCCGAGCTGCAGCGGGCCGCCGCCCGTCAGCTCGACAAGGCCGTCAGCAAGGGCGTCATCCACAAGAACCAGGCCGCCAACCGCAAGTCGGCGATCGCCAAGCAGGCCGCCTCCCTGGCAGCCAAGTAAGGCCCAGCCAGGCTCGATCAAAGAGCAGGGCGCCAGAGCGCCGCACCTCCGTCAAGGGGTGCGGCGTTTTTTGTGTCACGATTTCGATATCACACCGCCGTCTCGGGTCTGTCACCGTTGCGAAGATCGCCTTGCCCTCCCCCAGCGGAATGCTCAAAGGTTCACTAAACGGGGCAAGGGGGGCACATGCGGGGGCCGTTGGTCGTCAAACGGGCGTTCAGCGAGCCGTTGCTGTTGCTGGCCGCGTTCGGGTCGATCCTGCTGGCCACCACGACTCTGGTCGCGCTGACCATGTACGCCTCCACCATCGCCGAGGTGGGCGTGCGCCGCACGATGGAGACCGCGCCGCTGGGCCAGGTGGCCGCGACCATCGCCGCGCCCGTCACCGGCGAGACGTTCCCGGCGCTCGACCGGGCGACACGCGCCGAGCTCGCCAGGGCCTACGCGGGCGCGCCCGCCGCCATCACGACCGCCTTCCGCTCCGACTCCTACGTCCGGCCGGGCCAGGAGAGCCGCAAGACCCCCGAACTGCTCAGGTTCGGCAGCTATGACGGCCTCGACGCCCACGCCAAGCTGGTCTCCGGCACCTGGCCGAACGCCACCGAACGCAAGACGGTCGAGGCCGCGATCTCCCTGTCGGCGGCCACGGCGCTCGGCGTCAAGGCGGGTCAGGAGATCACCACAGAAGGCCGCCTCGACCACAAGGCGGTCAACGTCCGCATCACCGGCGTCTTCCAGCTCAACGACCCGTTCGGTGACCGCTGGACCGGCGAGCAGCTGCTCACCAGGGGCGTCGAGACGGGCGAGTTCACCACCTACGGCCCGCTGATGGTCTCCCGCGAGACGTTCCTGAGCCGCTTCGCCACGAACGTCAACGCCACCTGGACCGCCGTCCCCGACCTGCGCGCTCTGTCACCGGAGCAGCTGCGGCCGTTCGCCGCCCGGGTGACCGAGCTGCGCGACCGACTCCACGCGAACGGCTGCGCGAGCTGCACCGCCACCAGCCGCCTGCCGGAGATGCTCGCTCAGCTCGGCACCGCCGCCCTGGTCGCCCGCTCCACCATGCTGATCCCGGTCCTGCAGTTGCTGCTGCTGGCCGCGTACGCGCTCATGCTCACCGCCCGCCTGCTCGCCGACCACCGCCGCATGGAGGTGGCGCTGCTGCGCTCGCGCGGCGCGGGCACGCTGCGGCTGGCCGCGCTGGCGGGCGGCGAGGCGCTGCTGGTGGCCCTGCCATGCGCGATCGTCGCGCCCTTCCTCGGCCCGCCGCTGCTGGCCCTGGTCAACGCGCTGCCCTGGATCAGGGCCTCCGGTGTACGGCTGGCGCCCTCGCCCGACCTGGGCACGTTCGCGGTCTCGATCGGCGTGGCCCTGGCCTCAGCCGTACTCCTCATGCTCCCGGCCCTCGCCGGCGCCCGGCGTACCTACGTGGAGGAGCAGTCGGCGCGCGGCCGCGGCGGCGGGCGCGGGCTCATCGAGCGGGCCGGGGCGGACCTGGCGCTGCTGGTGGTCGCGGGGCTGGCCATCTGGCAGCTGCGGCGCTACGGCGCGCCCGTGACCGCGACCGCCGCCGGTGACCTCGGCATCGACCCGCTCATCGTCTCGGGACCGGCCCTGGCGCTGCTCACCGGCGGCATGCTGGGCCTGCGCCTGGTCCCCCGCGTCTCGAAGCTGGCCGAGCGGATCACCGCCAGGCGGCCCACGCTCGCCCCGGCGCTCGGCGTCTGGCAGGTCAGCCGGCGGCCGCTCAAGTACGCCGGGCCCGCGCTGCTGCTGACCATGGCCATCGCGATCGGCATCGTGTCCATGGCCACGGCCGCCACCTGGCGTGGTTCGCAGCAGGACCAGGCCCGCCATCAGGCCGGGGCCGACCTGCGGATCTCCGGGCCGCCGGACGGTCCCGAGCTGGGCACGTTCGGGCGCGGCACCGCGTTCGCCGCGCTGCCGGGCGTCACGGCGGCCTCGCCCGCCTTCCGCGGCCCGGTCCAGCTCAGCGGCGAGGGCGCGGTCCTGCTCGGCCTCGACGCCGGCAAGCTCGACCGGCTCTTCCAGTTGCGGCCCGACCTGTCGGCGCGATCGGTCGCGGAGATGGCACGGGTGCTCGGCTCGGGCCGGCCGCGAGGTGCCCCGCTGGAGCTGCCGGGCCGGCCCACGACGCTCACGTTGCACGCCCGCGCCGACGCCGCGGTGTCACTGCGGATCATGGTCTCGGACGCGCTCGGCGTCTGGCGCGAGCTGCCCCTGGGCCTGCTCCATCCGGGCGACAACCGGATCGACCTCGACCTTTCGGAGATCGTGGGACGGACCGGGAAGATCACCTATCCGCTGTCGGTCCGCGGCCTGGTCGCCAATCCGCCCGAGAGCGGCAGTGCGCAGGTCACGGTGACCGGTCTGAGCGCGGATCGCCCGATCTCGCTCAAGGCGACCGGATCACAGCCGGTCGCGGTCGCCTTCGGCGAGTTGCCGGGCCCGCTGCCCGTGGTGCTCACCACCGATCTGGCCGCCTCGCTCAAGCTCTCGGCGGGCCAGGTGGGCCGGGTCAACCTGGATCGGCGGATCGTCGAGGTCAAGGTCGCGGGCCTGGTCGACCGGATGCCGACGACCGCCGCTGACCAGCCCGCCGTACTGGCCGACTGGGCCACCCTGCAGGCGTACGGCCTGGCGGCGGGAGAGATCCCCAGACCGGCCACCGAATGGTGGCTCGCCGCCCACGACGGCGACGCCGGGCCCGCGCTCGCGGCGCTGAAGAAGCGGCCGGAGTGGGACGTCACCGCGGTCGACCAGCGCGAGCTCGCCGAGCGGCTGCGGGACGACCCGCTGGCCAGCGGGCTGCAGGGGGCGTTGATCCTGGGCTTCGCGGCGGCGCTGGCGTTCGCCGCGCTCGGCTTCGTGGTGAACGCCACCGTCGCGGCGCGGGAGCGGATGGCCGAGTTCACGATCCTGCGGGCGCTCGGGGTGAGCCACCGGCAGGTGTTCGGGCTGCTGGCGGTCGAGCAGGCGTTCGTCATCGGGCTGTCGCTGATTGCGGGGACGGCACTGGCGGTCGTCGTGGGCGTCCTGGTCGTGCCGCACATCGTGCTCACCGGGCAGGCCGCCGCCGTCACGCCGGACGTGCTGCTCGACATCCCGTGGGCGGCGACCGCGGCCATGCTGGCGCTGGTGGCCGCGGTGCTGCTCGGCATCGTCGCCGTATTGGCCCGTAACCTGCGTGGGCAGCGTCAGGAGGACTTGTGAGGATCCTGCGGCTGGCCCAGGCGTATCTGGGCGCGATGGCCATGCTGTCCCTGCTGACGTTGAGCGCCTGCCTGCTCGTGGCGGGGCTGCCGCGGATGCTGCAGGGCTCGTACGACGAAGCCCTCCACCAGGCCCTTCAGGACGCGCCCGCGCAGCAGGCCGACCTGACCGTACAGACCAGGACGCGCGGCGGGCCGGACGACCTGCACGAGCCCGGCCAGTTCGCCTCCAGGGACGCCCGGCTGCGCTCGCTCGTGCCGCCGCAGCTGCGGCCGCTCGTCTCGGCCACCGGCCAGATGAGCGCGAAGACGTACGACACGCCGGTCCACCTGTCGGGCGGGCAGACCTACATCAACCTCGCCTGGCTGTCGGACAGTGAGCGGCGGGTCGAGTGGGTCGACGGCCGGGCGCCGGGCAAGCCGACGACCATGCGCTGGAGCGGGACGGAGATCCCGCTGTTCGAGGTGGGCATCGTGGAGGAGGCCCGCACCACGATGCCGCTGAAGATCGGCGACGTGCGGATCCTCGGTGAGAGCGACTACGCCGCCGTCAAGATCGTGGGCGTGTTCCGGGCGAAGGACCCCGGCGCCCGCTACTGGAGCCACGACACCGACGTCCTGCACGTCACGCAGGTCCAGCCGCCCGGCAAGCTGGAGCTGGAGCGGCGCACGACCGCGCTGATCCCGGCCGCCGGCCTGGCCGCCCTGAGCGGCGCCGACCGCAACCTGCTCTACAGCTGGATCCTGCCGGTCGATCCCACCGCGGCCGCCTCTCTCGACCTGCCCGAGTTGCGTGCCGCCATCGAGGACTACGGGCACGTGGTCACCCTGCAACCGGCGGGCGCCGACAGCCAGTACCGGCTGGAGACGGAGCTGCCGGGCCTGCTGGACAAGTTCGGGACCGCGCTGGGCACCGCGCAGACCGTGATGTTCCTGGTGCTCGGCGGCCTGCTGGTCGTGGCGCTGGGGGTGCTCGTGCTGGCCGTGCAACTGCTGGCCGAGCGGATCGATCACCCGCTCGCGCTGGCGCGGGCGCGCGGCGGGTCGCTGCGGCAGGTGGCGGGTGCCGGCACGGCGCTCGTGGCGATCGCGGTGGTGCCCGCGGCGCTGGCCGGGTGGGGGCTGGCCTTCCTGGTGCCGGGGCCGGTGCCGTGGCTCGCCCACGCGGGGCCCGCCCTCGTGCCCCTCACCGCCGTCGGCTACGCGGCCGCGCGGCTGGCCGTGACGCACCGGACGCCCCTGCACGAGCGCCGCGACGACGTGGCCGCCGCCCGCCCGTCGGCCCGGCGGATCACCCTGGAGGTGCTGGTCGTCGGTCTGGCGCTGGCCGGCGCGTACCTGCTGCGTGCCCGCGGCCTGACGACCGGCGGCCAGGACCCGTTCCTGCTGCTCGTGCCGGTCGCGCTGACGGTCGCCGCCGCGCTGATCACCATCCGCTGCTATCCCCTCCCCCTCAAGCTGCTCGTACGGCTGGCCGCGCGCGGCCGCCTCGCCGTGCCCTTCCTGGGCCTGACCAGGGCGGCCCGGGCCCGATCCGCCAGCGTGCTGCCGGTGCTGATCCTGCTGCCCGCGCTGGCCGTGTCGGTGTTCGGGACGGTGATCTCCGGCGGGCTGTCCACCACGCAGCGCCTGGCGTCCTGGCAGAGCGTCGGCGCGCCGATCAAGCTGACCTCCCCCGTGGAGTTGCCTCCTGACGCCATCGAGCGGGTGCGCAAGGTGCCCGGTGTGCGGCTGCTCGTGCCCGCGCAGACCGCCACCGCGCAGATCGGCTACGGCGGCGAACGGGCCGAGATCATCGCCGTCGACCTGGCCCCATGGCAGCGGCTGCTGGACGGCGCGCCGATCAGCGTGCCCCTCACCGCCTCGGGAGCCTCAGGGATCCCGGTGCTGGTCTCCAGCGAGCTGCGCGGACGCGGCACCTTCGAGATCGCCTGGTACGAGCGGATGAAGGTCACCACGGCCGGCGAGATCGCCTCGCTGCCCGGCTTCTACCCGCGCGGCAAGTTCATCGTGCTGCCCTTCGCGACGAACAAGCGGCCCGGCGTCAACACCCTGCTGATCAAGGGCGAGGCGGATCACGCGGCGCTGCTGGCGGCCACCGGACAGCCCAAGGCCGAGCTGACCTCGCAGGAACAGGCCCTCGCCACGATCGAGGACGACCCGATGACCGGAACCGTCCAGAACATCCTGCGCATCACCACCATCGCGCTCGCGGTCTACGCGTTCATCGCCGTGCTGGTGACGCTGGTGATCGGCGCGGCCGACCGGGCCAGGGCGCTGTCGTTCCTGCGCACGCTGGGACTGTCGGACCGGCAGGCGCGGGGCCTGACCGTGCTGGAGATCCTCCCGCTCATCCTCATCACCTCGCTCACCGGGCTCGCGCTCGGCCTCGGCCTGCCCGCGGCGCTCGGGCCCGGCATCGACCTGTCCGCCTACGCCGGTGACCTGGCCGTCGGCGACTACTCCGCCGATCCGGTCGTGCCGGTCGTCCTGGCGGCCGGGCTGGCCGCCGTCGCCGTGCTCGGAACGTACGCGCACACCGCCATCAGCCGCCGCCGCAGCCTCGGCGCCGTACTCCGAGTGGGTGACCTCACATGAATCCAACGTTGTCCGAGCTCGAAGCCAAGGCCGCCGAGAAAAAAGCCGCGTTCGGCGGGGACGCGCACATCGTCTGCGACAACCTGGTGCGCATCTACAAGACCGAGGGCGTCGAGGTGGTCGCCCTGCAGGGCCTCGACCTGCTCATCCAGGAGGGCGAACTGGTCGCCGTCGTCGGCGCCTCCGGGTCGGGCAAGTCGACGCTCCTGAACGTACTGTCCGGCCTGGACGTGCCCACGGCGGGCGTGGCCAGGGTGGCGGGCACAGACCTGCTGTCGATGACCGCGAAGGACCGGCTGCGGTACCGGCGCGACATCGTCGGGTTCGTCTGGCAGCAGACCGCGCGCAACCTGCTCCCGTACCTGACCGCCCGCGAGAACGTCGAGCTACCGATGAAGCTGGCCGGTAGGGCACGCAGGGGGCGCGCCGCCGAACTGCTGGACCTGATGGGCGTCGCCTCCTGCGCGGACCGCAAGGTGCCCGAGATGTCCGGCGGCGAGCAGCAGCGGGTCGCCATCGCCGTCGCCCTGGCCAACTCCCCGCAGCTCGTCCTGGCCGACGAACCCACCGGCGAGCTGGACAGCGAGACCTCGGAGGAGGTGTTCGGGGCGCTGCGCAAGGCCAACGGCGAGCTGGGCGTGACCGTGGTCATCGTGACCCACGACCCGCTGGTGTCAGAGCGCGTCGATCGTACGATCGGCATCCGCGACGGGCGTACCAGCAGCGAGACGCTCCGCCGCGAGGGCGTCGCCGAGGAGTACGCCGTGCTCGACCGCGTGGGGCGGCTGCAACTGCCCCGCGACTTCATGAACGCCCTGGACATGGAACGCCGGGTGCGCCTCGAACTCGAATCCGACCACATCGGCGTGTGGCCGGCCCGAGAGGAGCCCTCCAATGAGCAGTGAGCCCCTGGTCGCCGGCGAGCCCCTGGTTGTCGTAGAGGGGGTGCGCAAGACCTATCGCACCGGGCCGAAGGAGGTCGTGGCGCTGCGGGAGGTGTCGTTCTCGGCCTATCCCGGCGAGCTGATCGCCATCCGCGGCCGGTCGGGGTCCGGCAAGACGACCCTGCTGAACCAGATCGGCGGACTCGACCGGCCCGACGCCGGGCGCGTCGTCGTGGCGGGGACCGAGGTGACCTCGATGTCCGAGGACGACCTGCTGGCGCTGCGCCGCGACGTGGTGGGGTTCGTGTTCCAGTCGTTCGGGCTGATCCCGGTGCTGTCGGCGGCCGAGAACGTCGGCGTGCCGATGCGGCTGGCCCGCACGCCGGTCACGGAACGGGAGGCGCGCGTGCGCGTGCTGCTCTCCCTCGTCGGGCTGGAACAGCACGTCAACCAGCGGCCGTACGAGCTGTCGGGCGGTCAGCGGCAGCGGGTGGCGATCGCCAGGTCGCTGGCCAACCGGCCCCGGCTGCTCGTCGCCGACGAGCCCACCGGACAACTCGATTCACAGACCGGGCGGCAGATCATGGAGTTGCTGCGCGCCCTGGTCCGCAGCGAGGGCGTCACCGCGCTCGTCGCCACCCACGATCCGAGCCTCATCACGCTGGCCGACCGGGTGCTGGAGATCAGCGACGGAGTCCTGCGGGAGGCTGCGCCTCTAGAGAGCCGGTCTTCGGAGGCTTGACGGACGTGATCGCGGCCAGATTCGCCACGGCCACGGCGACCGCTCCCGCCAGCAGCAGCCCGGTCATGCCCACGAAGCCCGCGAGCGGCGCCGCCACGGCCAGCCCAAACGGCCGCGACGCGAACGAGATGAGCTGATCGAAGGCCCGCACCCGCCCCAGCGCGCCCTCGGGGATCTCCTCGGCGACGACGGTCTCCCACAGTGGGCTGAGCAGCCCGAGCCCGAACATCGCCACGAAGTACGCCGCCGCGATCAGCACCACGTTCGCGGTCACCGCCAGCGCCACCAACGGCAGCAGGTACAGCGCGGCGGCCACCTGGACGACGACCAGCGGCCGGCGGACGGGCAGCCTCGGCACCAGGAACACCCCCGCGACCAGGCCGACCGTACCGCACTGCACGATGAGCACCCAGCTGGCCTCGCCGCCGAGCTGCTTGACGGCGGTCAGCGGGCCGAGGGTGAGGAACAACCCGGCCATGAAGTGCCATACGCCGTGGCCGAGCACTGACTTGAGGAACCACGGCCGCGTCCTGACCTCGCGCCATCCCTCGGCCAGGTCCTTGGCGAAGGTGTTCCGGGCTCTCTCGGGCTGCTTGGCCGTACGGACTCCGCCAAGGGTGAGCGCCGAGCAGGCGAACAGCGCGGCGGTGAGCAGCGCCGCCCACCCCGGGCCCGCCACCAGCACCACGCCGCCCGACAGGGCGGGCGCGAGCACGCTGGAGGTGCTGGTGGCCACGCCGATGCGCGCGTTCACACGCAACCGATCCGGGCCCGGCACCACGGCCGCGACCAGCCTCGGCACAGCAGGCATGCCGAACGCGATCGCCACCCCCGCCACCGCGGACAACACGGCCAGGTCGAGCACGCGGCCGACGCCCATCAGCAGCTCGATCCCGATGGCGGCCTGGGAGAGGCCGCGGACCAGGTCGGCCACCAGCGCCACCCGCTCGGGCCGGAACCGGTCGGCCAGCACCCCGCCGACCGGGAGGAGCAGGAGGAGGGGGATCAATTCGCAGGCCAGGACGAGACCAAGGGCCTCGGCCGAGCCTGTGGTGCGGAGGACGGCGAGGGTGAGGGTGGTGGGGATCAAGGCGGTGGCCAAGGCGGAGATGGCTCGCCCGAGCAGAAGTCTCATGGGGTTCGACATTAATTCGCTGGCTAATGATTCGTCAACTAAATACTTGCTGGCTTAAGATTGGTGGGTGGACTCGATGAACGCAGGCTCCGGCTCCAGTGACTCTGTCGATCGGCATCTGGCGCGGTGGCGGGGCAAGGCGCCGTACGACGAGCGGGTGGAGGCGGTCGTGACGCGGATGCAGTTCCTCGTCAAGCACCTGCATCAGACGAAGGAGGCGGCGCTGGCGGAGGTGGGGATGCAGGACTTCGAGTTCGAGACGCTGCATCGGCTGGTGGCCAGGGCGGGCTCCGCGACGCCTTCGGAGCTGGCCGCGGAGCTGATGCTGTCGCCCGCCGGCATGACCGGCCGCCTCGACACGCTGGAGAAGTCAGGCCTGGTACGCCGCCTGCGCAGCACGGACGACCGCCGCCGGGTCGACGTGGAGCTCACGGACCGGGGGCATGAGCTGTGGATGGAGGCCATGCGGATCCGGGGGGAGGTGGAGGCCGCGATGGTCTACGCACTGGATCCGGCGGAGCGGGCGACCCTGGACGGCCTGCTCAAACGTCTCCTGGTGAACGTGGAATCCACCCGCTGACCCTCACCCGCGTGAGGGCCGTATCCCGTCAGGTGCGGCGGAGTTCGCGGAAGAAGCTCGTCAGCTCCTCCTGGAGGAGGGCCGGCTCCTCCAGGGGCAGGAAGTGGCCGCCCCTGCCGGGCTCGCTCCAGTGCCGGATGTCCGTGAGGGCCCGCTCGGCGAGCGCCCGCGGAAAGTCGGCCATCAACGGCTCGTGGCTCAGCGTGACCGCCGCCGGCACAGTGATGGGCGGCCGGGCGTAGTTGTGCTCGAAGTCGAAGTATTGCCTGAACGAGGTGCCGATCGAGCCCGTGGCCCAGTAGAGGGTGAGGATCGTCAGCAGGGTGTCCCGGTCGAACCGCGTCTCCACCTCGCCGTGACAGTCGCTCCAGTCCCGGTATTTGTCCACGATCCACGCGGCCAGCCCGACCGGCGAGTCCAGCAGCGCGGCGGCGATGGTGTCGGGCCGCGTGCCCATGATGGCGCTGTAGCCGGCGTCACCCTCGTCATAGACGGCTTCCGCGTCGAGGAACGCCTGCTCCTCCGCCGACAGCGGCGGAACCTCCAGCGACGCCGGGAACGGCGGATGGATCAGGTGGATCCCGATCACCTGCTCCGGATAGAGCGCCCCCAGCCACCCGGTCGCCGCCCCGCCGATGTCACCACCGAACGCGCCGTAACGCTCATAGCCCAGCATCTCGGTCATCAGCGTGTGCAGGATCCGCGCCATCGCCGCCCTGGTCAGCGGCTCAGCGGGCAGCTCCGAATAGAGGAAGCCGGGCATGGACGGGATCACCACGTCGAACGCGTCATCCGGATCGCCCCCGAACCGTCCCGGATCGGCCAGCCGGGCCGCCAGCGGCAGCATCTCCATGAAGCTGCTCGGCCACCCGTGGCTCAGCAGCAACGGCATGGGCGCGGGCCCGTTGCCGGGGATCTTCAGGAAGTGCGTACGCGCGCCGTCGATGTGCGCGATGCCGTGCGGCAGAGCGTTCAGCTCGGCCTCACGTGCCCGGAAGTCGAATCCCTCGGCCCAGTAGCCGACCAGGTCACGTAGGTAGCCGGGGTCCGCGCCGCCCTGCCACGCCTGCTCCCCTGGCCGCGTGGGGTCGCCGAACCGCGTGTTACGCAGCCGACTCCGCAGGTCGTCCAGCACGTCCTCCGGCACCTCAATACGAAACGGCGACCAGCTCACATAACCTCCAGCAACCGACAGAAGGCGCGCATCGCCCTCCGACGCTTCGCGACCTTACCGGGGCGCCGGCTACCGGACTATCGGTTATCGGGGCGGGTGGCACTCACTCTCCCGCACGGGCGGCTACCGGCCCGTACGGTTGGCGACGATCACTTGCACCGTGTGTTCGAGCGCGTACGCCGGGTCGGCGCCGCCGCCCTTGACCTGCTCGTCGGCGTCGGCCACCGCCTGGATGGCGCGTGACAGGCCCTCCGGACCCCAGCCGTTCAGCTGCCGCTTGACGCGGTCGATCTTCCACGGCGGCATGCCCAGATGGCTCGCCAACTGCCCACCCCTGAGGTTGCGCGGCGCTCCGCCGACCTTGGCCAAGCCCCTCAGCCCGCCCGCCAGCGCGCTCACCAGCAGCACAGGGGCCACCCCGGTGCCGAGCGCCCAGCGGAGCTGCTCCAGCGCCTCGGCCAGCCGCCCCTCGAGCGCCGAGTCGGCCACGTTGAAGCCGGTGACCTCGGCCCGCCCCTTGTGATAGCGGGCCACGGCCGCCGCGTTGATCGTCTTGTCTTCCGTGTCGAACACCAGCTGGTTGCAGGCCGCGGCCAGCTCCCGCAGATCGTTGCCCACCGCCTCGAGCAGCGCCTGCGCGGCATCGCTCGAAATGCCGCGCCCAGCCCGCTTGATCTCGCCCTTGACGAAGTCGAGCCGCTCCCCGGCCTTGGTGACCTTGTTGACGGTGACGACTCGCGCCCCCGCCTTCTTGACCCCGTCGACCAGCGCCTTGCCCTTCACCCCGCCCGGGTGGACCAGGATGAGCACGGTGTCGTCGGAGGGCTGCGCCACGTACTTCACGACCTCGGCGATGACGTCCTTGACGAGATCCTGCGCGGACCGGATCACCACCACGGAACGATCACCGAAGAGCGACGGCGAGGTCAGCTGGGTCAGCTCCCCCAGCGCCACCTTCCCGCCGATGAGATCGTGCACCTCCGCGCCGCCGGCGGCCGCCCGCGCCGCCGCGATCACCTCGCTGACCGCCCGCTCGGCCAGCAGCTCCTCGTCGCCGACGACCAAGGTCACGAGTGCTGGATCTGTTGCCGCCATGTCGTGCAGCATGCCATGCGGCACCGACAAGCCGGTACTCGACGACGACGGTTACCGGACCTTCACTCCAGACTTCGCAGGTACGCCGCCGCGCGGTGCATGCCGCCGTGTTCGGCCCAGCCGAGCGGGGTCGAGTCGTACGCCGTGTCCTTGATCGCCGGGTCGGCGCCGAGCTCGATCAGTGTCTCGGCCGTCTCGACGTCGTCGTTCCAGGCCGCCGCGTGCAGCGGGGTGGATCGATGCAGGTGGTTCACGCCGAAGCCGAGACCGGCCAGCAGCCGTACCGCCGCGGGCTTGCGCTGCTCGGCGGCCCTGATGATCAGCCCGGGGAATCGTTCGAGCGCCCGCGCCAGCGGTTCCGGGCCGAATCCGGCCACCGCGTCGGCGTCGGCGCGCATGCAGGCGGCGGTGAAGGTCTCCATCTCGTCCAGTACCGCCGAGGCGCCTGCCCCGGCGAGCAACTCCGCGATCTCGGTGTGCCCGTTCAGCAGGGCGAGCTCGTAGGGGGTGCGCCCGCCGTACGCCGGATGCCCGCCCAGGCCGTCCACCTCCGCGCCGTGTGCCAGGAGCAGCCGGGCCCGCCGCGGGCAGCCGCGCAGCGCGGCGGTGGCCAGTTCGTCGCGCAGCATCTGCTGTGGAGACTGCAGCGTGGGCCCCAGCCGGGCATGCCACGGACCGCCCGCGCCCCGGCCCAGGCCGAACTCCAGCAGCAGCTGAAGGTGGGCGGTGTCGTCGGAGCGGGCGCCGCCGAGCCCGAGGTTGTAGAGGGTCTGGCTGTCGTTGGGGTCCGCCCCGGCCTCCAGCAGCAGCCTGGCCAGCGCCAGGCCCTGCGGATGCGGTGGCTGGTGGCCCTCTCCCCCACCGAATGCGCCGGTGAGTACGGTGAACGGCGAGGTCAGCCCGTCCCACAGGAATCCGGCGTTCGGATCGGCGCCATGGTCGAGGAGGAGCCGGGCGGCGGGCACGTACCGGCCGGGAGCGTCGAGCCGCGCGTAGGCCAGGTACAGCAGCGGCTCCCACCCGAAGGGGCCGCCCTGCTCGCGCGCGAGCCCCGGATTTTCGACCAGCACGTCGGCCAGCGCATCGGCCGAGCCGGTGGCCGCCATGGTGAAGACGTTCGCGGTGGACAACTGCGGATGCCGGGCCAGCAGCAGGTCGGCGTCGGCGGTCCGGCCCGGGTAGTCCGTGCCATAGGTGAGGCAGGCGAGCCGCAGGAACTCCTCCGGCAACTCCTGGCTCGGCGCGACCCGGTGCGGCGAGCGGGAGTAGCGCTCGACGGTGCCGAGGTGTTCTTTGAGCTTGGGCCAGCTCGCGAAGCCGTACATGCGGGCGGTGACGAGTTGCGCGTCGGCCAGCTTGAGCGCCTCCGGCGTTCGGGGATGGAACTCGGCGACGAGCCCGAGCGCCTCAGGAACTCCCGCCTTCGCATCCTGGAGGAGCGTCTTGGCCTGCTTGCGGAGCCGTTCGAGGCTGGGGTTGTCGGGCAGGCGATGGATGGGCACGAGGGCCTCCTTTCCGTCTGGCCTGGCGTCCGCATGATCAGGCCGGAAAAGAGGTCGGGCCGGGTCGTTCGATGAGCATCAGGTGGGCTTAGCCCTGTCCGCGGACCGGTGGCGCCCTGAGCGCGCACCACCCACCCTACGCCGTGACAGCGAGCCCGGCTCAGGTCAGATCGAGGACGAGCCCGGCGACGACATCCGGCTGGGCCAGGAAGGGGTGATGCCCCGTGGCCACCTCGACCACGCGCGTGGCCCGCTTGGCCTGGGCGCGCTGCGCCGCCGGAGGAGTGCCGTTGTCCTGCGCGCACACGACGTAGGTGGACGGGATCTGTTTCCAAGCCGCGGCCTGGACCGGGGCGGTGATGACGGCAGCGCTCTGCCGTACCAAGCGCGCGTGCGCCTGCTCCACCGTCTCCTGGTCGCAGTCTTGCAGGAAAGTCTGCGTGGCGAGCTCAGCGCGCACGCCGAAGGTGCCGTCAGGGCCGAAGTCCAGGTACGGCGCGGGCGTCCCGTCGCCGAACGATGCCAGGCTCTCGCCCACCTCCGGGAGGAAACTTGCGATGTACACCAGATGGCGCACCTGGGGCAGCCCTATCGCCGCGGCGCTCGCCACAACACCGCCATAACTGTGGCTGACCACGATCGTCGGCTGCTTGTCCGCCGCCAGCCATTCGCGCACGGCCGCCACGTCGTCCTCCAGCGTCGGCCCTTTCCCGTTGGGCGCGCGCCCCGTCTCCCCGCAACTCGGCAGCGGCGGAGCGGAACTCGGGACGCCGCGCGCCTCCAGCTCGCCGGCGGCCCGGTGCCACCACCATGCCCCGTCGCGTACACACGCCCCGTGGACGAACACCACCCGCACCATGACCTCCCGGATCTTCCCTGTCGGTTGGGCACGATAATATGCGTAACGCGCATTACGTCAAAGGAAGGTCATGGGACGCAAGCCACAGCCCGACATCAGAAGGTCGCTCCTCGACGCCTGCACCGACCACGTGCTGGCTCGCGGCTTGCCCACCAGCCTGACCCCGCTCGCCGAAGCCGCCGGCACCACGGCGCGCATGCTGATCTACCACTTTGGCACTCGCGAACGGCTCCTACGTGAAGTGCTCGACGAGGCCCGGCGACGGCAACTCGGCTTCTTCGGAAAAGCGCTCGCACCAAGGGACGAACCGTACGAGGAGACCCTCGCCCGAGCCTGGCGGGTGCTGACCGGCCCTGAGGGCGCGCCCTACCTGCGCCTGTTCGGCGCCGTCCACAACACGCCCGACGGGCAGGCCCTGTGGCCCGACTTCCGCAGAGCCGCAACCACCGACTGGCTCGCGGTCCTGGAACAAGGGCTGCGCGCCCACCATGGCGCGGCGGCACCCGCACTGGCCACCGTCGCGCTCGCCGTTGTCCGCGGGCTCCTCATGGACACCGACGCCACCGGCGACACCGCCCGCACCGATGCGGCCTTCACCGCCTTCCTCGACCTGCTCCGCGCGCGGTGAGACTCGCGGGCCGCCGAATTGGCCTGAGTCGCTGCTGTTTCGCCGAAAGCAGCGGTCACATCCGGCCGAACCGTACTCAATGGTTTCTTCATGATTTTCAAGAAACCCTACAGACGGAGGGCCGAACCCGGGCGTAGCTTCGAAGCAAACTCCATCACCCAAGCCGAGGTGGCCCGTGACAAGTCACAGCACAATCATGGAAGCGCGAATGTCGCTCGCTATCCGGCTCAAGGATTTACGCACCGCCCACACCGCGGACGGTCGGCGAATGACCGGCGACCGCCTGGCCGAGGCCATGGGGTGGCGCGGACGCAAGTCCCGCATCTCCAAAATCGAGAACGGCCAGCAGGTCCCGAGCGACGACGATATCCGCGCCTGGGCCACCGCCTGCGGAGCCGAACACGAAATACCCGACCTGCTCGCCGCCGCCCGCCATATCGACACGCTCTACACCGAATGGCGGCGCCTGGAGCGGAATGGACTGGGCCAGGTCCAGGAGGCGTTCATCCCGCTGTACGAGCGCACCACCCGATTACGCGTGTGGCAGCACTCCACCGTGCCCGGCCTGCTGCAGACCGAGGCGTACGCCCGCGCCCACCTGTCCACGATCATCTCCTTCCGCGGCATAACCGATGACCTGGACCGAGCCGTGGCGGCGCGCATGGCGCAGCAGCAGTCGCTCGGGGGTGTACGGCGCTTCGTGTTCGTACTCGGCGAGCAGACGCTGCGCACCCCCATGGTGAACCCCGCCGGAATGAACGCCCAGCTCGACCGGCTGGCCACCTACACCCGGGACAATCCCTACGTCAGCCTCGGCATCCTCCCGTACAGCCGCAAACCGCCCGTCATGCCGCCGGAGAACTTCTGGCTGTACGACGCCACCGAGGTCCGGGTCGACGGTGTCGCCGCGCAGTTCCGGATCAAGAAACCGGACGACGTCGCCGTCTACGAAAAGGCGTTCACCGCACTGGCAGAAGTGGCCGTCTACGGGCCGCTCGCGCTGTCTTGTATCGACGCGGCTCGCCCAGATCTTTAAGAAACTTTTCGAAACTTACTTGAGCGGCCACAACGCTGATTCGTACCTTCGAGGCGGACCACTTCGCGGCGGCCGGAAGGCTCCGGACTTCCAAACCCCGGCCGCCGCAAGCAAGCACCACCTCCGTGAGGAAGTCGCTGTGTCCCCCACCGCCTCACCTGCGGACACCTCCGCACACCGGCCCGCATTACCGGTGAACATCTCCGCACGTCCGATCGCGTCACCCGCGGACACCACCGCACGTCCGATCGCGCTATCTGCGGACATCACCACGCACCCATCCGCATTACCCGCAGGCACCTCCACATATCCGATCGCGGTACCCGCGGACGCCACCGCACACCCATCCGCGCTACCCGCGGACAATCTCCGCGTGTCCCCCCATAGCTGGAGCACGGCAATGATCCCCCTGCTGGACCCGCCAGCCCTGACCCACCCGTGCGACCTCATCAACCAGGGCCCGCTCGATCAGCCGATCGGGCGAGTCGTACGCGACGACGGCACCGACGACCTGGCCGGGGCAGCGCTCCGCCCCGCGACCGAGCGAGCCGCCGCCGCACAAACCATGCGCACCCCCGCTCTCCCGCTCGACGCCGAACTGCGGATCTCAGACGGCAGACGCGGCCAGTGGTACTCGGGCTGCGCCGACGTCTCCGGAAATGGAGGATTACGATGACCCGGCAGCAATGGGAAGACCTCCCGGCGAGCGTGCGCGAAACGGTAGAACTCGAATGCGGCGGCCCGGTCATCAAGGCGGAGCCCGCCGGCGAAGGCACCATGCCCGGCATCTCGGCCCGGTTACAGACCGAGAATCACAGCGTGTTCATCAAGGCCGTCGAGGCATCCGGGCCCGCTGCCAAGGCACACCGTACGGAGTCCTGGACGGCGAACGTGCTGCCCGACGAGGCTCCCGCTCCGCACCTGCTGTGGCGAGGGCAGCAGGATGGGTGGCTGGTGGCCGTGTTCGAGTACATCAACGACAACAGCCGCCACGTCGACCTGACACCCGGCTCCCCCGACCTGCCCGCCGTCCTGGACACGGTGTCCCTGCTCGGCGCCCTGCTCACACCCTGTCCCCGGGGAGCGGCGCCGGTCATCGACAACATCCTGCCGCTCCTGGCCAAGCACTCCCACCTGCGCGACAAGGGCATCCCGGCGGACCGTGACCTGTACGACACCGCGATCGAACGCTTCGAACCGCGCGACCTCCGCGGCAACACGCTGCTCCACTACGACCTCGGCTCGAACAACATGCTCATCTCACAGGGCCGTGTGTACGCGATCGACTGGTCATTCTCCGCTCGGGGCGCGGCCTGGATCGACGCGGCCATGCTCGCTCCCCACCTCGTCGAAGCCGGACACACCCCAGCGGAGGTGGACGAACTGCTGTCCCGCGTACCGTCGTGGTCGTCCGCACCCCCGGACGCGGTGATCGGACTGGCCGCACTGTGGACGCGCTTCCGCACCTACAAGGCTCGGTACGGGCCGGAGGAGAGGCGCGAGTTCCGGGCCAGGATGGCGGGCGCGGGGAGGACGTGGCTCGCGTACCGGCAATCACTGTGACGCGCCGATCCACTGACCTGCCGGGCGACCGACGTAGTGATCCACTGCGTGTTGAGCCGTTCACTTGCCAAGCCGCTGAGCTCGTGAGTCACTGACACGCCGAGCCATTCACCTGCCGAGGCACCGACGTGCCGAGCCCTGTATGCGGTGAGCTGCAAATGCTCCGGGTACCTGCTAAGCCGTTTTACGTGCTGAGCCAATTTCCCGCCTGAGCCCGCGCCGGAGGCGCCCGCCCAGACAAGGGGCGCTCGCCGGGAGGGGGGCGAGCGCCCTTCGCCTGGGCGGGCGCCTTTGCTTTAGCAGGCGTCATTGCTGTCGCGGCCTCCGCAGACGCACTGCCTCCGCAGACGCACTGCCTCCGCAGACGCACTGCCTTCGTGGACGCACCGCTTCCGCAGACGCACCGCCTCCGCAGACGCACCACTTCCGCAGACGACCGCCTTCATAGACGCACCGCCTTCATAGACGCACCGCCTTCGTGGACGCGGCGGCCGCCGCCTTCACGCTCGGTACTCGTCCGCGAGATCCGATGCCTAACTTCATTCCGATGCCTTTCACTGCCGCATCCATCAAAAAGCCTCCGTCGACACAGCCATTGATCGGATCGCAGTCAGCTCTCACCCCTCCTTCGTCTCCTTCCTGTCCGGCGCCCCGCAGAACGGCATGCTGGAACGGATCGGTGCCGACTACCGGCCGTAGCCAGTAGTCGGACCGGTAACCGGTAACTGATCCACGGCCGGTGCCGGCTACGGGCCGCGGGCGACCACCGCCAGTTGTCCGTCCTGGTCGATGACCGCCAGGTCGCCCGCGCGGTCGGTGCGGTAGACGCGGGCGCCGAGGCGGTGCAGGAGCGCGATCGTGGACGGAGCGGGATGGCCGTAGTCGTTGTCGGCTCCTACGCTGATCAGCGCCGCGCGAGCGCCTACGGACGCGAAGAAGGCCGGGTCCAGTCGCCGCGAGCCGTGGTGCGGGACCTTGAGTACGTCCGCTCGCGGGGCGAGGCGCCGCAGCAGCGCGTCTTGAGCCTCGGTTTCGATGTCGCCGCTCAGGAGGGCCGAGCCCGCTCGCCAGCGTACGCGCGCCACGACGCTGGAGTTGTTGATCAAGCTGCCTTCCCCCTGCCCCTCGGCGTCACCCTGGGCCGGGTCGGGGGCGAGGATGGTCATCTCGGACGGGCCCAGTTGCCAGCGACTGCCCGAGGAAGGTGTCCATTCGGGAATCCGGTGGCGGGCGAGGATGGTCGCGATGCGGTTGCTCTCCTGCGGGGCGACGCGTTGCGGGCTGACGATGACCGCGCCGACACGCCTGTTCCTGAGTACGCCGGGGAGGCCGTCCACGTGGTCTGCGTGCGGGTGGGTGAGGAGTAGCAGGGGTACGTCGCGTACGTCCAGCCTGCGCAGGCAGCGGTCCATGACGACGGGGTCCGGGCCGGTGTCGACGACGATGCCACGACCGGGACCGGCCGCCAGCACCATGCCGTCGCCCTGACCGACGTCGCAGACGACCATGAGCCAGTTCGGGGGCGGCCAGGGCTTGGCCATGGGGCGGACCACGAGCCCGACCACGAGAGCCGCGGCGGCCATCGTGAGGGCCGCCGTTCTCCAGGTACGGCGTCTGAGCACGAGGATCATCACAGCCACGGCGACCATCAGAAGCCCGAGTCCCGGAAGACCGCCCGGCCATGGGAGCGTGGCGAGTGGCATGCTCACGGCCCACTGGGCGACCAGGATGATCCAGCCCACGGCGTACCCTGCCGGGATGACCAGCCACTGAGCTGCCTGCGGCCAGAGGGGAGCCACCAACGCGGCGACGAACCCGAGGATGGTCGCCGGCGCCACTGCCGGGCCCGCCAGGAGGTTGGCGGGTATGGCCACCAGGGTCAGTTGGCCGGACATCAGCACGAGAACCGGTGTCACAGCGGCCTGCGCCGCAGCGGACACGGCCACCGCCTCCGCCGCCCACCGAGGCAGCCGCAGACGGCGCCGACCTCGTCCTGGCGATGAGCGAATCGGGGCAGAGTGCGGCTCATGGGACTCGAGGACGACGTCAGGTGTGTCGGCGTCGTCGCTGTGAGGTGCCGAGTCGGAGGTGAAGGCACCAAACGCTGCCGACCCAGCGGCCAAGTCAGCGGCTGAGTGAGCGGCTGAATTAGACGCGACGCCATCGCGAAGCACCGAACCGGACCCGATGGCCCCACGGCCCGCTGAATCGGACGTGGCCGCACCACCAACGACCCAATCGGACCCGACCACACCACGACCCGCCGAACCCGACCCGCCGGCACCACGGCCCGCTGGATCGGACGCGACGGCGCCGTATGGTGCCGAGTCGCGGAGACGGCTGGCAGCGTCGGCCCAGGTGGGAGCGGGGTTCTCGGCAGCGGAGTCGTCGTGGGTGTCAGCGTGGGCGGGGGTTTCTTCCGGGTCGGGGCCAGTGAGGTGGGCTCGCCAGCGGGGAGCCAGGAGGAGGATGCCGGCGGTCGCGAAGACGGACAGGGCGAAGCCGTACGAACGAGCCAGTTCGGGGTCGAACAGGATGAGCAGCAGGATCGACGCGGACAGGGCCGCCACGCCGTCCTTGGTCCGGCCGGTGCCCAGGGCTATGGCGGCGGTCATACCCATGAGCAGGGCTCGCAGGACGCTGGGCGAGGGTCTGGCCACCACGGCGAAGGCGATCATCGCGAGGGCGGCGAGGACGGCTCTCAGGGCGAGCGGGAAGCCGGCCAGGCGAGAGAGGGCCAGGACGGCACTGGCCACGACTGCAAGGTTCGCGCCACTTACCGCGTTCAGGTGGCTCAGGCCTGCTTCGTTGAGGTCGGCGGTGAGTTGTGGGTCCATGCGGGAGACGTCGCCCACGACCAAGCCTGGGAGGAGGCCGCGCTGGTCTGCCGGGAGTACGTCTGCGGCCGTCCGTAGACCTGCCCTGAGGGTGCCTGCCGCGGCCTGGATCCACGACGGGGACGTGAGGACGCGTGGTGACCCTCGTACGAGGAGGACGGCGCCGATCAGGTCACCTGGGGTTGCCGGTGCCAGGCGAGCGGTTACTTCCAGGCTCTGGCTCGGGAGGAGGCTGCTCCACTCGGGGCCCTGGGCGAAGACGACGACAGGGGTGTTCACCGCGATCGCTCTGCCGGCCGCACCCCGCCGAAGCGGCGATCCAAGGCTGGCTGGGGTTTGGAGGACGGTCAGGGTGGCGGGGACGACGATGCGGTCCTGGGTGAAGCGGCCGCCTCGGTGGCGTCTGATCTTCGGATCGTCGGTAAGAGTGATCTGGGCGGTGACCTGCGCTCCGCGGGTTGCCAGGTCAGCCACCGGGCCTGTGCTCACGGCGTGAACGCGCAGGGCCACTGAGGCTGAGGTCGCGGCGACGCAGATAAGAGTCGCGATGGCCACGTTGCGCCACAACCGCCGGACAGCCCCCTGAACAACCGCTCTCGAGGAAGTGCGACCGGACACGATCCCAGTGACTGAGCCCGCTTGGAGAACGCGGGAACGCCTGGAGAGGGTCACGAGTGCGGACACGGTGGCTACGGCGGAGACCATCAGGCTCGTGGTCGGCGAGAAGTTCAGGACGGTCAGGAGCACGGCCACGATGGCCGCAGCGGAGACGATCAAGCTTGTGGTCGGGGAGAAGTTCAGGAGGGTGAGGGTGGCGGCCCAGGTGGCGAGGGCGGGCAGGGCCAGGGACCAGGAGTGAGATGGGGAGGGGAGGCTGTGGGACATGTCAGACGCGGACCTTTCCCTTGATCTCCTCGTATTTCTTCGCGCCGATGCCGCTGACCTCGCGCAACTGGTCGACGCTGGTGAAGCCGCCGTGTGCGGTACGGAAGTCGGCGATGCGGGCCGCCAGGACCTCGCCCACGCCGGGGAGTTGTTCGAGTTGGTCGGGAGTGGCCGAATTGAGGTCGAGGGTCGTGGTGGCGGGGTCGGCTGAGGCGAGGCCGGGTGCGAAGCCTGATGGGGCACCTACGACGATCTGTTCGCCGTCCACCAGGCGTCGGGCCAGGTTGACCGAGGACATGGCGGTGCTGCGGACGGGACCTCCTGCGGCCGTCACCGCGTCGGCCACCCTGGCGCCCATGGCGAGGGTGTAGAGGCCCGGCTTGCGGACCTTGCCGGTGATGTGGACGGTCACCTTGGCCGTTGGAGATGGGGTGGCGGGTCCCGGCGGGCTGGGGGGTGGGGCGGGGAGGGGTTCTGGGGTGGGTTGGGAGCGCCACGCGATCACGCCCGCCACCACCGCGGTCAGGACGGCCAGGGCTATCAGGATGCGCAGGCCCGGCCTGCCGGGGTCGAGCGAGGCGGGCGGCTTGGTGGTGACGGCCTGGCGAAAGGCCTCGAACGAGGGCGGGATCGGGGCCGTCATTCGGCTCGGCCTCTGAGTCGGCTCGTGAGAGACCGCCGCTCGGCCAGACCTTTGAGTCGGCTCGTGCGGGGTGGAAGCGCGGCCTGACCGCACGGGCGTCCCATGTGAGGCTCGGTCCGGCCTCACGGGCGTCTCATGCCGGGCTGGGCCTGGTCTCACGGCCGCTTCGCGCAGGGCTGGGCCTGGCCGGACGAGCCCTTCGTGCAGGGCGCGGCCGGCCTGCGGAGTCGGGTCGTGCGGGTGTTGGAGTGCGCCGCCGGGCAGACTGGGGTTGGTGAGCGACCGTAGGCGGGACTCGGCGATGGTCCGCTCGGCTGTCGCATCGTGGTTGCGCACGCCAGCGAACGTACGAGAACGGCAGGGGCCCGCAGGCCGGTGAACGAGGTTCTGGGGACAACCGAGCCACGATCAGCCGGCCCTGTGGACGAGACAGGTTGTCCACGGCGGAAACGGTGTCAGGCCCGATCCTGCCCGGCTTGCCATACCTGAAGCTGGTCTCGCCCAGCAGGAGGTGCCACAGTGACGGGAGTGCGGCGTGGGTGTCGGCATGGCTCCGCGTGCCCGACGTCTCTTACAGGCTGCATCTCCCGGCGGCGAGTGCCGTGATCGCGCACTCGGCCGCGTGCCGTGCCGCGAGCGCGGAAGGGAAGGGCCCGCGACCGTGGGAGGCGCGGCCGGCCGGCCCGCTCGTGATACGCCACTGCCAGGCGGTGTGTGCGGCAGGAGGCGAGGCCGCAGCGCGTTAGTCGGCCGAGGTGACCGTCAGTCCCAGCATCCCGGGACCCACATGAACCCCGATAACCGCTCCCACCTCCACCACCCGCATCTCCACCGCCCCAGGCAGGCGCTTAACCAGTCGTTCGGCCAGCCCTTCCGCCCGCCCCAGCGCCCCAAGGTGCTGTACGGCGACCCGTACCTCCGCCTTGCCCGCCGCGGCCGCCACCGCCAGGTCCTCCAGCCGGGCGATGGCCCTGGTCGCGGTCCGTACCTTCTCCAGCAGCGAGACCCGCCCATCCACCAGGTGCAGCAACGGCTTGATCAGCAGTGCCGAGCCCACCAGCGAGGCCGCCGTCCCGACTCGGCCGCCTCGCCGCAGGTACTCCAGCGTGTCGGCGTAGAAGTACGTCCGGGTCCGTAAGGCGCACCGCCGGGCCGCCGTCGCCACGTCCGCCGGCGATCCCCCGTCCGCGGCCGTACGGGCGGCGGCGAGCACCGGGTAGCCGAGGCCCATGGCGATCGAGCGGCTGTCGATGACCTCCACCGGTACCGGGGACTCCTTGGCGGCCAGCAGGGCGGCGGAGGCTGTGCCGGAAAAATCACCGGAAAGGTGTATTGAGACCACGGCCGAAGCGCCGCCGGCCGCCAGCGATGAGTAGCACGCGGCGAAGCGCGCGGGTGCGGGTCTGGACGTGGTCGCCGACGACAGGTCACCGGTGAAGGAGTCCTCGTCGTACGAAAGACCGCCGGAAGTCACCTGTACCGGTACGACAGCGACACCAGGCACCGGAGGCAGGTAGGCGGTTGAATCCGTGACCACGAACACCGATGGCGGCATAGTCCGAGATCAACTACTGGACCGGAGTGCCACCCCGCCAGACCCGGCGCGGCTTGAGACCGAAGGACCAGGCGAAGGCGCCCTCGTGGTCGGCGTCCCACTGGACGATGTCGGCGAGGCGACCGGGAGCCAGCACGCCGCGGTCGGGCGCGCCCAGCACGGTGGCGCCGCCGAGCGTGGCCGCCCGCAGCGCGTCGTTGACGCTCATCCCGAACGCCGACACCGCCATCGCGATGACCAGGGACATCGAGGTGATGCCGCAGTAGCCGGGGTTGTGGTCGCTGCCGAGCGCGATCTGCACACCGTGCTTGATCATCTGACGGACCGGCGGCAGGTGGCCGCGCTGAAGCGCCGTCGCGGGGCAGACCACGGCGGGCACGCCGTAGCGGGACATGATCGCGATGTCCTCTTCGGACATGTGGTGCAGCCCGTCGGCGGAGGCGCAGCCGAGCTCGGCGGCCAGCTGAACGGCGCCGCGGCGGCTGTAGAGACCGGCGTGGATACGCGGCAGCAGGCCGACGTTGCGGCCCGAGGCGAGCACCCAGCGGGACTCCTCGGTGGTGAAGTGGCCCTCGTCGCAGTAGACGTCCACGCTGTCAGCGCCGGCGGCGGCCGCGTCGGCGCACCAGGCGCCCACGGCCTCGACGTATTCGCGCTGCCGGCCGAAGTATTCCGGCGGCACCACCTGCGCCGCGAGGAAGGTGACGTGCACCCGCGGCATCATCGGCTCCTTCTCCAGCTCGCGCAGGAGCCGCACGTCGGCGAGCTCGCCGTCGCGGGTGAGGTGGTAGCCGGTCTTGGCCTCGACGGTCGTGGTGCCGCTGAGCAGCCAGCCGCGCAGCCGCTCGCGGACGCCGTTGCACAGGGTCCACGGGTCGGTGCCGCGGGTCACGGTGACGGTCGAGCCCACGCCGCCACCCGCCGCGGTGATCGCCGAGGAGGTGGAGCCGCCGGTGCGGATCGCCAGCTCGGCGTAGCGGTTGCCCGCGTAGACGGGGTGGGTGTGCGCGTCGATGAGGCCGGGCGTGACGAGCGCCCCGCCCAGGTTTTCGACGTGGTCCACGTCGACGATGTCGTCGACAACGCCGGGCACGCTCTGCGGCAGGTCGGGCGCTCGCCCGACCCACGCGATCCGGTCGTTGTGCACAAGGATGGCCGCGTTGCTGAGGACCTCGTTGCCGGTCCAGAGGCGGCCGATGTTGGTCAGGAGCCGAACGGTCACCGCATCACCGCCCCGCGGGATCCCCCAGCTGAGCACAGTGCACAGCAGCGCACGGCTGCCGCCGCGCCCACTGAGTCGGCTCCGGGTCCGGACGACATGGGGGGTCTCCTGATCTCATCCGCTTATGGCTGTGCGGTGACCGTATCGCCAGACTCATGATCCGGCGATTTCAGTTCAGTTACGTTATTTCACAGCTGGGCTTGCTGTACAGGGTTATTCGGAAAGAAGCCCACTCATCCCAACCGCCACTCAGCCCCATCGATCCCCTGTGGCCCCCGCACGCGACCTGACTCGCAGCAGCGATCATCTGAAACCCGTGCCATTAGTGTCGTAAGACTCGGCTTATCCTAGCAATCCCAGCGTTCAGGGACCACTGCCGCCTTTGGGCAGCTCCGCAGTGATTTTGGGGGTTCTGGCCCCCCACAACCACCAAGAGCTGCCCGATGCGACCTCTAGGAGACGCGTTCGACCGGCTTGCCGGCCCGCTCCAGCTCCTGGAACAGGCTCGGGAGCACGCGCGCGTGCAGGACCGTGCCCTCCGCGACGTGGTCCACCGAGAGCACCTCGCCCTCCTTGTGGGCCCGCGAGATCAGGTCACCCCTGTCATACGGCACGAGCAGCACGACCTCGTGGTCGAGCCTGGGCAGCTCACGCTCGATGAGTGCCATCAGCTCGGCGATGCCGGCACCGGTGCGCGCCGAGACCACGATGCTGTCGCGCTCGCGCCTGGCGATGCGGTCCAGCACCTCCTGGTCGGCGGCGTCGGCCTTGTTGATCACCACGATCTCGGGAATGTCCAAGGCGCCCTCGATGTCCGCGAAGACCTCGCGTACGGCGGCGAGCTGGCCTTCGGGGTCGGGGTGAGCGCCGTCGACCACGTGCAGGATGAGGTCGGCGTCGGCCACCTCCTCCAGCGTGGAGCGGAACGCCTCGACCAGCTGGTGCGGCAGGTGGCGGACGAAGCCGACCGTGTCGGCGATCGTGAACAGCCTGCCGTCGGGCGTGTGCGCCCGGCGTACGGTCGGATCCAGGGTGGCGAACAGGGCGTCCTCCACCAGCACACCCGCGCCGGTGACGCGGTTGAGCAGCGAGGACTTGCCGGCGTTGGTGTAACCCGCGATCGCGACGGCCGGGACCTCCCGGCGACTGCGCCGGTGGCGCATGGTGTCGCGTGAGGTGGACATGCCGCTGATCTGGCGACGCAGCTTGGCCATGCGCTCGCGGATGCGGCGCCGGTCGAGCTCGATCTTGGTCTCACCGGGGCCACGGCCGCCGATGCCGACGCCGCCCGCGGCGCGTCCGCCGACCTGCCGGGACAGGTTGCCACCCCAGCCACGCAGGCGGGGCAGCAGGTAGCTGAGCTGGGCCAGTTCGACCTGAGCCTTGCCCTCACGGCTCTTGGCGTGCTGCGCGAAGATGTCGAGGATCAGCGCGGTGCGGTCGATGACCTTCACCTTGACCGTCTCCTCCAGCTGGCGGAGCTGGCCAGGGGCCAGTTCGCCGTCGCAGATCACGGTGTCGGCGCCGGTCGACTCGACCACGTCGCGAAGCTCGAGCGCCTTGCCCGATCCGATGTACGTGGCGGGGTCGGGCTTCTGACGGCGCTGGATGAGGCCCTCGAGGACCTCCGAACCGGCCGTTTCGGCCAGGAGCTTCAGCTCAAGAAGGGAGTTTTCAGCGTCCTCCGCCGTGCCTGAGGTCCAGACGCCGACCAGGACGACCCGCTCGAGCCGCAGCTGCCGGTATTCGACCTCGGAGACATCCTGGAGTTCGGTGGAGAGGCCCGCCACGCGGCGTAGCGCCTGGCGCTCCTCAAGATCCATCTCGCCGGTCTCGAACTCGTCAAGCGCGGAGTATTCGTGCATTCGTGTCATCTCTAATAGGCAACGTCTGAACACCGGAGTGTCTTCCCCGATGGTGACATGACATCCCTCATGCCATCACCTGGTTATCCCGGCAACACGCTGATGTCTCCCGAGCCCGTGGTCAGCGACACCTTGTGCGGAGAGGCCGCGTCCTTGTCGACCGACACCTGCACGTCGCCCGATCCGACCTGGGTCTTCACATCATAGGCACCGGCCGGAACCCGCAGGGTGGCGTCGCCGGAGCCGCTCTTCAGCTCGACGCTGTCGGGCACGACGGCGAACTTCAGGTCTATGCTGCCGGAGCCGGCCTCGGCGAAGATCTTCTTGGTCCCGAGACCGCTGGCGTCCACGTCCCCCGAGCCGGCGTTGGCCTCGATCTGCCCGGTCAGCTGCCTCATGGCGATGTCGCCCGAACCCGCGTCGGCGTCGACCTGAAGACCCTTGGGGACCTCGATCTTGTAGTCGACGCTGCAGCTGTCCCAGCCCTTGGGGCAGCTGTAGAACACCGAGAGCGTGTCGCCGTCGACCTTGTGCTCGGCCTTCGGCTTGTCGTTACGCCAATGGAGGGTCTCGGTGACCCGCACGGCGGTGCCGTCGTACTCGGTGAGCACGGTGTCGCCGGAGCCGCTCTTGAGCTGCAGCTTGGCGACCTTGTCCGTGACCTGGTACGTGACGGTGTCCTGGTTGGTCGGGCCGGCCAGGTCCTTCAGCCCGCAGCCCGTCAGCAGTAATGCCGAGGCGAGGAGGCCACCCGCGATCACGATCGTCTTCATGAGACAGATCCTCGCGTCCACAGGGGATGCCGTACATCGGGGTTTCCCCCTGACCCTCCCCCAGGGGACCCCCACCTTGAACCGGGGACCGCCCATGAAGTAGCTTCACTTCCATAATCCAGAACCAATTTTCCACATCATGGAAGAAGGGGCGTATGGAGATCACCGGCCCGATGCTCGACCGCTTCGACGAGGTCCTCACGCCGGAGGCGCTCGCCTTCGTGGAGAGCCTGCAGCGGGAGTTCGACGCGACCCGCCAGGAGCTGCTGGAAGCCCGGCGTGTACGGCAGGCGGAGCTGTCGGCGGGCGGCCGGCTCGACTTCCTGCCGGAGACCAAGGAGGTCAGGGAGAGCGACTGGAGCGTCGCGCCGCCGGCCCCGGGGCTGGAGGACCGCCGGGTCGAGATCACCGGCCCGGTCGACCGCAAGATGACGATCAACGCGCTCAACTCGGGGGCCAAGGTCTGGCTCGCCGACTTCGAGGACGCCAACTCCCCGCTCTGGGCCAACTGCGTCAGCGGCCACCTCAACCTGCGCGCCGCGCTCGACCGGACGATCGACTTCGAGACCGGTGGCAAGACGTACGCGCTCAAACCCGACGCCGAGCTGGCCACGATCGTGGTCCGGCCGCGCGGCTGGCACCTGGACGAGAAGCACGCCCTGGTGGACGGGCGGCCGGTGTCGGCCTCACTGTTCGACTTCGGGCTCTACTTCTTCCACTGCGCCCAGCGGCAGCTGGACAAGGGGCGCGGCCCGTACTTCTACCTGCCGAAGATGGAGTCGCACCTGGAGGCGCGGCTCTGGAACCAGGTGTTCGTCCGCGCCCAGGACCTGCTGGGCATCCCCCAGGGAACGATCAGGGCGACCGTGCTGATCGAGACGTACCCGGCGGCGTTCGAGATGGAGGAGATCCTCTACGAGCTGCGCGACCACTCGGCCGGGCTCAACGCGGGCCGCTGGGACTACCTGTTCAGCGTGATCAAGAAGTTCCGCACCCGGGGCCGGGAGTTCCTGCTGCCCGAGCGCAACGCGGTCACCATGACCGCGCCGTTCATGCGCGCGTACACCGAGCTGCTCGTCCGGACCTGCCACAAGCGGGGCGCGCACGCGATCGGGGGGATGGCGGCGTTCATCCCCTCGCGGCGCGACGCCGAGGTCAACGCGACGGCTCTGGAGAAGGTGCGGGCCGACAAGACGCGCGAGTCGGGCGACGGCTTCGACGGCTCCTGGGTCGCGCACCCCGACCTGGTGCCGATCTGCCGCGAGGTGTTCGACGGCGTGCTGGGGTCGCGGCCCAACCAGCTCGACCGGACGCGCGAGGAGGTCTCGGTCTCGGCCGCCGATCTGCTGGCGGTCTCCGAGACGCCGGGTGACATCACCGAGGCCGGGCTGCGCGCCAACGTGGACGTGGCGCTGCGCTACCTGGCCGCCTGGATGGGCGGGCTCGGCGCGGTGGCGATCCACAACCTCATGGAGGACGCGGCCACGGCGGAGATCTCCCGCTCGCAGATCTGGCAGTGGATCCACAACGACATCACGCTCGCCGACACGGGCGCGACGGTGACGAAGGAGCTGGTCGAGCGGATCATCGCGGAGGAGCTGGCGAAGATCGCGGCCGAGCCGGGCTACGACGAACTGCTGTACGCGCAGGCCACGGCGCTGTTCAAGGAGGTCGCGCTGGACGACGACTTCGCCGAGTTCCTGACGCTTCCCGCGTATGCCCGCATGCCGTAATCACGAAATTTCCGGATATATCCGGCGGGTCAGCGCCGGATATATCCGGAAAGGTAGTGCGATTGACCGGGTATGACCAAGGATGGCGGAGAGCCGGGTATGACCGAGGGTGACCGAGAGCCCGGTAGGACCAAGGATGGCCGACAGAAGGGGGGCGCCATGGTCGACAAGCCGCTCGACGAGCTGACGGCCGCGCTGCGCGCGCTGCTGCCCGCCGACTCGGTGATCACGGACCCGGTACGCCTGCGCACCTACGAGTGCGACGGCCTGACCTACCACCGAGCCACCCCGGGCGTCGTCGTACTGCCCGAGACGGCCGAGCAGATCGCCGGGGTGGTCCGCGCCTGCAACGACTTCGGGGTCCCGTTCGTGGCCCGCGGCTCCGGCACCGGCCTGTCCGGCGGGGCGCTCCCCCGCCAGGACGGCGTGCTGATCGTCACCTCCAAGATGCGCCGCGTCCTGGAGATCGACCTGCCCAACCGCCGGGCCGTCGTCGAGCCGGGCGTCACCAACCTGGCGATCACCGAGGCGGTCCGCGACCAGGGCTATTACTACGCCCCCGACCCCTCCAGCCAGCAGGTCTGCTCGATCGGCGGCAACGTGGCGGAGAACTCCGGCGGCGCCCACTGCCTCAAATACGGCTTCACGGTCAACCACATCGAAGCCTGCGAGATCGTCACCCCCGACGGCGACCTGGTGACACTCGACCGGATGGATCCCGGCTACGACCTGCTCGGGGCATTCATCGGCTCGGAGGGCACGCTGGGCATCGCCACCAAGATCACGGTACGACTGAGCCGCGCCCCCGAGGCCGTCACCACGGTGCTGGCCGCGTTCGAGAGCATCGAGCAGGGCGGGCGGGCGGTGTCGGCCATCGTCGGCGCCGGCATCGTGCCGGCGGCGATCGAGATGATGGACGCGCTGGCCATCGAGGCGGCCGAGGCGGCGGTGTCCTGCTCCTATCCCGAGGGCGCGGGCGCGGTGCTGATCGTGGAGCTCGACGGGCCGGAGCGGGAGGTCGCCCGGCAGTTCGCCCGGCTGCAGGAGATCTGCTCGGGGGCGTTCGAGCTGCGCACGGCCGACGACCCGGCCGAGCGGGCGGCGATCTGGAAGGGCCGCAAGTCGGCGTTCGCGGCCGTCGGCCGCATCAGCCCCGCCTACATCGTGCAGGACGGCGTGGTGCCCCGCACCTCGCTGCCGAAGGTGCTGGCCGCCATCGACCGGCTGTCGGAGGAGTACGGGATCAGGGTGGCCAACGTCTTCCACGCGGGCGACGGCAACCTGCACCCGCTGGTGCTGTTCGACGACGCGGAGCCGGGGGCGGGCGAACGGGCCGAGACGGTCTCGGGCGCCATCCTCGACCTGTGCATCGAGCACGGCGGGTCGATCACCGGTGAGCACGGGGTGGGCGTGGACAAGGCGAAGTACATGCCGAGGATGTTCTCCGCGGACGATCTCGACACCATGCAGCTCGTCCGCTGCGCCTTCGACCCGAAGGGCCTGTCGAACCCGGGCAAGGTGTTCCCCACGCCGCGGCTGTGCGGGGAGGTGCCGGGGGTGCGCAAGGGCGGCCATCCGCTGGTCGCCTCGGGGCAGGCGGAGCAGTTCTGATGGACGAGCTGGAGGAGCGGACCGGCGTGACGGTCAGGGAGGCCGGGCCGGACGACGTCGTGGGCGGCGTGCGAGCGGGGGTGGTGGCCCTGCCCGAGTCGGTCGAGGAGATCTCGGCCGTGCTGCGCGCCTGCGCCGGGGCCGGCCTGGCGGTCGTGCCCGTGGGCGGCGGCACCAAGCTGCACTGGGGCCACCCGCCCGAGCGGTGTGACGTCCTGCTCGACCTGTGCTGCCTGAACGAGGTCGTCGAGCACGCCGCGGGCGACCTGGTGGTGAAGACCCAGGCCGGGGTGACGATGGACGCGCTGGCGGAAGCGCTCGCCGAGCAGGGGCAGGAGCTGGCGCTGGACGTGCCGTTCGCCGAGGGCGCCACGGTCGGCGGCACGCTGGCCGCCGCGACGGCCGGGCCGCGCGCCTTCCGCTACGGTACGGCCCGCGACCTGCTCATCGGCATCACCGTCGTGCTGCCGGACGGGACCGTGGCCAAGTCGGGCGGCCGGGTGGTCAAGAACGTCGCGGGCTACGACCTGGGCAAGCTGTTCACCGGCTCGTACGGCACCCTGGGCGTCATCGCCGAGGCCACGTTCCGGCTGCACCCGCTGCCCGCCGACCACCGCTATGTCGTGACCGAGCTCGCCCAGCGGCACGTTCAGGAGGTGACCGCGATGCTGGCCGCCTCCCAGGCCGAGCCGAGCGCGGTCGAGCTCGACTGGCCCGGCGGGGACGCGCCGATCACGCTGGCCGTGCTGGTCGAGGGCTCGGCCGCCGGGCAACGGGCCGAGGCGCTGCGCGAGGCGATCGGCGCGGGCGCCGTCACGGACGAGGCACCCGCCTGGTGGGGGCTGATCAGCGACGACGAGCTCCTGATCGAGCTGCGGTTCCCGCCCGCGCGGACGAGCGACGTCCTGGCGGAGGTACGCGACACCGGTCTCTCGCTCCGCGGCTCGCCCGTCGCGGGCCGGGTCTGGCTCCAGCCCACGGCCGAACCGCCTGCGGACTTCGGGGGTGTCGTGTCCGGCCTGCGGGAGCGCTTGACGCCGCTGGGCGGCCGGGTGACCGTGCTGGCCGCGCCGCACGAGGGCGTGGACCGCTGGGGGCCGGTGAGCGCGCTGCCGCTGATGCGGCGGGTCAAGGAGCGGTTCGACCCGGAGCGCCGGATGTCTCCCGGCCGGTTCATCGGCGGCATCTGAGTGAGCGGTAACCAGGAGGCATCTGGCATGACGTCCGGCGGTATCGACCCCAAGCTGATCAACGACTGCGTGCACTGCGGGTTCTGCCTGCCCACCTGCCCGACGTACACGCTGTGGGGCGAGGAGATGGACTCGCCGCGCGGCCGGATCCACCTGATGAAACAGCACGTCGAGGGCACGCCGGTGACGCCGGAGATGGCCGGGCACTTCGACGCCTGCCTCGGCTGCATGGCGTGCGTCACCGCCTGCCCGTCGGGCGTCCAGTACGACCGGCTGATCGAGCAGACGCGGGCCGAGGTCGAGCGGGTCCACGTGCGCGAGCCGCGCGAGCGGGCGGTCAGGGAGATCGTGTTCAGCCTGTTCCCCTACCCGCGCAGGCTGCGGCTGCTGCGCCCCGGGATGGGGCTGGCCGAGCGGATGGCGCCGTTCCTGGAGCGGGTGCATCCCAGCCTCGGGGCGATGGCGGGGCTGGCACCCCGGGTCGGGCGCAGGCAGCGGATCCCGCGGCTGGTCCGGGCCAGAGGGCCGCGCCGGGCCGTGGTCGGCATGCTGACCGGGTGCGTGCAGGGCGAGTTCTTCCCCCAGGTCAACGCGGCCACCGCGCGGGTGCTCGCACTGGAGGGCTGCGACGTGATCATCCCGCCCGGCCAGGGCTGCTGCGGGGCGCTCAGCGTGCACTCGGGACGCGAGGAACAGGCCAGGCGGCTCGCGCGGCGCACGGTAAGGACCTTCACCAGGGCCGGCGTGGACACGGTCGTGGTCAACGCGGCCGGGTGCGGGTCGTCCATGAAGGAGTACGGCCAGCTGCTGGGCAGCGAGCCGGGGTTCCGCGTGCTGGACCTGTCGGAATTCCTCGTCGAGCTGGGACCGGTGGCGGACCGGCATCCCCTGCCCGTCACGGTGGCCTATCACGACGCCTGCCACCTGGCCCACGCGCAGGGGATCCGGGCCCAGCCGCGCGAGCTGCTGAAGGCGATCCCGGGGCTGGACCTGCGCGAGGTGCCGGAGTCGGCCATCTGCTGCGGCTCGGCGGGGACGTACAACATCTTCCAGCCCGAGGCGGCCCGCGACCTGGGCGACCGGAAGGCCAAGTCGGTGGCCTCGACGGGCGCGGAGCTGCTGGTGTCGGCGAATCCGGGCTGCACGATGCAGATCGCCGCCGCGATGCGGCGCGGTGGCGCGCGGATCAGGGTGGCGCACACGGCCGAGGTGCTGGACGCGTCGCTGCGCGGGGTGTCCCTTTGATCGGACGGGGGTTGGGCGGGTGAGCGTGCAGTCTGTCGAGCGGGCGCTCGACGTGCTGGAGGCGCTGGCCGAGCACGGTGGCGAGGCGGGGCTGTCGGAGATCGCGGCCAAGACCGGGCTGCCGTTCGGGACGATCCACCGGCTGCTGCAGACGCTCCTGGCCCGCGGCTACGTACGCCAGGAGTCGGACCGGCGCTACGCGCTGGGCGGCGGGCTGGTGCGGCTGGGCGGCATCGCCGAGAGCATGGTCGGGGTGTGGGCGCGGCCGTACCTGTCGAAGCTGGTGTCGCTGTCGGGTGAGACGGCGAACCTGGCGGTGCTGGAGGGCGACTTCATCGTCTACGTGGCGCAGGTGCCGTCGCCGCGCAGGCTGCGCATGTTCGCGGAGGTCGGGCGGCGGGTGCTGCCGCACAGCACGGCCGTGGGCAAGGTGCTGCTGGCCGGGCGGCCGGCGGAGGAGGCGGTCGCGGTGTTCGTACGGACCGGCATGCCGCGCCGCACCCCCAACACGATCACCGACACCGAGGGCATGCTCACCGAGCTCGGCCTGGTCCGGGACCGCGGTTACGCCATGGACCTGGGCGAGGAGGAGCTCGGCGTGCACTGCCTGGCCGTGCCCGTGCACGACGGCAACCGGGTGGTGGCGGCCATGTCGGTCTCGGGCCCGGCGGAGCGGATCGACGCCCTCGACCGGGATGAGCTGGCCGGGGCCATGCGGAAGCTCGCGCTGGACTTCGGCGCCGAGCTCAGCCCCGTGGCCGGCGCAGGCTGAAGAAACCGCCGCCGCCCGCGTGATGGATGACCGCGATGCGCCCATAGGGCGAATCGAACGGCGGCACGGGCACCTCCCCGCCGAGCTCGGTGACCTTCGCGGTGGCCGCGTCGAGGTCGGCCACGTCGAAGTAGACCATCCAGTGCGGCGGCACGCCCGCCCGGTGCTCGTCCATCTGGAGCCGGCCGCAGACGGGCTCGCCGCCCGCCTGGTAGACGGTGTAGTCGAGACCCCCTTCGACCCGCTGCAGTTCGTAGGGGAAGAGCGTGCCGTAGAACGCGTCGGCCGCCGCGCCGTCGGGGGCGTTGACCTCGGCCCAGCTCATCGCGCCCGGCTCGGCCAGCACGCCGGCGCCGATGAAGGCGCCCGGCTGGTAGAGCGCGAACTTGGCGCCGGACGGGTTGGTGACCAGGGCGTAGCCCGCGACGGGGCCTTTAAGCGGTTCTGTCTGCCATGACCGCAGCGTGTCACAGGGCCCCGACATATTAGTCTGTTGCGCTATGGGCAACACGTCCGTTCAGTCGGTCGATCGGGCCATCGCCATCCTGGAGATCCTGGCGCGCGAGGGCGCGACGCGGGTGACGGACCTCGCCGTCCAGCTCGATGTGCACAAGTCCACGGCCTTCCGGCTGCTGGCCGCGCTGGAGCAGGGCGGGCTGGTGGAGCAGAGCGGTGACCGCGGCCGCTACCGCCTGGGATTCGGCGTCGTACGGCTGGCGGGCGCGGCCACCGCGCAGCTGGACCTTTCGAAGGAGAGCCGCCCGGTGTGCCTGCGCCTGGCCGAGGCCGTCGGCGAGACCGTCAACATCGCGGTGCCCCAGGACGGCGACGCGGTGAACATCAGCCAGGTTCGCGGCCCCGCCGCGATCAGCGGGCACAACTGGGTGGGCCAGCGCACCCCCTCGCACGCCACCTCCAGCGGCAAGGTGCTGCTGGCGTTCGGGGCGCTGCGGCTGCCCGCCGAGCCGGCCCGTTACACGCCCTCGACGCTCACCGAGGCCGGGCGGCTGGGGCTGGCCGAGATCAGGGAGCGCGGCTGGGCCACCACGGTGGAGGAGCTGGAGGTGGGCCTGAACGCGGTGGCCGCGCCGATCAGGGGCAGTGACGGCTCGGTGGTGGCCGCGGTGAGCGTCTCGGGGCCGTCCTACCGGCTCACGCCCGAGCGACTGCCCGAAGTCGGGGCGCTCCTGGCCGAGGGCGCGAGGGAGATAAGCCAGCGCATCGGCTATTACCGTTGACGGCATGTGTAGAAGCATCAAGACCCTGCGCCCGCCGTACACCGAGGACGTGACGGAAGACGACGTACGGGCGGCGGCGCTCCAGTACGTACGCAAGATCTCCGGGTTCCGCGCACCCGCCGCGCACAACGCGGAGGCGTTCGACCGGGCGGTCGAGACGATCACCAAGGCGTCGGAGGAGTTGCTCGCGGCGCTACAGGTGCGCGGAGGGCGTTGACACGATCCCCTGGTGGGAGAAGTCTCCCCTGTAACCGCATCCATCTCGCCAGGGGGCACCCCGTGATCAGTGGGCTGTATCAGGGTACGGACGGAGACTCGCGCCTCGAACTCCGGGTGGACGTGGACGGGGCGCGGCCCACCGGGCGGGTGAGCGGGGACCTGTTCACCACGGCCGGCGCGACCACGTCCTACGCCGGCTCGTTCGTGGTGAACACGGCGGCGGCGACGGCCGAGGGCGCGGGGACGAAGATCACCGGACGCGGGACGTTCTCGTTCGACACCCCGGCCAAGGACGTGACGGTCGCGATCAGCGGCACCGTGGGCACCGCCCAGGTCGCCGGTCAGACCTATCAGCTGACGTTCTCGGGCCGCCACTTCCGGACCGTGCTCCTGGAACAGGACTCGGTGGCGGGCACCGAGCCGTTCGAGAAGTACCACACCGGGACCCTGCCCGGCCCGACCGGCTCGCCGGCGAGGGAGCTGAGCGTGGCCGCCGCCTACGACGAGGCGGGGATCCGCCTGACCGTCAACCCGCCCGGGGTGATCCCGGTCGACGGGTCGGGCGCGGACCTGGCGTGGGACGACGCCGAGCTGCATCACGCGATGACGCAGCAGTTCAGCGCGTTCGGGGACGTACCGGCCTGGCGGGTGTGGCTGCTGGTGGCCAGCAAGCACGTGGGCGGCTACCGGGGCATCATGTTCGACTACGACGACGCGCATCAGCGGCAGGGGTCCGCGGTCTTCTACGACGCGATCAAAGGCCGGACCCCGCAGGCGCAGCGCGCGCAGCTGCGCACGTACGTCCACGAGCTCGGCCACGCCTTCAACCTGCTGCACTCGTGGCAGAAGAACCTGGGCAACCCACCCCAGCCACTCGGCCCGAACGGCGGCTTCGGCGACCTGTCCTGGATGAACTATGTCCAGAACTACCAACCCGGCGGCGAGCAGGGCTACTGGGCCGCCTTCCCCTTCCAGTTCACCGACCCCGAGCTCGTCCACCTTCGCCATGGTTTCTACCGGGACGTGGCCATGGGCGCGAACGCCTTCGGCACGGGCGCCGCCGACATCGCGCCCTTCGAGCAGCCGGTCGTGGACCAGTCAGGGCTGCGGCTCGAACTGCGGGCCAAGGAGTCGTTCGGCTTCGGCGAGCCCGTCGTGGTGGAGCTGAAGCTGTCCACGGCCGGGGAGCCGCGCACCACGCACGGCCACCTCCACCCCGACACCGAGTTCACCCAGGTCACCATCACCCAGCCGACCGGCAGGACCGTGCTCTACCGGCCGATGATGCGGCACTGCGTCGACACCTCACCCGACATCCGGCTCGACTCGGGCAACCCGGCCATGTACCGGAGCGCCTACATCGGGCACGGCCGCGACGGGCACTACTTCCAGCAGCCCGGCGAGTACCAGGTGCGCGGCCAGTACATCGCCGCCGACGGATCCCGCATCGTCTCCCCCGCCTGCCTGATCAAGGTGCGCTACCCGGTCGGCGCGGACGACCACCGGGTAGCCGAGCTGATGCTCGGCGACGAGCAGGGCAAGCTGTTCTCGCTGCTCGGCTCCGACTCGCCGACGCTGAGCTCGGGCAACCGGGCGCTGGACGAGGTGATCGACAGGTACGGCGGCCACCCGCTGGCCGTCTACGCCCGGATGGTCAAGGGGCTCAACGCCGAGCGGGAGTTCAAGGCGATCACCGCCGCCAAGCAGGTACGGGTCCGGCCGCCGGACCTCAAGCAGGGCATCGAGCAGCTCACCGCGGTGGCCCGTGACGCCAGCGTCGACAACATCACCCTGAACATGGTGCTGCGCCGCCTGGCCAGGGCCGAAGCCCGGCAGGGCGACCTCGATCGGGCGAACGCGGTGATGGACAAGATGGTCGCGCTGTTCCAGGCGAAGGGCGTCAACCCCATCGTCATGGGACAGATCAGACGGCAGGCCGAGCTCACGAAGGCGGCCCTCAGCGCGGAAGCATGACCGGCTGGTCGCCCGAACAGCCGATCCGCACTTCGACGTCGGTGCCTTCGTCCTCGGCGGTGTCGAACTCGACCATGGCCTCCTGCCGGGGGCCCGGGTCGACGTCGTCGACGGAGTAGCCCTGGGCGGGGCTCCACGAGCGCAGTGTCACCCGGCCGCCCGCGCAGGAGGCGATCACGGTGCCGCCGGCCGTACGGATGACCTTGTCGCCACGCGGACCCGCTGACGTCTTCGGGGCGGCGGTCCCGGGCGCCCGCACAGTAGCGGTGGCGAGGGCGGCGCGGATCTCGCTTTGGCTCAGCACCCGCCCGGACGTGCCGGTGAACACTCCGCCGAGCAGCCCGAGCACCGCCACGGCCGCACCCGTCGCGGCGAGCGCGGTGGCGGCCCAGGCCAGTACGAGTCGCTTCACCACGCCAGTTTCCCCCCTCTCCGGATAAGGCCGGGTTAACGCCACGATAAGGCGGCCCTGCCCATGTCCTGGCACCCTCTACCGTTGCCATATATGGCTGACATCCTGCTCATCGAGGACGACGTGGCGATCCGCACGGCGCTGAGCCGCGGGCTGCGGGAGCTCGGCCATGCCGTCTCCTCCTCCCCCACGGCCCTGGACGGGTTGCGGCTGGCCGTCGAGGACCGGCCCGACCTGATCGTGCTCGATCTGGGGCTGCCCGACCTCGACGGCGTGGACCTGCTGCGCATGCTGCGGGCGGTGAGCCGGGTGCCGGTGATCGTCGCCACCGCCCGTGACGGGGATGCCGAGATGGTGCCGGTGCTCGACGCGGGTGCCGACGACTACGTGGTCAAGCCGTACAGCTCCGCGCAGCTCGACGCTCGGATCAGGGCCGTGCTGCGCCGCGCGGGCGAGTCCGCGCCCGAGCCGCTGGAGGTCGGCGCGCTGCGCGTCGACCCGCGTGCGCGGGTCGCCACGATCGGCGGCGAGCAGCTGGACCTGACGCCGCGCGAGTTCGACGTGCTGAGCTACCTCGCCGCCCGGCCCGGCGAGGTGGTCACCAAGCGGGAACTGCTGACCGAGGTGTGGCAGCTCCCGTACGGCGGGGCGGACAAGACCGTCGACGTGCACCTGTCGTGGCTGCGCAGGAAGCTGGGCGAGACCGCCGCGGAACCGCGTTACCTGCACACGGTGCGGGGCGTCGGGGTCAAGCTGGTCCAACCGTCATGAGGCGCTGGCTGGCGCTGCTGGTGGCCGCGACCACCTCGGTCGTGCTGATCGCGCTGCTGGTGCCGATGGCGCTGCTGATCCGCTCCGTGGCCGAGAACGGCGCCATGAACCGCGCCACCGCCGCCGCCGAGTCGGTCGCCGTCGCGGTCGGCACGCCCGACCTGGAGCTCGCGGTGGCGAAGGTCTCCCGCCCCGTGACGGTGTTCATGCCCGACGGGCGGACGCTCGGCCAGGCCGCGCCCCGCTCCGACGCGGTACGGCTGGCCATGACCGGCCGCAGCGTCACCGCCGAGGCCCCGGGCGGCAGGGAGGTGCTCGTCTCGGTGCGTTCGCCGGAAGGAACGGTGGTGATCAGGGCGTTCGCGGACGAGGCGGAACTGCTGCGCGGGGTCCGCGAGGCGTGGCTGGCGCTGCTGGTGCTCGGCCTGGCGCTGGTGGTACTGGGCATCGTCCTGGCCGACCGGCTGGCGCTCGCCGTCACCAGGCCGGTCGACGGGCTGGCCAAGGTCTCGCACCGGCTGGCGGGCGGCGACCTGGCCGCGCGGGCGGAGCCGGGCGGCCCGCCGGAGGTGCGCTCGGTGGCGCTCGCGCTGAACCACCTGGCCGGGCGGATCCACGACCTGCTGGCGGCCGAGCGGGAGTCGGTGGCAGACCTGTCACACCGGCTGCGCACCCCCCTGACCGGTCTCAGGCTGGACGTGGAGTCGATGCGCGACCCTGAGGAGGCGGAACGCGTCGGAGCCCGCGTGGATGACCTGGAGCGCGCTGTCAGCGCGGTCATCACCGACGCCCGCCGCCGCGCCGCCGACCTGGAGGAGTGCGACGCGACGGCGGTGGTACGGGAGCGGGTGCGGTTCTGGTCGGTGCTCGCGGAGGATCAGGGACGGGCCGTCGAGGTGGACCTGCCGTCCGGCCCGCTCCCTGTGGCAGTCCGCGCGGAGGATCTCGCCGCCTGCGTGGACGCGCTGCTCGGCAACGTGTTCGCGCACACTCCCGAGGGAGCCGCCCTGTCCGTACGGCTGGCCGCCCGCCCTCCCGGAGCCGTGCTGACCATCGCCGACGAGGGTCCCGGCTTCGATCAGGCGCTCCTGGAGCGCGGCAACAGCGGAGGCGGATCCACCGGGCTCGGTCTGGACATCGCGCGTCGTACGGCCGAGGACGCAAGCGGGCGACTGTCCGTCTCATCCCCGCCTGGGGGTGGGACGGTGGTGGAGGTGACGTTAACCGGGGCTTAGCGCGGCCTTACCGGAGATCGCGATTGCGTAGAGGCATGAACACTATTACCAAGTTCGTCGCAGCAGGTGCCGGTGCCGTCGTACTCGTCGCGGGTGGCGGCGCCGCCTACGCCACCGCCACATCCACGCTCACCGCTCCTAAGGTCACGGTCGAGCAGGCCATCGAGATCGCGCACAAGCAGGTTCCCGGCGCGTGGGTCAAGGAGGTCTCCTACGACGCTCGCGAGACCCGGCCGGACGTGTGGGAGGTGGAGGTGGTCAAGGGCGATGTGGAGCACGAACTCGACGTCGACGCGGCCACCGGGAAGGTCCTGAGCCAGGGCACCGACCGTACGGACGACGACGGCTGACACCGGCATCCGGGCGCGCCTGTTCGAATGGCGCGCCCGGATCGTCAGCAGGAGTCCAGGATGCCGGTCATCGCGTCCTTCTCACCGGTGGTCAGCCACAGGTCGTACTTCGCTTTCACGTCGATCTGCTTGGCGATGTAGGTGCAGCGGTAGGCCTTGCGCGGTGGCAGCCAGGTCGCGGCGTCGGAGTCGCTCTTCTGGCCGTTGAGCGGCCCGTCCACGGCCATCAGGTTCATCGGGTCGTTGGCGAACTCCTTGCGCTTGTCCGCCGTCCACTGCTGCGCGCCCTTCTGCCAGGCGTCCGACAGCGGGATCAGGTGGTCGATCTGCACGGCGGTGCTGGTGTCCTGGCCGCGCTTGAACGTGATGGTCTTGCCGCTGTAGGGGTCGTCCAGCACGCCGGTGAGGACGATGCAGTCGTGCGTGCCCGACTTGAACGTCTCGTCCTTCAGGTCGCGCTTCAGAATGTCGTTACGCGTGTCGCAGCCGTTGTGGTCGACGTCCGCCCAGGCCGGGCCGAACTTCTCGCGCTCGAAGCCGGTACGCGGCGCGCGTCCTTTGACGGCGAGCTTGGCCAGTTTCTTGCGGGCGTCCCCGACGTCGGCCGACGAAGCCTTGCCCGTGTCGGCTTTAGGTGTCTGCGCATCCAGTTGCCCGCATCCCGCGAGCAATCCCACTGTGGCCAAACCGGCCAAACCCACCCGAAGCCGCACGCTCCACCCCCAGACTCAAGTTTTCGTAAAGTCTAGGTAGAGCAATTACCCCTAAGCGCCTATTTATCCCTCAAGTGCGTCAAGCAACCATTCGGCGAGGTAAGAGGCGTAGGACGAACGCACGTAGATCCGGTAGCCGCCCTCCTCTTCCGGACCTTCCGGACCGGAGAACCGTTCGAGCAGGACGGCCGCCTTGCCCAGCAGCGTCTGGGCGTGCCCCGGGAACACCGCCGGATGCAGGTCGATCGGGCAGCCGGTGATCAGGACGTCCAGCGCGCCCGGCCCCGTGAGCTCCAGCACGGTCCGCTGCCCCGACACGTCCACCCACCCGGGCCGCTCTTCGGCGCCACCCGACGCGTCCACCCTCCCGGGCCGCTCTTCGATGTCCCCTGTCACGAGCCACCAGTCTGGTCCCAGCCGCAGCCCCACGCCCGGATCGGTGCCGCGAACCTCCCACATCCGTACGAAGGGCACCTCGCGCAGGCGTACCCGCTCGGAACCGGCGGCCTCGAAGCGGTCGGTGAAGGCCGCCGCCGGGCTCTCCTTGCGGCAGTCCGCCACTCGCCCGGCGACCGCCCGCGCAGCCGGATCACCGTCGCGCCGGGTGTTGCCGGGATCGTAGAAGACCGGCTCGACCACCGTCACGGGCACGGCCGCCTCTCCCGACACCGCCGACAGCCGGTCGCCGACGGCCACGTCACGGACCATGGCGAGGCTGAAGCTCCGCCCGAGCGCCGCGCTCAGGTAGCTGGACGTCACATGCCCCAGCATCGGCCCAGTCTGGCCCACGAGCTGGGCGCCCTCCGCCACGAACGCGGCCGGATCATCGCTGAGCAGCCCCACCAGCCGCTTGCGCCCGTCGCGGGCGGTGTCGGGCCGCGCGTGCGAGCGCTTGCCCACGAAGTCGGGCTTGCGCTTCGACACCAGCCACGACATGCCGAGGTCCTGCGGGGTGACCGTGCCGTCGGTCTCCTGGCCGACGATGGCGAACCCCTTCTCGGCCCGCAGCACGTGCATGGTCTCGGTCCCGTACGGCACCGCGCCCAGGTCCAGCACGCTCTCCCAGAGCGACCTGCCGTACCACCAGGGCACGTTGACCTCGTAGGCCAGCTCGCCGGAGAAGCTGATCCTGAACACCCGCCCGTCGACGCCCAGCACGCTCGTGGCCGCGTACGTCATGAACGCCAGCTCCTCGGCCCCCGGCGCGATCAGTCCGATGATCTCCCGCGCCTTGGGTCCCACCACCGCGACCGTTGCCCAGTGGTCCGTCACGGACGTGAACGACACCTCGAGCCCCGGCCACTCGGTCTGCCGCCACTCCTCCAGCCAGTCGAGCACGGCCGCCGCGTTGCCGGTGGTCGTGGTCATCAGATAGTGGTCATCGGCCAGCCGCGTGGTCGTGCCGTCGTCGAACACCATCCCGTCGGCGGTGCACATCACCCCATAGCGGCACGAGCCAACGCGCAGCGTGGAGTACATGTTCGTGTAGATCCGGTCGAGGAACTCCCCCGCGTCGGCGCCCCTGACGTCGATCTTCCCGAGTGTGGAGGCGTCCATGGCGGCGATACCCGTACGGGCCGCCCGGCACTCGCGCAGCACCGCCTGCTCCATCGTCTCGCCGTCGAGCGGGAAGTAGCGGGGCCGCTTCCACTGCCCGACGTCCTCGAACACCGCGCCCCGCGCGACGTGCGAGGCGTGTGGCGCGGTCGTCCTGATCGGGTCGGAGAGCGCGCCCCGGTCACGTCCGGCGAGCGTGGCGAAGGACACAGGTGTGTACGGCGGGCGGAACGTGGTCGTACCCACCTGTCCGGGAGCGGCACCGAGCAGCGCGGACATCACCCCCGCCACCACGGCGCCCGACGTCTTGCCCTGGTCGGCGCCGGTTCCGGCGGTGGTGTAGCGCTTGACGTGCTCCACGGACCGCATGCCGGTCCCCGCGGCCCGGGCGAGATCGGCCACGGTGACATCTCGCTGCAGATCGGCGAAGGCGTCGGTCGACTGCGGGTCCACCGCCCAGAGCGCCGCCGGGGGCCGCAGGGGGAGCTCGTCGGTCTCCGGTACGCGGAAGCCGCCTCCCTGCCTCTTGCCCGTCGGCCGGGCCGCCTGGCAGCCCGCCGCGTAGCCGTCCTGGATGGCCTCAGCGGTGCCGTAGCGGCCCCGGCAGGCACCGGCGGAGCGTTCGGCCTGGGCGGAGACGCCCGGCACGAACGCCTGCGCCTCCTCGTCGAACACGGTCCGGCCCTGCGACTGGCTGAACAAGTGGACGACCGGGTTCCAGCCGCCGGCGACGGCCAGCAGGTCGGCCTCGAAGCGCCGGTCGCCGACCAGGACCTCGGTGAGCAACCCGTCGGCATCCGCCACGGTCCCCGTGACGACCTGCCCGGCGAGCGCTTCGGCACCGGCTTGTGGGCGCGGGTCGATGATGGCGGCGATCTCGACCCCGGCCGCCCGCAGGTCGCGGGCCGCCTCGTAACCCGAGTCCGTACAGGCGAAGACGACCACCCGGCGGCCAGGCCGTACGCCATACCGGTTGACGTAGGTACGGGCGGCCGAGGCGAGCATCACGCCGGGCCGGTCGTTGCCGGGGAAGGCGATCGAGCGCTCCTGCGCGCCGGTCGCCAGGACGACCTGGGCAGCGCGCAGATGCCACAGCCGCTCACCCCGGGGGCGGCGCTCGACGGCCACCACGTAGTTGTGGTCGTAGTAGCCGATCGCCGTGGTCCTGGTGAGCACCCGGACGTCGGGCATGGACGCCAGCCGGGCCCGTACCAGGGCCACCCAGTCGAGCGCGCGGGCGCCGTCCAGGCGAACCCGACTGTTGAGCAGGTCGCCGCCAAGCCGGGGCTGGTCGTCGACGAGGATCACCCGGGCGCCCGCCACCCCGGCGCTGAGCGCGGCGGCCAGCCCGGCGGGGCCGCCGCCGACCACCAGGACGTCACAGTGCAGGTAGCCCTTGTCGCGGCGGCGATCATCGGTCGCGTGCGGGTCCACCCGGCCCTTGCCGCGCAGGCTCCACGCCGCCAGTCCCTCGTACAACTCCACGGTAGTGGCCGCCAGCATCGGGTCGGCACCCACGCGGATCAGGGCGTTCGGCTCCTCGGGGCCGGCGGAGAAGACGCCGCGCGGGCGGCCCAGCTCGACGCTGTGGCCGACCACGCGCACGCCGTTGGCCAGCAGCGCGGAGGCGAGCGTGTCGCCGGGATGCCCCTCCATGCGGCGACCGTCGAAGCTGAACGACAGCACGACGGAGCGGTCCACCAGACCGCCCCTGTCCAGACGGTTCATGGGGCCTTCCAGAATTCGTGGGTGACGGTGTGCCGCCGGAGCGTGAACCAGGTCCGGCAGCCGTGGACGTGGAACCAGCGCTCGTCGAACCAGCCCTTGGGGTTGTCCCGCAGGAACACGTACTCGGCCCACTCCGCGTCCGTGACGGTGGCGGGCGTCTCGGGGTAGGCGATGCCGGCCTGCCCGCCGTAGCGGAACTCGTTCTCGTCGCGGGGCCCGCAGTGGGGGCAGTCGATGAGCAGCATCAGTGCGCCACCGCCGCCGCGCCGTGCTCGTCGATGAGCGCCCCGGTGGTGAACCGCTCCAGCGCGAACGGCTCGGCGAGCGGATGCGGCTCACCGTGCGCGATCGTGTGCGCGTACACCCACCCGGAGCCCGGCGTGGCCTTGAAGCCGCCGGTGCCCCAGCCCGCGTTGACGAACAGCCCGTCCACCGGGGTACGCCCGATGATCGGCGAGGCGTCGGGCGAGACGTCCACGATGCCGGCCCAGGTTCGCAGCACCCGCACCCGGCTGAAGATCGGAAACAGCTCCAAGGCCGCCGCCATCTGCGCCTCGATGACGTGGAAGGCGCCCCGCTGACCGTAAGAGTTGTAGGAGTCGATACCCGCGCCCATGACCAGCTCGCCTTTGTGCGCCTGGCTCACGTAGACGTGCACGGCGTTCGACATCACCACGCAGTCGAGCACCGGTTCCAGCAGCTCCGACACCAGCGCCTGCAGGGGATGCGACTGGAGCGGCAGCCGGATCCCGGCCTCGGCCGCGAGCACCGAGGTGTGCCCGGCGGACGCGAGCGCGATCTTCCCGGCCGCGATCCGCCCCCGGGAGGTCTGTACGGCCACCGCCCGGTTCCCGGTGATCTCGAAGCCGGTGACCTCACAGCCCTGGATCAGGTCGATGCCATAGGCGTCGGCCTTGCGGGCCAGGGCCCAGGCGACGTGGTCGTGCTTGGCGATGCCGCCCCGCCGTTGCAGCGTGGCGCCCATGACGGGGTAGCGGGCGCGCTCGGAGACGTTGATGACCGGGCAGAATTTCTTGACCTCGTCGGCGTCCAGCCACTCGGCGTCGACGCCGTTGAGCCGGTTGGCGTTGACCCGCCGCCTGCCCTCACGCACGTCGCCCAGGTTGTGCGCCAGGTTGAGCACGCCGCGCTGGCTGAACTGCAGGTCGTAGTCCAGCTCCTGGCTGAGGCCCTCCCACAGCTTGAGCGAGTGCTCGTAGATGGCGGCGCTCTCGTCCCACAGGTAGTTGGAGCGGATGATCGTGGTGTTGCGCGCCATGTTGCCGCCGGCCAGCCAGCCCTTCTCCAGTACGGCGACGTTCGTGATCCCGTGGTTCTTGGCCAGGTAGTAGGCGGTGGCCAGGCCGTGCCCGCCGCCGCCGACGATGACCACGTCATAGGCGGGCCCGGGGTCGGGGTTGCGCCAGAGAAAGTCCGGGTGGGTCACCTTCTGATCTTCTCCATCTTGGGGTCGAACAGGGGCTCGGTGGCGACTTCGGCCGGGACTCGCCGCCCGAAATACGAAATATCGACATGCGTCCCGGGGGTGGTCAGCTCGATCGGCAGCCAGGCGTACGCGATCGGCCGCTGGATCGTGTGCCCGTAGGCGGCGCTCGTCACGTAACCGACCGTGCGGCCCGCGTGCCGTACCGGCTCCTTGCCCATCACGACCTCCGCGCTGAGCAGCGGGACCAGCTTGCGGGTGAGCTCGGTGGACAGCGCGTCCCGGCCGAGGAAGTCCTTGCCGTCCTTGACGGCGAAGGCCAGCCCCGCCTCGTACGGGCTGTGCTCCGGGGTCATGTCGACGCCCCAGAGCCGATAGCCCTTCTCCAGCCGGAGGCTGTTGAACGCGGCCCGGCCCCCGGCGATCGGCAGGCCCGTCGCCCAGAGTGTGTCCCAGAGCTTGAGGCCCAGGTCGGCGCTGGTGTAGAGCTCCCAGCCGAGCTCGCCGACGTAGGAGACGCGCATCGCGGTCACCGGGACGTGCCCGACATATCCGGTCTTGAGGCTGAAGTAGCGGAAGCCCTCATGGGACAGGTCCATGTCCGTGAGGGGCTGAAGGAGCTCCCTGGCCTGCGGCCCCCACACGCCGACGCAGCAGGTGCCGGGCGTGATGTCCCGGACGTACACGCCGCCGGGGGCGTGGCGGGTCAGCCAGTCGAGGTCGAGGTTGCCGTTGGCGCCGATCTGGAACCGGTCCTCCGCCAGCCGCGCCACCGTGAGATCGGAGCGCACACCGCCGCTCGCGTCGAGGAGCAGCGAGTAGGTGACCGAGCCGGGCTTCTTGTCGACGTTGTTCGTGGTCAGGTACTGCAGGAACGCCACCGAGCCAGGGCCGCCGACCTCGATCCGCTTGAGCGAGGTCATGTCATAGAGCGCGACGTTCTCCCGGGTCGCGTGCGACTCCGCGGCGGCGACCGGCGACCAGTAGCGGCTGGCCCACTGGTCCCGCTGGGCCACGCCGAGCAGTCGCTCGACCGCCATGCCGCGCGCCTCTTCGGGCAACTCGGCTTCTGGCTGCTCGGCTTCTGGCTGCTCGGCCGCCTGGCTGTGGTGCCGCAGCACCAGGTCCTCCAGCAGCGGCAGATTCGCCTCGAACCAGTGCGGACGCTCCCAACCGGCCGCCTCCAGGAAGTAGCCGCCCAGCTCGAGCTGCCTGACATAGAACGGGCTGGTCCGCATCGGCCGCGGCGACTCCATCGGCTGGAGCGGGTGGATGACGTCGTAGACCTCGACGAAGTTCTGCTTACCGCGCTCTTCGACGAACGCGGGCGACAGCTGCACCGGCTCGAACCGGCTCAGCTCGCATTCATGCAGGTCGAAGCTGGACCGCCCGTCGACGAGCAGCTCGGCCACCGCCCTGGCCACGCCCGCCGAGTGGGTGACCCAGACGGCCTCGGCCAGCCAGAACCCGTCGAGGTGCGGCGCCTCGCCGATCAGCGGGAACCCGTCGGGGGTGAAGGAGAAGATCCCGTTGATGCCGTCCTCGTACGTGGACTCCTTGAGCGCCGGCAGCAGCTCGACCGCGTCCCGCCACGCGGGATCGAAGTCCTCCTCGGTGAACGCCTGCACCGAGGGCATCACCGTGCCCTTGGGCCCGATCTCGTCCTGCCGGACCGGCATCGACCGGTGCGCGTAGGAGCCGATCCCGATGCGGTCGCCGTGGCCGCGGAAGTACAGGTCGCGATCCTGGTGCCGCAGGATGGGCCCGTCCGGCACGCCCGGCGTCCGCGCCTTGGCGTACTGGTGGGCCAGCGGCAGCAGCGGCACGGTCAGCCCCGCCAGCCGCCCGATCGCCGGCCCCCAGAACCCGGCGGCGCACACGACCACCTCGGCGGCCAGCACCCGATACTCGACCTCGCGCGACTCCGGCCGCCGGACCTCGACGGCGACGCCGGTCACCCGGCCGCCCCCCTGCTCGACGCCCACGACCGTGTGGTGCGGAAGGAACCTGGCGCCCCGCTCGACCGCCCGCCGCGCCTGCGCCTCACCGCAGCTCACGGCCGCGGCCAGCCCATCGGTGGGGACGTGGAAGCCGCCCAGCACCTTGCCCCTGTCGAGCAGCGGCCAGAGCTCCACGCACTGGTCGGCGTCGACCAGCCGCCCCTCGACGCCCCAGGACTCGGCCCATCCCTGCTTGCGGTGCAGGTCCGTCCACCGCTCCTCGGTGGTGGCCACTTCCAGGCCGCCGACCTGGTCGAAGCAGGACCGCCCGGCGAGGGCCAGTTCGCTGTACTTGCGCACGGTATAGGAGGCGAACTCGGTCATGGTCTTGGATGGGTTCGTCTGAAACACGAGTCCGGGAGCATGCGAGCTCGACCCGCCGGCGGCGAACAAGGGCCCCCGATCGACGACGGTGACATCGGTCCACCCCCGCCCGGTGAGCTCGTCGGCCAGGGCACAGCCCACGATGCCGGCTCCAATGATCACCAAACGAGGCCGGCTCACCATGCGCCCTCCGGTTGTTCCCTAATACGCAACAAGCACCGGACTACGCAACGAACATAGAGCCCGCCGCACCCCCGGACAAGGCCCCGGCAAGGTCACATGTCGCCCGGGGAGGGGCATACCGAATCGCCACCGGCTCTCAGCCGGACCACGGACGGGGCCCAGAAGGCGCACGTCACGGCGCCCAGCGCGCTCCACCGGAGGAGCGTGTCCCTGGACAGGCCCCGGCCCTGTGCGGGGGTGGGGCCCACCGTGCTCTGCCGTAAAAAAAGAGGATCCCGCCTGAAAAGGCGGGACCCCTCACGATGGGAGAGCCGGGCGGCTACGAACGCCCGTACGAGTCCTCAAGGCGCTCGATGTCGTCCTCGTCGAAGTGACCGAAGGCGATCTCGAGGATCCGCGTCGCGGGCCCGGACGAGCTGAGCCGGTGCGTCTGGCCCTGCTGGATCAGCACCCGATCCCCCACAGCGGGCTCGATGCGCTTCCCGTCCACCTCGAACACGCATCCCGGGTCGAGCGCCACCCAAAGCTCGGAGCGGTGCTCATGACGCTGCAGGCTCAGCCGCTGCCCCGGCGAGACCTCGATGATCTTAACGGTGGACACCTCGTTGAGGGTGAACCGCTCGAACCCACCCCACGGCCGCTCATCACGGATAACAGCCGCCAGCCTGTCGATGTCCTGCATCGCCCCTCCATGGAAAAATCACGCCATAAACCCGCGCTCAAACTACCAGGCATCCCCTGATCAGGCGGTACGCGGTCCGGCGCCGCAGCCAGACGACGCACAGCCCAGAGACGCACGACCGACCCACTCGCAGCCAGACGACGCACAAGCCCGGCGATACGCAACCGGCCGGCTCGCGGCCAGACGAGTTGGTCAGGTGATGAGGATGCCGCCGTCGACGGGCAGGACGACGCCCGTGATGTACGACGACGCGTCACTCGCCAGGAAGACCGCCGCGGCCACCAGCTCCGCCGCCTCCCCCACCCGGCCCATGACCACCCGCTGCGCGACCATCCGCTCCATGTACTCGGGCTTGAACTGCACCGTCATCTCCGAGGCGAAGAACCCGGGCTCCAGGCAGTTGACCCGGATCCCCCGCCGCCCCGTCCATTGCTGCGCCAGGTCGCGGGTCAGCCCGATCACCGCCGCCTTCGACGCGCTGTAGGCGGCCTGCGGCAGCCCGGCCGTCGTCTCCGCCAGGATGCTGCCGATGTTGACGATCGACGAGCCGGGCCGCATCACCCGTGCGCACGCCTGCGCCATCCAGTACGTGCCGTGCAGGTTGATGTCGACCACCTGCCGGAACTCCTCCGGCGTCTCCCGCAGCGCCGGCACGGCGGTGCCGACCCCGGCGTTGTTGATCAGCACGTCGACCGCGCCCATGGTCTCCACGGCCGCGTCGACCAGCGCCTGGCAGTCCTCGACCTTGGCCACGTCGGTCCGCACGGCCAGGCACCGGCGGCCGGTCTCCTCGACCAGCCGCCGCGTCTCGTCCAGCCGATCCTGCCGCCGGGCCCCGATCACGATGTCGGCCCCGGCCTCGGCCAGCCCGCGGGCGAAGGCCACGCCCAGCCCCGACGACGCGCCGGTGACGATGGCGACCTTCCCGTCAAGGCTGAAGCGTTGCAGCATCCTGGAGACCGTATTCCTTGTCGAGGTTGACGCGTTGCTGAATCCTAGAGACCGTATTCCTTGACGATCCGCTCGTGACGCTCGACCTCCACGTCGACCTCCTTGGCCAGGTCGAGCCAGGCCAGCGGGTGCGACCAGCGCTCGGTGGCGTCGTCGAGCAGGGCGTCGACCTCGGTCGCCGACACGTCCGGCGGCACCGCGACCCAGCCGAACACGCCGGGCAGCGGCTCGCCACCGGTCGGGTGGGTGACCATGTAGTTCTCGTCGCTGTAGACCCACATCGGCCAGCCGCGCTCGGCCATGACCTCGGTGAACTCCGCCCAGTCCTCCTCGCTCGGCGCGGCGCCGTCGAAGAAGTAGCTGGTGTAGCCGCCGGGGCGGAGGATGCGCACCGCGGCGAAGGGCGGCACGAAGTTCTGCTGCTCTTCGGGGTCGTCGGGGACCGGCTCCAGCAGCTGCGGGTCGAAGACGACCAGGTCGCCGGCGTTGTAGTCCATGCCGCGCGGCTGCGGCAGGGCGAGCCGGGCGGTGGCCGGGCCGGTGCGGATGGACAGGATCTGGCGCTGGCCGCCGTCGGGCGCGGGGAGGATGACCCGGATCAGGCCCATCTCCTCCTCGATCGGCCCTTCGGTCGACTTGACCGGCATGCCGATCTTGGCCGTGCCCTTGCGGACGATGTCCCAGTCCTCGCTCGAGGTGGCCATGACGATCATGCGCCAGGTGTCCTCTTCGGTGATCTCGTCGATCACTTCGAGCAGCGCCCTGGCGCCCTTGGCGTTGTCGTCGAGCTGCTGGGCCGCGGTGGCGACCAGGCGGCGCGCCTCGATGCCGCCCCCGGCGGCCACGGCGTGCTCGGCCGCCTCCAGCGCCTCCGGCCAGCGCTCGCGGGCGCTGTGGAGACGGGCCATCGCGAGGTATTGGGTGTCGTGCGGCAGCAGCGCCGCCATCTGCTCCAGCCGCTCGTCCTGGCGGGCCTCGATGAGCAGCGTGGTCAGCGTGGAGACGTCGTCGGCGTCAGCGGTGGCGATGTCGCCGGAGTCGACCAGCAGCTTCCAGTAGATGTCGGCGCCCGTCGCCGGGTAGCCGAGGAAGCCGAGCGTGGTGGTGTGGCGGCGGGTGGTCTCCAGGTCCTCGCCGGACCTCGGGGCCAGCCAGCCGGTCCACCGCTCGGGGTCGGCGTTGTGGCCGTCGGCGGCGTCGAAGTAGGCGACCCGCTCCTCGACCGGGCAGGGCGCGGGCGGCTCGGTCGTCGCGTCGGCGGCGGCGCGCAGGGCGGCGATCCGCTCGGCCACGCCCGTGCTGTCGCGCAGCTCGGCGGCGGCCGACTGGGCCAGGTCGGCCAGCAACTTCGCCTGCCAGACGCTCTGCCTGCCGATGGCCAGCTCGCCCGCGACCAGCGAGAGCTCGAAACGGGCGCGGTAGCCGCCCATCATGCCGTAGTAGTCGATCCACTGGCGCAGCACGCGGCCCAGCTGCCAGGTGTTGGTGATCTGCGAGGAGCCGGCCAGCTTGGCGACGGCGTGCGTCCACTCGACCCACGAGCGCGGGTGCTCGCCGACCACGTCGAGGTCGGGCAGCGCGTCGACGGCCTCGGCGATGCGGCCCAGCGTGGCCAGGATCAGCGCGCGGCGTACGCCGTCGTTGCGCTCCTTGGACACCGGGTCGTCGGCCTGGAAGTCGGCCGCGGCCTGGAGCGCGGCCAGCGCGTCCTCACCGCGCCCGGCGGCCAGCAGCGCGCGGGCGCTCTCGGCGCCGAGCTCCCAGCTGGCCTCGCGGTCGGCGGCGCGCAGCCGCTCGACGGCGGTCTCGGCGTAGGTGACGGCCTCTCCGGCCCGGCCCGCGTCGATGAGCGCGGCGACGTATTGCGTCACCAGCCCGGTGTAGGCGGGGTTGGCCGGCTCCAGGTCCTGGATGACCGCGTCGAGCGTCTCCAGGCGCTCGCCGGCGTAGCCCGGACCGTCGGCGTTGGCCCACGCCAGGGCGAGCGCCTCGACCGCGGCCGGGGTGGCCGGGCAGTCACGCACCTCTTCGCGCTGAGCGAACGACAGCAGGTGCTCGGCGTCACCGATCGCGACGGCACCCTGCGCGCGGTCGCCCACGCGGCCGAGCAGGTGCCAGTAGCGGGCGTAGAACTCGAGCCACGGGAGCTCCAGGGCCTCCGCCTGCTGGGCGATGGCCGGAGCCATCACGTCTAGCTGGGGGTATCGCCCCTCGTAGGCCTGTGCGGGCAGGTCTCCCAGCGCCATGGCGAGCCCCACGTTGCCCGCCTCAGAAAGCTGCTGCTGGGTTTCACCGACCCAGGCCCAGATGTCCACGTCCATGAGCAGTCAGTCTGCCAGGTCAATCACCGTGCCCAAAACGCAGAAGCTCGATGAGCTCGTCCGATTCGTCATTGTTGAGTACCGAAAATACAGATGCCAGCAGATCATCGGTCGCCTCTTCGACCGCGACCCTTTTCGCGACGACAGCGGGACTCGGCTTCTGGTACGGCTCCGGCCACGTGAAGAACTTCGCCATCACCTCACCCGTGGAGTGTCCGAAAGGAGTGCCGTCGTGGTCGGCCGCCAGCATCGCCTCCAGCGGGTCGAGGCCCGCCGCGATCACCGCGTTGGCGTGCAGCCCCCCTCGCAGCTCCCGTACGACGTGCATGAGCTGCGTGGCCCGCGCGGGCGCGTCGTCGGGCAGGGGTACGGCCCGCCACCCGGCGAACAGCGGCGCCCCGGCGGCCGGGGCCTGGGCGACGACCGGTTCGAGCAGCTCGGCGAGCCTGGCGCAGCCGTCGTAGTCGCCGAGCCTGCGCCGCCCCCACTCGTGGCAGACGTCGGTGTAGACCTCGACGGCCCGCTCGACGCTCAGCTTGCGCCCGCCGTACCAGCTCTCCTCGACGTGGGCGGCGGGGAAGAAGACCGCGACGGAGGTGACGACGTCGGCCGCGCACTCGCCGAGGACCCCGCAGCGCCCGCGGAAGTAGAACTCACGCGGGCCGAGGCCGTACTCCTCGCAACGGGCCTTGGCCTCCCTGGAGACCATGAAGCCGCCGCCGTATTGGCCGATGGGGCCCTTGACGCGCGCCGCCGTGGTTCTGGGGTCCGCCATGTCCACCTTCCCTCCGCTCGCAAAAGCTCAGTTCGGCAAGTGGACTCAGCATCCCTCAGGAGAACATCATTCTGCAAGCATCAGGTTCCCGCCCGCGACGATCACGGCGGGGCCGGTCAGGTAGCTGGTCTCCTCGGTGAGCGTGACGACGACGGTGCCGCCGGGCACCTCGATCGTCCACTTACCGGTGGTCTCCCCGCTCAGGGCCGCCGCCGCGACGGCGGTGGCGACCGTGCCGGTGCCGCAGGAGCGGGTCTCGCCCGAGCCGCGCTCGTAGACGCGCATGACCGCGCGGCTGGGGCCCACCGCGTTGAACAGCTCGATGTTGACGCCGCTGGGGAAGACCCCCGGGTCGAAGCCGGGCTGGTGGGTCAGGTCGAGCTGGACGACGGGGTCGCCGATGGGGCAGGCCAGGTGCGGGTTGCCGATGTCGACGTGGACGCCTTCGTACTCGTGACCGGCGACGGTGGTGACGCTGTGGCCGCGGACGACGGGCTTGCCCATGTCGACGGTGACGTCGCCGTTGTCCTCGATGCGGATCTTCCTGACGCCGCCCCTGGTCGCCACGCTGAAGTCGCTCTCCCCGACCAGCCCCGTCTCGACGAGGTAGCGGGCGAAGACGCGGGCGCCGTTGCCGCACATCTCGGCCATGCTGCCGTCGGCGTTGCGGTAGTCCATGAACCATTCGGCCGTGGCGGCCTGGTCGGCCACCTCGGGGCTCAGCTTGGTGCGGACCACGCGCAGGACGCCGTCGGCGCCGATCCCGGCGCGCCGTTCGCAGATCTTGGCGACCAGCACGGCGGACAAGTCGAGCTCGCCCTCGGGGTCAGGGAGGATGACGAAATCGTTCTCGGTGCCGTGACCCTTAAGGAAGCGCATTTGACCATTTTATGCGGAGCCTTGGCCGGCGATCCGCGCCAGGGACCGCTCCAGCAGGTCAGGGGCGTCGTAGGGCAGCCAGTGGACCCGCGGGTCGCGGCGGAACCACGACTCCTGGCGGCGGGCGAAGCGCCTGGTCGCCCGGACTGTCTCGGCGAACGCCTGCTCCTCGGTCCACTCGCCGTCGAGGAAGCGCGCCACCTGGGCGTAGCCCAGCGCGCGGCTCGCCGTACGCCCCTCGGCCAGGCCCTGCCCGAGCAGCGCCCGCACCTCGTCGACCAGGCCCGCCGCCCACATGCGCCCGACCCGGACCTCGATCCGCTCGTCGAGCTCCGGCCTGGGCACCTCCAGCCCGATCTGCACGCTCGGGTAGAGCGCCTCGAACGACGGCATGGTGGCCGAGAACGGGCGGCCCGAATGCTCGATCACCTCCAGCGCGCGCACGATGCGGCGGCCGTTGCTCGGCAGGATCGCCGACGCGGCGGCCGGATCGGCCTCGCGCAACCGCTCGTACAGCGGTGCCGGGCCGCGTTCGGCCAGCTCGGCCTCCAGCCGGGCCCTGATCTCCGGGTCGGTGCCGGGGAAGTCCAGGTCGTCGATGGCCGCGCGCACGTAGAGCCCGCTGCCGCCGACCAGCACGGGCGCGGCCAGTGACTCGATGAGCGGCCTGACCAGCTTCTGGTACTCGGCCACGCTGGCGGTCTCGGTGACGTCCCAGATGTCGAGCAGGTGGTGCGGCACCCCCCGCTGTTCGGCCGGGGAAAGCTTCGCCGTGCCTATGTCCATCCCTCGATAGAGCTGCATCGAGTCGGCGTTGATGCACTCGCCCCCGAGCCGGAGCGCGAGGTCCACAGCGAGATCGGACTTTCCGGCGGCCGTGGGGCCCACGACGGCGATGACTGGTTGCTGACGCACACCGACAAGTGTGTCAACTGTGCAGGTATGGACGGACCGACTAGAGATCGAGCGTCTAGAGATCGAGAAGCGTCGGCTGCAGGTATCCCTCGTGGGTCAGCAGCCAGCGCTTGGTCTCCACGCCCTCGCCGCCGCTGAAGCCGCCCAGCCCGTTGCCCGCGACGACGCGGTGGCAGGGCACCACGATCGGGATCGGGTTCGAGCCCATGATCGAGCCGATGCCGCGGGCCGGCACCCGCGAACCGCTCCGCTCGGCCAGCTCGCCGTAGGTGACGGCGGTGCCGTACGGGATGCCGTGCAGGGTTTTGAGCACCTGCCGCCGCGATCCGGCGGTCAGGCGCCAGTCGATCGGGGTCTCGAACGTACGCAGGTCACCGGCGAAATAGGCGTTCAGCTCGGCGACGGCGAAGGCCGTGCGCTCGGGGTCGTCTACCTCGGTCAGATCCGCGAGCCGCTCCCCCGGATGCGTGCGGGAGCCCCATCCCGTGGCGGCCAGGCCGACCTCGGTCACCGCCAGCACGAACGGCCCTACCGGCGTCGGCACCTCGGCGAACGCGACCGTACCCATCATGTCCTCCCCTGGGGGAATTGCTCCCGGCATAAACACTAGGCGACTCCGGGATGGCCATGTGGCAAAGGCTCTTCAGGGCTGGGAATCCGTGTTGATACCGTCACAGCATGTCAGCACCGAGCGCCACCGCACTCGACCGGATCCCCGGCTGGTTCTGGCCCGCCGACCAGCGCCTTTTCGGCTGGTTTCTGTCGGCCGACGCGCCGGGCGACCTTCTGGAGCTCGGAGCGTACCTCGGGAAGAGCGCGGTTCTGATCGGCGACCACCTGCGGCCGGGCGAGACGTTCACGGTCTGCGATCTGTTCGAGTCGGAAGCGCCGGACGCCGCGAACGAGGCCGAGACCACCGGCTCCTACTCCACCCTCACCCGGCAACGCTTCGAGCAGAACTACCTGAGCGTCCACGACAGCCTGCCGGAGATCGTGCACGGCCCGACCTCGGTGATCCTGAACCACGTCAAGGCGGACTCCTGCCGGTTCGTCCACGTCGACGCCTCACACCTCTACGCGCACGTCAAAGAGGACGTCCTGGCGGCGCGGACGGTGCTGCGGGGTGACGGGATCGCCGCCTTCGACGACTACCGCAGCGAGCACACGCCGGGCGTCGCGCTGGCGGTCTGGGAGGCGGTCGCCGGGCTCGGACTGTCGCCGATCTGCGTCAGCTCACAGAAGTTGTACGCCACATGGGGCGATCCCGTCCCCGTCCAGCGGCGCCTGCTCGCATGGCTGGCGGCCACCCCCGAGCTCTGGCACACCACGGACATACTCGGCGAACGCGAACTCGTCCGCATCAACCAGCGCAAGAAGCCGCCCGCACCGGATGGTGAGCTGAGCGAGCTGGGCCGGCTCAGCGCCGAGCTCCGGCGTACGGCGGCGGACCTGAAGAAGACCGCGGCCGAGTCCCGCACCACTGTCCAGGCGCTGAAGACGGCCACCAAGGAGATCAGCCTGGTCGGTCCCGTCGTCCACCGCGCGGTCCGCTGGACCCGCAGACGCCTCACCCGGCGCTGACGGTCTACCATCGCGCTCGTGTCATCCCGTGAACTCGTCATCCTGGGAACCTCCAGCGCGGTGCCCACGCGCCACCGCAACCACAACGGTTACCTGCTGCGCTGGGACGGCCAGGGGTTCCTGTTCGACCCGGGTGAGGGCACGCAGCGGCAGATGGTGCACGCGGGGGTCAGCGCCAACGACGTCCACTGGCTGTGCCTGACCCACTTCCACGGCGATCACTGCCTGGGAGTGCCCGGCGTGGTGCAGCGCATCGCGCGTGACAAGGTCCGGCATCCCGTGCGAGCGGTCTACCCCGCCTCCGGCGCCGGCTACTGGCAGCGGCTCCGGCATGCCGCCGTCTTCGCCGACACCACAGTCATCGAGGAGCGGCCGGTCAGCGGCGAGCAGGCCACGATCGGCCCGCTGACCGCCCGCCGTCTGTCCCACCCCGTCGAGTCCTACGGCTACCGCCTCCAGGAGGCGGCCAGCCGCCGCATGCTGCCCGACAAGCTGGCATCTTTCGGCATTCGCGGGCCGGAAATCAGCGAGCTCCAGCGCACCGGGTCCGTACGCGGCATCACCCTCGACCAGTGCAGCGTCCCCAAGCCGGGCCAGAGCGCCGCCTTCATCATGGACACCCGCCTGTGCGACGCCGTCTTCGAACTCGCCTCCGGCACCGACCTGCTGGTGATCGAGTCGACGTTCCTGTCCGCCGAGAGCGCCCTGGCCAAGGAGTATGGCCATCTCACCGCGTTCGAGGCCGGTCTCGTGGCCGCCGACGCCGGTGTGCGCCGCCTGGTGCTGACCCACTTCTCCGAACGCTACGGCTTCGCCGACGAGCCTGCCTTCCTCAGCGACGTACGGCGTAGCTATGACGGCGAGGTCATCCTGGCCCGCGACCTGATGAAGATCCCCGTACCGCGACGACGGCACCCGTAGGTCACGGGACCAGCGGGCGCACCTCTTCGGCCACGAACCGGACGAAACCCTCAAGGTCGGGCTCGTCCGCCGTCGGCTGGAGCACCACGGTGTCACCCCCGGCGTCCGCCAGCCGTTGTACGGCCTCGGCCACCGTGCCCGCGTCCCCGGCGACTCCGAAGTCCGGTTTGCCGGCGTCGCCCCAGCGCTCGAGCTCGGCCTTGAGGCGTCCGGCTCCGTCCGGCCCGGTCGCCGCGTGCAGGTGGACGATCACCTCATGGCGGTCGGTACGCCCGGCCGCCGCCCGCCCCTCGTCGATGAGCCCGCGAGCCCGCCGCACCTCGTCGGGCGGAGTCCCGGCGACGAGAATGGTCCCGTCGGCGGCCTCGCCGGACAGGCGCAGCGAGCGCGGCCCGATCGCCCCGGCGAGCACCGGGGACGCCGTCTCCGGCGGCCAGTCGAGGCCGACGTCGTCGAGCCGCACGTAACGGCCCTCCACGGTGACCCGCTCACCGCGCAGCAGCGCCCGCAGAGCCGCGAGGTGCTCGCGCAGCAGGGTCACGGGCGAGTCCACCCGCGCGCCGGCCTGCGCCATCCACTCCTGTACGCCGTGCCCGACACCCAGAACCACCCGCCCCGGGAACAGCCGGTGGAGCGTGGCCGCCTCCATGGCGGTCAGGGCGACGTTCCGCAGGGGCACCGGGAGCAGTCCGACGCCGACGCGCAGCCGCTCGGTCCAGGCCAGGGCCGCGGCCGCGCTGGCGATGCCGCTCTGGGAGAAGCAGTCCTCCCAGAGCCACAGCTCATCCAGCCCCGCCTCCTCCGCGGCACGGGCCGCGCCGCGCATCCGTTCGGGAGGTAGCTGAGGCCGGAACACGGCACCGAGAGCAGTCATGAGATCTTTCCTACCCGCCCGCACCCGGACCGGACAACAACCGCTAGACCAGGATCCGGGTGAGCAGGTCGTGCAGCTGGCCGCGCTCGGCGGCGTCGAGGGGGGCGAGGAGCTCGTCCTGGATGGCTCGCGCCTCCCGCGTCAGGCGGGTGAGTTCGCGCCGTCCCCGGGCGGTGATGGTGGCGGTGACCCTGCGGCGGTCGCCGGGGTCGCGAGCGCGCTCGACGAAGCCGGGCGCCGAGAGCTCGTCCAGGACCTTGACCACGTCGCTGGGGTCGATGCCGAGCCTGGCCGACAGGTCGCGCTGGGCGTGCGGCCCGAAATCCGCCAGCGCCGCCAGCACGGCCATGTGCCACATGCGCAGCCCATCTGCCGCCAGCCGCGCGGCCAGCCGGCCTCTGGCCGCCTTCCCGGTCTTCGACAGCAGGTACGTGGTGAGTCCGAGCAGGCTCGGCGGCAGCGCTTCCATCCTGAATATTGTAGGGTCAACCCCAATAATAGGTCTCCACCCACTATTTAAGGAGATTTCCGGATGGACGTGCTGCATCCTCGGCTGCTGGTCTCGGCGTTCGCGGAGTGCTTCGCCTTCTACGACGCGGTCCTGCCAGAGGTGCTCGGGGCGAGCCTCATGAAGGGCGGCCCGGACGGTCCCTACGCGCACTGGGACGTGGGCTCTGAGGGGGTGCTGTCGATGCTCGACCGTGGCTTCATGCCCGAGGTCGCGGGTGCCCTGCCGGTGGACGCCGCCGCCCAGGATCGCGTCATGCTCGTCAGCCGGGTGGCCGACGTCGACCGGGCCTACGCCGTCTGCCTGGCCCATGGCGGCCGGTCCGTCACCGAGCCCGCGGATCGGCCCGGCTGGGGCGTGCGAGCCGCTCACGTCCGTGACCCGGAAGGCAACCTGGTGGAGTTCCAGTCCTACTGAGCAGGGACGCGGTCACTCGTACGGGCTGCGGCCCTCGTCGATCGCCTGGATCAGGCCGCGAGCGTAGTCGTACGTCGCCCGGTGCAGCCCGCCCCCATAGCTGACCCTGGCCACCCCCAGCTCGGCCAGCTCGGCAAGATCCGGGACGCCCGGCCGGAACAGCACGTTCACCGGGCCGCCGACCTCGCTCACCACGGCCCGGATCTCCTCCGCGTCGCCGAGGACGATCGGGTAGACGCAGTCGGCGCCGGCCTCCAGGTAGCGCCGCGCCCGCGCCACCGCCGCCGCCCGCGTCCCGTCGCCGTGCAGATAGGTGTCGACCCTGGCGTTGATCACCAGCGCCGGACCGGCCGCGGCCCGCACACCGGCCAGGAACTCGGCCTGTGCCTCCACGTCGACGAGCACGTCGGTGCGGGGGTCGGAGTCCTCCAGGTTGCAGCCCACCGCACCGGCCGCGACCAGGCGTTCGACCAGCTCGGCCGGCTTCAGGCCGTAACCGCGCTCGACGTCCGCCGTCACGGGCACGTCCACCACGCGCGTGATGCGGGCCACGGCGGCCATCATCTCGTCGACGGGGGTGCCCTCGCCGTCCTCGTAACCCAGCACCTGGGAGACGGCCGCGCTTCCCGTGGCGATCACCGGGAAGCCGGCCTCCTGTACGGCTCGCGCGGACGCCGCGTCCCAGACGTTGGGCAGCACCAGCGGGTTGCCGGGCACGTGGAGAGCGCGCAGCAGAGCCGCCTTGTCAGTGGTCATGCGGGCAGCCTAGGAAGGAAGCGGCTCCCACCAAAGGGCCAATGCCCCGGGGAACCGCCGAGCCACTTGGCGCGGTCAGCAGCCGCTCTTGGAGCACTGTCCGATGACCTGGCCCGCCGGGCCGTCCGCCGGGCTCTCGCCCGCGGACTCCTGCGCCGGTTTGGTCGGCGCTGACGTGGGCTTCTTGCCGTTCTGGGTCGGAGGCGTGGTGCGCGAGTCGGTGCCCGCCGACCCCTTGTCGAGGCCCTTGTCCGCCTTACCCGTGTTGTCGGTGTTACCCGTGTCGGTGGCGCCCGTGTCGGTCAAGGGTTCGTCGGCCACGTCGGACGGGGTGCCGGCGTCGGGGGCGTCCGTCTTGGCGTCGCCCATGGACGCCTCTTCGTCCTGCTGCAGTTCGTCGGCGGTGGCGGCCTGGCTCGACTGGCCCGCCTGACCGGCCGGCGTCGTCGGCTGGGCGGGGCCGCCCGCCAGCGCGAAGCCGATGCCACCCGCCGCGAGCACGGCCACGAGGGCCGACGCGGCGATGACGACGGTCTTCTTGTTGTCGGTGGACCTGGCTTTTCTGGCAGGTCTCGGCATATCGCCCGGCCCGGTGAGGATCTCCTGGCGATCCGGCTCCATCGGATCTTGCATGGTGGTGCGACTCCCTGCGGTCGTATCGGGAAAGCTCGCCGGCTTCCGCGGGTGATGGACCACACTAGCCGCAGGAGTGGAATGCTCGCGCACCAATCACAAAGGAATCACGACTTGTCACCACTTCATGCCATTCGGCCAGGTCGTCGTGACCGCCTGGCAGCCGCGGCAGGTGTGGCCGGGGTGATCGTCATCGCCGCGCTCGGTATTTTCCTGGCGTTCATGGGATCGCAAAGTCCCGAGCGGGAAAAGGCGCCGGAAAATGATCAGGAAAACGGGCTTTCCCATGGATCAAGCATTACGCCGGCGAGTCGTCCACCGCTCCCGACGTCATGGCCCTCGTACGCGACCCCGGCCGACAGCCTGGCGGCGGACGGCGGCCCGCCGCCGGAGAACGGCCCGACTCCGGAGAAGGGCCTGACACCCGAGAAGGGCCTGGCACCCGAGGATGACCTGACGCCTGAGAAGGGCCTGACACGCGAGAAGGACCTCGCGCCCAAGAAGGCCCTGACGCCCGGGGAGATCGAGGCCCGCCCGCGGCCCGTACCCTCACCGAGCCCGGGAGTGGGCGAAGCGTTGCCACCGCCCGCGCGGAGGGACAGCGCCACACCGAGCGGCCCGGCGGGAAGGACGCGGGCGCCCAGATCCTCGCCGCCCCCGCCGAAGAGCACCGACCTCGAGCCGGCCGCACCGGCGACCGTGACCACCGCGCAGCCGACCCTGGCCACCGCGCAGGCGCCCCGGACAAGCGCGTCCACGCAAAGACCGGAGCCTGCCGCGCCCCTGAGGACCGACCCGTGCGCGACCTTCCTCGACTTCCGCCGCGACTACTGCTACCGGCTCCTCAACCGCCTCGGCCGATGACTCTCCCCGAAGAGGGCGTCCCTGGACAGGGCCGCCAGCCATGACAGACCGCCTTCATCCCCTGAAGGGTGCAGGAGTCCACACCACAACGGCCCAGCGTCATCTGCTCCCCCGAAGGGCAACCCCCACAGAGACCCCGTCACAACGGATCGGTCCGTCACATGACCGTCTCGATCCCTGTGACGGTCCGTCGTGGCTGGGGTCCTTTTGTGGGATGTCCCGTTCGGGGGTGGTTGAAGGCGGGCCGTCGCGGTGGGGACCCTGCGGGGATGCCGGATCGAGACGGACGTGTGACGGACCGCCCGGGGACCCTTGTGGTCACCGCGCCGGGAAGCTCTAGGAAGCCGAGCACGCCCCAGCCGCGGGCACGGCCGGCGGCCGGCCGATGGTGGGCATGCCGAGCGAGACGCCCTTGGCCGGAGCCGGGGCGCCCTGCCGTGCCTCCCAGGCGTCGCCCGCCCGGGTACGGCGGACGGAAACCGGCCCGTCGGCCACCAGGTGGTGCGGAGCCGCGTACGTGACCTCGACCGTGACCATGTCACCCGGCCGCGGCGTGTGGTCGCCGACCGCGAAGTGCACCAGGCGGTTGTCGGCGGCGCGGCCGGACAGCCGCCGCGTGGCGTCGTCCTTGCGGCCCTCGCCCTCGGCGACCAGGACCTCCAGCGTCCGTCCCACCTGCTTGCGGTTCTCCGCCCAGGAGATCTCCTCCTGCAGGGCGACCAGGCGCTCGTAACGCTCCTGGACGACCGCCTTGGGGATCTGGTCGTCCATGGTGGCCGCGGGCGTGCCGGGGCGGATGGAGTACTGGAAGGTGAAGGCGTTGGCGAAGCGGCTCTCGCGTACGACGTCGAGGGTGGCCTGGAAGTCCTCCTCCGTCTCGCCGGGGAAGCCGACGATGATGTCGGTGGAGATGGCCGCGTCGGGCATGGCCGCGCGGACCCGCTCGATGATGCCGAGGTAGCGCTCGGCCCGGTAGGAGCGGCGCATCGCCTTCAGCAGGCGCGAGGAGCCCGACTGCAGCGGCATGTGGAGCTGGTGCATGACGTTGGGCGTCTCGGCCATGGCGGCGATCACGTCGTCGGTGAAGGCGGCCGGGTGCGGCGAGGTGAAGCGGACCCGCTCCAGCCCGTCGATGCCGCCGCAGGCGCGCAGGAGCTTGCCGAACGCCAGCCGGTCGCCGAACTCGACGCCGTAGGTGTTGACGTTCTGGCCGAGCAGCGTGACCTCGAGAACGCCCTGATCCACCAATGTCTGGACTTCGGCGAGAACGTCGCCGGGACGCCGGTCCTTCTCCTTGCCCCGCAGCGACGGCACGATGCAGAACGTGCAGGTGTTGTTGCACCCGACCGAGATCGCGACCCAGGCGGCGTAGGCGGACTCCCGCTTGGTGGGCAGCGTCGAGGGGAAGACCTCGAGCGACTCCTTGAGCTCGACCTGCGCCTCGCCCTGGATGCGGGCCCGCTCCAGCAGCACCGGCAGCGCCCCGATGTTGTGGGTGCCGAACACCACGTCGACCCACGGCGCCTTACGGACGATCTCGCCCTGGTCCTTCTGGGCCAGGCAGCCGCCCACGGCGATCTGCATCCGGGGGTTGCTCACCTTGGCCGGTCGCAGGTGGCCGAGGTTGCCGTAGAGGCGGTTGTCGGCGTTCTCGCGTACGGCGCACGTGTTGAACACCACGACGTCGGCGGTATCGCCCTCGGCCGCGGCCACGTAGCCGGCGTCCTCCAGCAGGCCGGAAAGGCGTTCGGAGTCGTGCACGTTCATCTGGCACCCGTATGTGCGCACTTCATAGGTGCGGGGGCTCTCCTGGGTCACAGTCATCGCACGTCCAAGGGTAGTCCTTGTCCGGCTTGCGGCGGTCGTAGGATCTAAAACACCAGCTTGATGGCATGATGTGATCGGATCGGTACCGCTCGGTTAGTGACCAGCGTCCTAATGGCCCCTAGGTTTTGCACATGACGGAGAACGGGGACGTCACTCCACTTGTAAAGTTGGAGCACGTCAACAAGCACTTCGGGGCTCTGCACGTCCTGAAGGACATCAACCTGACCGTTTCCCGTGGCGAGGTCCTGGTCGTGATCGGCCCTTCGGGTGGCGGCAAGTCCACCCTGTGCCGGGCCGTCAACCGGCTGGAGACCATCGACGGCGGGCAGATCATCTTCGACGGTCAGCCGCTGCCGGAAGAGGGCAAGGCACTGGCCAAGCTCCGCTCCGAAGTGGGCATGGTCTTCCAGTCGTTCAACCTGTTCGCCCACAAGACGATTCGCGAGAACGTCACGCTGGGGCCGATCAAGGTGCGCAAGAAGGCCCGCGACGCCGCCGAGACGCGCGCCATGGAGCTGCTCGAACGGGTGGGCATCGCCGCGCAGGCAGACAAATACCCGGCGCAGCTCTCCGGCGGGCAGCAGCAGCGCGTCGCCATCGCCAGGGCGCTGGCCATGGACCCGAAGATGATCCTGTTCGACGAGCCGACGTCGGCGCTGGACCCGGAGATGGTCCAGGAGGTGCTCGACGTCATGATCGGGCTGGCTCGCGACGGGATGACGATGATGGTCGTCACGCATGAGATGGGGTTCGCGAGAAGAGCCGCGAACCGGGTGGTGTTCATGGCCGAGGGCCAGATCGTCGAAGAGAACACCCCCGACGAGTTCTTCACCAACGCCCAGACAGACCGGGCCAAGGACTTCCTTTCGAAGATCCTCACGCATTGATCCCAGTCCGCAGCAGGAAGATTGAGGTAACCACTATGCAGATGCGTCGAACTGGGGCCGTGTTCGCCGTCACGGCCATGGCGGTCGGTCTTGCCGCGTGTGGCGGTGGCGGCAGCTACACCAACGTCGTGGACAAGCTCAAGGGAGCCAAGGAGATCACCGTTGGCACCAAATGGGACCAGCCGAGCCTGGGCCTGAAAAAGGGTGGCGGTGACCCTGAGGGCTTCGACGTGGACGTCGCCAAGTACATCGTGAAGGAGCTGGCCGGCGGCCAGGATGTGAAGATCACGTGGAAGGAGTCGCCCTCGTCCAACCGCGAGGCGCTGCTCGCCAACGGCACCGTGGACATCATCTTCGCCACTTACTCCATCACCGACGCGCGCAAGCCGAAGGTCACCTTCGGCGGCCCGTACGTCGTCGTCCACCAGGACACCATGGTCCGTGCCGACGCCGCGGACATCACCAAGGCGACGGACCTCAAGGACAAGCGGATCTGCCAGGCGCAGGGCTCCAACTCCTACAAGCGGATCACCGACCCGCCGCCGGACGGCAAGCTCAACCTGCCCGCCAAGCTCGTCGGTGCCAGCAACTACTCCGAGTGCGTGCAGAAGCTCAGTGGTGGCAACCTGGACGCGGTCACCACCGACAACCTGATCCTCGCCGGCTTCGCCAGCCAGGACCCGGGCAAGTACAAGCTGCTGAACGACCCGTTCACGGATGAGAAGTACGGCATCGGCCTGAAGAAGGGCGACAAGACGACCTGCGAGGCCGTCAACAAGGCCGTCGCCAAGATGTGGCAGGACGGCACGGCCACCCAGCTGCTCACGAAGTGGTTCGGCAAGACCGGCCTGGACCTGCCCAAGGAGGCCCCACCGGCCGAGGGTTGCGCCTGATCCTCAAGCCCGCGGCGGCCGGTGACCCGGCCGCCGCCGCCATTCTCTCTGGTGGAGCACGATGGACGAACTGATTCAGTACGCGCCCGACCTGGGCGTAGGATTCCTGAACAACATTAAGCTCTCGCTGATCATCGCGGTGTTCTCGCTGATCGTCGGCACGATCCTGGCCGCCATGCGGGTCTCGCCCACCCCGGTCCTGCGGGCCGCGGGCACGGCGTACGTCAATGTGGTGCGCAACACCCCGCTGACGCTGGTGCTGGCTTTCTGCTACCTCGGGCTCAGCGACACCCTCGGGCTGATCTTCTCCACCGAGGTGCCGCTGACGAACTCGTTCTGGCTGGCCGTGCTGGGCATGTCGGCCTACACGGCGGCGTTCGTCTGCGAGGCGCTGCGGTCGGGCATCAACACCGTGCCCATGGGGCAGGCGGAGGCGGCCCGCGCGATCGGGCTCACCTTCAGCCAGTCGATCACGCTCGTCATCTTCCCGCAGGCCTTCCGGGCGGTCATCGCCCCGCTCGGAAGCGTCCTGATCGCCATGATCAAGAACACGACTGTGGTGGCGGCCGCGGGCTACACCGTGGACGTCGCCGCCACGATGAGGGAGACGTTCGACACCACCGGCGTCTCGATCCCCATCTTCATCGGCATCGTGCTGTCGTTCCTGATACTCATCCTGCCGATCGGCTGGTACACCGGCTGGCTGGCCAGGAGATTGGCGGTGGCCCGATGAGCACGTCCGTCCTCTTCGACGCTCCCGGCCCGCGCGGCCGGGTGCGCAACCACCTGATCACCGGGATCTCCGGGCTTGCCCTGCTGGCGGTGCTCGGCTGGGTGGTGCTGAAGTTCAATGAGAAGGGCCAGTTCGACGGCAAGCTCTGGGAGCCGTTCACCACCGAGACCGTCTGGGTGGACTTCATCCTGCCCGGGCTGGTGGGCACGCTCACGGCCGCTGCGCTGGGCGCGGTCTTCGCGCTGCTGTTCGGTGCGGTCTTCGGCATCGCCAGGCTCTCCGACCACCGGTGGATCAGGATTCCCGCCGCCTGGATCGTGGAGCTCTTCCGGGCGATCCCGCTGCTCCTGCTGATCTTCTTCATCTGGTTCCTGTCGCCCGACCTGTTCGGCGGCGGGGACTACGCGCTGTTCGCGATCGTGCTCGGGCTCACCCTCTACAACGGCTCGGTGCTGGCCGAGGTGGTCAGGGCGGGCATCAACTCGATCCCGAAGGGCCAGTCGGAGGCGGCGTACGCGATCGGGCTGCGCAAGGGCGGCGTGATGCGGTTGATCCTGCTGCCGCAGGGCCTCACGGTGATGATGCCCGCGGTGGTCAGCCAGCTCGTGGTCCTGCTCAAGGACACCGCGCTGGGCTACTTCATCGTCTATGTCGACCTCCTGAACATGGGCTTCAAGACCCTTCCGTCGGTCTACCCCGGCACGAAGCTGGTGTCAGCGATCGTCATCGGCGTCATCTACATCATCATGGCCATGGCGCTCAGCGCGTTCGCCACGTGGCTGGAGAAGCGCAGCCGCCGCAGCCGCAAGACCACGGCCGGGCCGCTCGAGCCGCCGAGCGCGGTGCCGCTGCCCCCGGGGCAGCCGGATATGGGCGGCAGCGTCATGACGCAGTAGCCCACGTCATCAAGCGATCATCGCGCATTGCCGATGACAGGAGTGGGGTGGTCACCGGGCTACGGTGATCGAAGCGGGGTGGTCACCGGAGTGAGGTGATCACCCCGCACTCTTGCCGATCTTCCGGCAGGATGCGTCTATGCCCTTCTGGCGCTCCCCCATCTCGACCACCGACGTCGCCCGGTCCGGCCGACGGCTCGGCTGGCCGACCGCGCTCGACGGCCAGGTGTGGTGGACGGAGGACCGCCCTGACGAGGGCGGACGCACCACGATCATGCACCGCGCCGCCGACGGCACCTGCCGCGAGCTGCTGCCCGAGCCGTGGAGCGCCCGCACCCGCGTGCACGAGTACGGCGGGCGGCCCTACGCGGTCACCCCCGAGGGCGATGTGATCTTCGCCTGCCTCGCCGACCAGCGCCTCTACCTGCTCACCAACCAGGCTGACCGCCCCGACCGCGCTGTCGAGCCCGTCCCGCTCACCCCTGACGGTGACCGCTACGCCGACCTGCTGGTCCGTGACGACCAGGTCTGGTGCGTACGCGAGCGGCACACCGACGACGGGAAGACGACCAGGGCCGTCGTCTCGGTCCCGGTCGGCGGCGGTGAGACGTGCGAATGGGTCACCGGCGGCGACTTCTATGCCTCCCCCGCCATCTCCCCCGATGGACGGCATCTCGCCTACATCACCTGGAACCATCCGCGCATGCCATGGACCGGCACCGAGCTCCGCGTCACCCGCCTGTCCGACGGCACATCGTGGATCGTGGGCGGCGGCCCGTCCGAGTCCGTGCTCGCGCCCAGCTGGAAGGACGACGGCCACCTCTACCTGATCTCCGACCGCTCCGGCTGGTGGAACCTCTACCAGGCCGGCCTCCACGACCTCTCGCCGCAGCCGCTCCATCCCCTGGAGGAGGAGTTCGCCTGGCCGCCGTGGACGCTGGGCGGCCTGCCCTACGCCGTGCTCGGCGACGGACGGCTCGTGGTGCTGCACGGGCGCGGTGACCTGCGGCTCGGCATCCTCGACCCCGAGACGGGCCGGCTCACCGACCTCGATCTGCCGGGCGACGGGTGGGATCCGGCGCTGGCCACCGACGGCACCCACGTGACCGGCATCGCGTACGGTGCCGCGCTCCCGAAGTCGCTCATCCGCGTCGACACCGTCTCCGGCCAGGCCGAGACCCTCAGGCGCGACCTCGACGAGCTGCCCGACCTCGCCTGCCTGCCCACACCCCGGCCGGTGGAGATGGGGCACCGGGTGCACGGCTTCCTCTATCCGCCGTCCAACCCGGCCGCCGAGGACTCGGCGGACGCTCCCCCGTACGTGCTGTTCGTGCACGGTGGTCCGACGGCGCACGAGGGCACGGCGCTCGACCTGGAGAAGGCGTACCTCACCTCGCGCGGCATCGGCGTGCTCGACGTCAACTACGGCGGGTCCAGTGGCTACGGCCGGGCCTACCGCGATCGGCTGAAGGGGCAGTGGGGCGTCGTCGACGTCGAGGACACGATCGCGGCCGCCGAATGGCTGGTGGCCGAGGGGCTGGCCGATCCCGGGCGCATCGCGGTGCGCGGCGGCAGCGCGGGCGGCTGGACCGTGATGGCGGCCTGCTGCCGTTCGGAGGTGTTCGCGGGGGGCGTGTCCTACTACGGCGTCAGCGCGCTGGCCCCGCTCCATGCCCACACCCATGATTTCGAGTCGCGTTACGTGGAGTGGCTGGTCGGCCCGGAGGACCCGCGGCTCTACGCCGAGCGCGAGCCGCTGGCGCTGGTCGACGGCGTCTCCTGCCCGATGCTGCTGCTTCAGGGGCTCGACGATCCCGTGGTGCCGCCCGAGCAGTCGGCGGCCTTCGCCGACGCGCTGGCCGAGCGCGGCGTCCCGTGCACCTATCTGGCGTTCGAGGGCGAGTCGCACGGTTTCCGCCGCACCGAGACGCGGGCCACCGCCCTGGCCGCGGAGCTGGCGTTCTACCAGCAGATTTTCAGCTGATTCTCGCTTTCGTCGCCATCAATCACGGTTCTTGGACAGAACCGGTATCACTCGGCGGTCGCTACTCGCCAACGGTTGAATAACCGTCCTCGACACCGCCCTCCCCAAGTGGATTGCTCGAAGGAGCAGCACGTAGGGCGCGCCTCGCGGCCACGAAGCGCGCCCCACTGGCCAGCCATACATCCCCATCTCGGCACGAGGGAGGGCCAGATGGCCAGCTTGCGCCATCTCAGCATCGCCGTGGTGGCCGCGGCAAGTCTGCTCGCCGCCGCCTGCGCCACGGACACCGGTACGAACGGCTCGGCACCGCCGACAGCGGCCCAGGACACCGGCAAGCCCTTGTCGGGCGGCACGATCAGGCTGGTGGGCGGTGGCGACGTCGACCACCTCGATCCCACCAGCGCCTACTACACGGTCACCAACGGCATCATGCGCGGTTACGCGCGCCAGCTGTTCAACCTGAACGGCGTGGCCAAGGAGGGCGACACCACCAAGGGCTTCGCCGTCGTCCCCGACGTCGCCACCGAGCTGCCGACGACCGCCAACGGCGGCCTCAGCGCCGACCACCTCACGTACACGATCAAGCTGCGGGACGGCGTCCAGTGGGACACCCAGCCGCCGCGGGCGGTGACCGCGGGCGACTTCGTCCGGGGCTTCAAGCGGCTCTGCAACCCGGTGGCCGGAGCGGGCGCGCCCGGCTACTACACCAGCACGATCAAGGGCATGGCCGCCTACTGCGCGGCCTACGGCAAGGCGTTCGAGAAGGCCAAGCCCACGGCGGCGGCGCTGGCCGCCTTCCAGAACTCGCACGACATCGCCGGCGTTCAGGCCAAGGATGACAAGACGATCGTGTTCACGCTGGTCCAGCCGGCGGGCGACTTCCTCAACATCCTGTCACTCAACTTCTCCTCGGCCGCGCCCCAGGAGTACGACCAGTACGTCCCGGACGACGCCACCTTCCGCCAGCACGTGATCTCCGACGGCCCGTACAAGATCACCCAGTACGTGGCGACCAAGTCGATCAGGCTGGAGCGGAACCCCGCCTGGACACAGGCGGCCGACCCGATCAGGCACCAGTACGTCAACGCCGTCGATGTCAAGATGGGCGTCACCGAGCCCGACGCGGTGCAGCAGCAGATCGAGGCGGGCAGCGCGGACCTGTCCTGGGACCTGCCGGTGCCGACCGCCCAGATCCCGCGGCTGAAGAGCGGCGACCCCGACTTCAAGATCTTCCCGGGCGCCGTGACGAACCCGTATCTCGTCTTCAACCAGCAGAGCAAGAACGAGAACGGCGCCATGGGCAAGGTCAAGGTCCGCCAGGCCATCGAGTACGCGATCAACAAGGTGGCCATCGCCAAGATCTACGGCGGTGCCGACGTGGCGACCCCGCTGCACACGGCCATCCCACCGGGCAACATCGGCTACCAGGAGTACAACCCGTACCCGACGCCCGGCGACCAGGGCGACCCGGCCAAGTGCAAGCAGCTGCTCGCCGAGGCGGGCTACCCGAACGGGATGACCCTCATCGGCGCCTTCCGCAACGCGGGCAACCACCCGGCCAACTTCCAGTCCTACTCGGCCGACCTGCAGAAGTGCGGGATCGCCGTCAAGGGCCTGCCCGTACGACAGGGCGACTACTACGGCGCGTTCCTGCAGAACCCGACCATCGCCAAGGACAGCAAGTGGGACATCTCGGCGCCCGGCTGGGTGCCCGACTGGTACGGCAACAACGGCCGCGCCGTCTCCCAGCCGCTGTTCCAGACCAACTGCACCCCGGGCACGAGCAACTACGGCTGCTACAGCAACCCCAAGGTGGACGCCCTCATCAAGCAGGCGCTGGCCGAGCCCGACGCGACCAAGGCGGCCGGGCTCTGGCACCAGGTCGACCAGACGGTGATGGCCGACGCGGTGATCGTGCCGTTCAACAACCAGAACACGCCGATCTACAAGAGCAAGCGGGTGCGCAACGCGCTGTACCTTCCCGCGTTCCAGCTCTACGACATCACCAACCTCTGGCTTGACCCCAACTCGCCATGACGGTGCGGCGCCCCGCGGCACTCCCGCGGGGCGCTGTGAGGGAGGAACATGAGCCTGTTAGAGGTGACGGACCTGAAGGTGGCCTTCCCCACCTCCGACGGCCTGGTCCAGGCGGTGCGGGGACTGTCGTTCACCGTCGACCGCGGCCGGACGCTGGCGATCGTCGGCGAGTCCGGAAGCGGCAAGACCGTGAGCACCCAGGCCATCCTCGGCCTCTCCCCCGGAGCCGACATATCCGGCACCGCCCTGTTCGAAGGGGTGGACCTGCTCGAACTGGACCGCGAGCAGCTACGCCGCATCCGCGGGGCGGAGATCAGCGTCGTCTTCCAGGACCCACTGACCAGCCTGCACCCGCTCTACAAGGTCGGCCGGCAGATCGAGGAGCTCTTCCACGTCCACCGGCCCGCCACCAGTCGCGCCGAGGCCCGCAAGCGCGCGATCGAGCTACTCGGCCTGGTCGGCATCCCCCGGCCGGACCGGCGGGTGGACGACTACCCGCACCAGTTCTCCGGCGGCATGCGACAGCGGGCGATGATCGCCATGTCACTGGCGCTGAACCCGAAGCTCATCGTCGCGGACGAGCCGACCACCGCGCTCGACGCGACCGTCCAGGCGCAGATCCTCGAGCTCATCGGCCGGGTCCAGGCCGAGTTCGACATCGCGCTCATCCTCATCACCCATGATCTCGGCGTCGTGGCGGGCATCGCCGACGAGGTTCTGGTCATGTACGCGGGCCTGGTGGCCGAGCGAGCCGACCGGCGTACCCTCTACTACCGCCCGCACCACCCCTACACCAAGGGCCTGCTGGAGTCGATCCCGGGCAGCACCGGGACCCGGGGCGACCGGCTGCGGCCCATCCCCGGCTCCCCGCCGTCGCTGATCGACCTCCCCTCGGGCTGCGCCTTCCACCCGCGCTGCCCGTACGCCATGCCGGTCTGCGCGGCCGAGCGGCCGCCGCTGGCCAGGGTCACGGGCGGCGGCGGGCACGCCTCGGCCTGCTGGCTGCCCCACGAGGCGGTCGGGCTCGGCCCGGAGGCCGACGCGCTGCGCCGGCACGCGAAGGAGGTCTGATGCTCCTCGAAGTCGAGAACGTCGTCAAGCACTTCCCCATCACCACCGGCCTGCTGGTCAAGCACACGATCGGGCAGGTGCGGGCGGTCGACGGGGTGAGCTTCGACCTGTCGCCGGGCGAGACGCTCGGGCTGGTCGGCGAGACCGGCTGCGGTAAGTCGACGCTCGCCCGCTGCGTCGCGGGCCTGCATCCCATCACCTCGGGCCGGGTCCGCTTCGACGGCGACGACATCACGAACCTGCCCAGGGCCAGGATGCGGGCCTACCGGCGCGACATCCAGGTCATCTTCCAGGACCCCTACGGCTCGCTGAACCCGCGCCGCCGCGTCGGCTCGATCATCGCCGACCCGCTCGTGGTCCACCGGGTGAGCCGCGGCGCCGAGCTGCGCCGTACCGTCCAGGAGCTGATGGAACGGGTGGGGCTCAATCCCGAGCACTACAACCGGTTCCCGGCGGAGTTCTCCGGCGGGCAGCGGCAGCGGATCGGGGTGGCCAGGGCGCTCGCGCTGCGGCCCCGGCTGATCATCTGCGACGAGCCGGTGTCCGCGCTGGACGTCTCCATCCAGGCGCAGATCCTCAACCTGCTGAAGGATCTGCAGGACGACTTCGGGCTGACGTACCTGTTCATCGCGCACGACCTGTCGGTGGTGCGGCACATCAGCGACCGGATCGCGGTCATGTACCTGGGCAAGATCGTCGAACTCGCGGGGGCCGACGAGCTGCACGAACATCCCCGGCATCCCTACACGAACGCCCTCCTTTCCGCCACGGCGGTGGCCGACCCGGACGAGGCCGAACGGCGGCGGCGCATCATCCTCACGGGCGACGTCCCCTCGCCGATCGACCCGCCGCCGGGCTGCCGCTTCCATCCCCGGTGCCCGAAGGCGCGGGACCGCTGCTCCGCGGAGGAACCGCCGCTGGCGCTCCGGGACCACCTGGTGGCCTGCCACTTCCCCGTCGAGACGGGCGAGGACCTGACCACTTCCGATTCCCGTTTTGGGGGGCGGCCCGCATGACGCTCACCGAGATCAGACCGGACGCGGTCAGCGACCGGACGATCGCCGGCCGCAGCCCGTGGCAGCTCGCCTGGGCCAGGATCAGGACCGACAAGGTCGCGCTGGTCTCCGGCCTGATCGTGGTCCTGCTCTGCCTGCTGGCGCTGGCGGCCCCACTCATCGCCGCCTGGAACGGCCACGACCCGGACGAGCAGTTCCGCGACACCGGCATCACCGCGCAGGGGCTGCCGATCGCGCCGAACGGCACGTTCTGGTTCGGCACCGACCGGCTCGGCCGCGACCTGTTCATCAGGGTTCTGTACGGGGCGCGGGTCTCGCTGCTGGTCGGCGTGGTCGCCACCGGGCTGGCGGCGCTGGTCGGCGTCGTCGTCGGCCTGCTGGCCGGCTACTACGGCGGCGTCATCGACACCGTGCTGTCGCGGCTCATGGACGTGGTGCTGTCGTTCCCGTACCTGATCTTCGCCATCGCGGTCGTCTCGATCGCCGGGCCGTCGCTGACCGCGACGATCGGGGTGATCGCCTTCTACTCGTGGGCGGCCATCGCGCGAGTCGTACGCGGCCAGACGCTCTCGCTCAAGGAGCGCGAGTACGTCGAGGCCGCCCGGTCCATCGGCTGCGGCGATCTCCGGATCATGTTCGTCGACATCCTGCCGAACCTGCTCGCCCCGGTCATCGTCCTGACCACGCTGCTCGTGCCGGCAGCCATCGTCTTCGAGTCGACGCTGTCGTTCCTCGGACTCGGCATCGTGCCGCCCACTCCCTCCTGGGGCAACCTGCTCAGCGAGGCGCAGGGCTTCTACCGGGTCGCCTACTGGTACCTGGGCTTCCCCGCGGCCACCCTGCTGCTCACCACGCTCGCCTTCAACCTGGTCGGCGACGGCATCAGGGACGCCATCGACCCGCGCATGGAACGCCTGTTCAGCCGCCGTCGCCGTCGCTCTCGATCTCGCCGCAAGGGGGCCTGATGCTCCGTCGTTTCCTCCTCCGTCGGGCGCTGCTGGGCGTGCTCGTCCTATGGCTCGTCACGCTGGGCACGTTCCTGCTGTTCTTCGTCGCCCCCAGCGACCCCGCCAGGACGCTGGCCGGTCGCCAGGCCACCCCCGAGCAGGTGGAGCTCATCCGCCACAACCTCGGCCTGGACCGCCCGATCCTCGTCCAGTACCTCGACTACCTGAACCGCCTCATCCACGGCGACCTCGGCCAGTCGTACTTCTCCGGCGATTCCATCGGCAAGCTCCTCTCCCAGGACTTCCCGCCCACGGCCTCGCTCGTGATCGGCGGCGCGATCCTCTGGGTGGTCATCGGCGTGGGCGCCGGAGTCATCAGCGCCACCCGGGCACGCTCCCTGCTGGACCGCGTCGTGACGTTCCTGGCCCTGGCCGCCGTGTCCATGCCCACCTTCGTGGTCGGCCTGCTGCTGTTGTACTTCCTGTTCTTCCAGCTCTCCATGGCCGGGGCGCCGCTGCTGCCGCCGGACTCGTACGTGCCGCTCACCGACAGCCCCGGTGAATGGGCCCGCCACCTGATCCTGCCCTGGATCACGCTCGCCATGGTCCAGGCGGCCTCCTACGTACGGCTGACGCGCGGTTCGATGCTGGACATCCTCGGCGAGGACTACATCCGCACGGCCCGCGCCAAGGGCGTCCCCGAGGGCCGGGTCATCTACCGGCACGGCTTACGCGCCGCCCTGACGCCGGTGGTGACGCAACTCGGCGTCGACGTGGGCACGCTGATCGGCGGGGTGGTGGTGACGGAATCGGTCTTCGGCCTCGGCGGCATCGGGCAGGCGGTGGTACAGGCGTTCGTCAGCGGCGACCTCCCGGTCATCATGGGCGTCGTCGTCCTCGCCACCACGGCCGTCGTCGTGGCCAACCTCCTGGTGGACATCACCTACGGCCTCCTGGACCCTCGCATCCGCCTGGCCTGAACCCGACGCGTGGCCGCGTCAGCTGCCGAATTCCTGGTCGACCTTCTGATAGATGGCCTCCGACTTGGGGGTGTAGACCCGATAGAAGTCCTTGCCGCACTCCAGATCGTCCAGCGCGGCCTTGACCTCCTTGGCCAGGTACGGCTGGGCCTGGGCGGGCGTGAGCGTGGCTCCGAAGCTCCGCTTGACCTCGCCCTTCTTGGGAGGCGACGGTACGTCGGGAACGTCCTCGCGCTGCTTGCGGCCGACCTCGTCCTCCTGATCGAGGAAGGCGAGGCGGCCGCGCTGCGACAGTTGCGACGGCCTGGTGTCGGAGACCTTGTATCCCTTGCCCGTCAGGCACGTGGCCATGCTCGATGCCAGCTTGACCAGTTCGGCGTCGCCGTCGATCTCGCGCTCAACCGCCCTGTTCGAGACGGCTTCGGCCTGTTCGTACAGATCCATCTCGGAACTCACCTTCTTGCCGAGGGCCTGCTTGGCCGCGACGACGACGCAGTCGCCCACGGTCTTCCAGTAGCTCTTGTTCTGAGCCGGGGAGAGCTTCGTCCAGATTTTGCCGTTGGGGTCGGCCCCTGAGAGGTCGGGCATGCCGTCGGGAGCGTCTGGGCCCTTCGGGTGGACGTATAACGAGAAGACCCCGAAGCCGTACTTCGCCCGCTGAGCCCTCAACGCCTCATAGTCACCAGCTTTGCGCTTGCGCGCCTCGTCGGTGTCGGGATCTTCCTGCGGCACGTAGGCGATGTATTTGAAGCCCCTCTGCTTCATGCAGTCCGCCTTGGCGGATTCGAACTGGCGCCTCTTCTCCTGTGCCGTCGCGGCCGATTTCGAGGGAGGTGAAGCGCTCTTCCCAGCCGGCTCGGCGTTGCCCCCGCAGCCGCCGAGCACGGCCGTCACGGCCAGGGCTAAGACGGTCTTTCTGATGGTGTTCATGGTCGGTCTCCCTGTATGTCAACGTCACGCGCGCACGCGACCGCCAAGGCATCTGTACGGCTCGTGATGGCGTCCGGCGCTCCCGCCGGCGCGCGTGATCTGCTTCTTCCGTGGCTCGCGTACGAGCCGGCTACCGTCCGATCTGGCAGGTCGTGCGGATCGGGCGCAAGCGACCTCGCGGCTGGCGCCGAGCACTGCCGCAACAGTCGCGCACCTGGACGTGCTGTGGCTCGTCCCCTGTGCCCTGGTCGGAGGCCGTGGACGCGAGTATCACGATCAGCGCCAATGTGGATCTCTCTGACGCGCCCGGCAACCATACTCTGTTTAATGAAGCATGGTCAATCACGGCGGCCTCCACGACCCCGCTCGGATCGCGCGACCAGCCCCAGAACTCAGGTCCACCCTCGATGAGGGCCGAGAGTCCCAGAAGCCCGTGGGCGTCCTCGACCGCCACGGCGCGCGTCGGCGCCCACCGCTCGCCTTGGGGACGGCGGACGGGAAGGCGGGCCGCACGGCACCCACCAGCCACCCGCACAAGGTGATCACGGCCATCCCGGAGCCTGAGCCCCCACCGGAGGCGGGTCATATCCACACTGGCCTGCATCGATCTACGGCGAGCCCAGCGGGCCAACGGCACGCAGTGCGGCGATCGGCCCGAGGGGGTTCCCAAAAGAGCCTCTAAACGCCAGGTTGGGCAGACAGGTCGTCCCCCACCCCACGCCGTACAGAAAACTGATCGTGACTTTCAGCGCGCAAAGCACGGAATGCACTGAATGCACTGATCGCGAACCTCAGCGCGCGAACTCGGTCGCTCGCGACTCCCGGACGACGGTGATGCGGATCTGCCCCGGATAGGTCAGTTCCTCCTCGACCTGCTTGGCCACATCCCGCGCGATCACCTGCGCCTGGATGTCGTCGATCGCGTCCGGCTTCACCATCACCCGGATCTCCCGGCCCGCCTGCATGGCGAACACCTTCTCCACCCCGTCGTACGACTGCGCGATCTCCTCCAGCCGCTCCAGCCGCTTGACGTACGCCTCCAACGATTCCCGTCGCGCGCCCGGACGGCTGCCGCTGATCGCGTCGGCCGCCTGCGTGAGCACGGCCTCGACCGTGCGGACCTCGACCTCGTTGTGGTGCGCCTCGATGGCGTGCACCACGTCCTCCTGCTCGCCGTATCGGCGGGCGATCTCCGCCCCGATCAGCGCGTGGCTGCCCTCGACCTCGTGCGTAAGCGCCTTGCCGATGTCGTGCAGGAGGGCGCAGCGCTTCATCAGCGACTGGTCCATCTTGAGCTCGGCGGCCATGATTCCGGCGATGTGCGCGGACTCGATGAGGTGTTTGAGGACGTTCTGCCCGTAGGAGGTGCGGTATCGGAGCTGGCCGAGGAGCAGCGTCAGCTCGGGGTGCATGTCCGTGATGCCCAGTTCGACCAGCGCGTCCTCTCCCGCCCGCGCGCAGAGGTCCTGCACCTCCGCACGACTGCGCTCGTGCGCCTCCTCGATGCGCTGGGGGTGAATGCGGCCGTCGAGTACCAGTTTCTCCAGTGTGAGCCGGGCAGTTTCCCGGCGTACCGGGTCAAAACACGACAGCAACACCGCTTCCGGTGTGTCGTCGATGATCAGGTTCACGCCGGTCGTCGACTCGAACGCCCGGATGTTGCGCCCCTCACGCCCGATGATCCGGCCCTTCATCTCGTCGCCGGGCAGGTGCAGCACGCTCACCACGGACTCGGCCGTCTGCTCGGCCGCCATCCGCTGCACGGCCAGCGTCACGATCTTGGTAGCGCGCTTCTCGCCCTCCTTGCGCGCATCGCCCTCGATCTCCCTGACGATCAGCGCGGCCTCGCGTTTGGCCTGGTTCTCGATCTCGCGTACCAGCTCGCTCTTGGCCTGCTCTCCGGTGAGCCCGGCGACGCGCTCGAGGATCGCCCGCCGCTCGTCCTCGACCTGCAGCAGCTCCGCGCGCCTGTCGGCCAGCTCGACCTCGGTCTCGCCCAGCTTGCGATCACGTTCGGCCTGCCGCCTGGCCTCCTCATCGAGCCGCTGCTCGCGCTCGGCCAGCCGCCCTTCCCTGCGTTCGAGGTCGGCCCGGAGCTCCTTGAGCTCGGCCTTGAGTATCCGCCCCTCCTCCTCGACCTCGCGCCGCAACTGCGCCGCGCTCTCGGCGGCGGCCGCCGACCTGCGCAGGATCTCCTCGGCATCGGACTCGGCCTTGCCCCGGATCGCCCCGGCCTCTTCACGAGCCAGCTCAAGCTCCTCGTGTACGGCCTGCAGCTGCTCGGGGCTCGGCTTGAGCACTCGCGAACCGCTGCCCGATGTGCGGCGGACGACGATGAGCAACGCGGCGATCATCCCGAACGCCAGCAGGAGCACCGCCACCGACAGCACCACGACAAGCGGCCCCATGTGCTCCCCGCCCTCCTCGCGTCGTCAAGACTCGTAACGCGCCCTCAAAACGGGAGGGGTCACATGCGCGGCGCTGATCGCCCAATCGGCATCTTCACCACGACCGATATCCAACCAAGACTGACCGGGCGTCGACTGGGGTAGCCGACACCTCGCCTGCCTCGATCCACCGAGCTCGTTCGTCCGTCAATCACCGGTATGGCAATCCGCACTGCGCGGAGTAACTCCTCACTGCCGTCGAGGTTATGCGTCGAACAAGTCACGAGCAAGCAAACGAGTCATCAAGCGTGTCTTAAGGGCTTGCATCTCTTCATTGAGGCAGATTTCCCGCTTCTGCCCCGAAATGCCGCTCCACACGCAACTACGCACGCCCTACCCCCAAACCTCGAGCCCGACCAAAGAGGCCCGCCTCCGCTGCCGGCAGGACCCAAACACCTCACCCGAAGAGCCGGGCACCCCTCGGACAGTCCGCACCCCGGTGTGGAACGTGTGTGTGAGGGAGGTGATCCGGTGGGGGCGGGGGCCGTGTGGAGGTCAGGAGAAGTCGTCCTCGATTTCGACGCCCTCTGTCTCCAGTGCCTCGCGGATGACGCGGAAGGCCAGTCCCGGGGCGTACCCCTTTCTGGCCAGCATCCCGGCGAGGCGGCGAGTACGGACCTGAGGGTCCAGGCCGCGAGTGGAGGACAGCTTGCGTTCGACGAGGCGGCGTGCCGTTTCGAGCTCCTGGTCGGGCTCGAGGCGGTCCACGGCCTCGTTGACGGTCTCGGAGTCGACGCCGCGGTGGCGAAGCTCCGCGGCCAGAGCGCGTTTGGCGAGTCCACGACCGTGGTGGCGGGAGTCGACCCAGGCTTCGGCGAATGCCTCGTCGTTGATCAGGCCCAGCTCGGAGAAGCGATCGAGGACCGCCTCCGCGGCTTCATCCGGCACGTCACGCTTACGGAGTGCCTCAGCCAGTTGGGCTCGCGTCTTGGGAGCCATCGTGAGCAGACGGAGGCAGATGGCCCGAGCCACCGACTCAGGGTCGGCGTTGGGAGCGGCCCCGGCGGCCGACCCCTCATCGGGCCCGTCGGGAAGCCACCCGCCACGCCCCCGAGAGCCCGCCGAACGTGCCCCCTTCCCACCCCGCCCACCTGATCGCCGTCCTCTACCGGAGCGCCTCTCCCCACGTCGGCCACCCTGGTACGGATCATCCTGGTACGGATCATCCTCGGCCTGGCCACCGGTATAGGAAGCGCCCTCGAACTGACCGCTGTCGGTGCCCGTACCGGACGACAACCCGTCCTGGGAGAACGGCATATCGCCTCGGAGAGAGGGGTTGTCCGCGGTGGACGATGAAGTGCCTTGGGCAGGCGAAGGCACGTCCTGACCTCGGGGAGACGCATTGCCTGCGG